>NZ_JBWCCN010000002.1:0-447832 GCF_056279485.1 Pseudomonas sp. TE12508 | reverse complement strand
GGGCGGGGGGGTCCGCGCGGGGGGGGTTTCAGCGCACCGTCTTTGGGACCCCCCCCCCCCCCCCCCCCCCCCCCCCCCGCTCCCACAGGTTCCGCGGCAAGCCTGGCTCCTACAGAAGGCAAAATGAAAAAGCCCGCCAAGGCTTACACCTTGGCGGGCTTTTTTGTATCTGGGCGGTTTAGAACGCGCCCATGTAATCGCGCTTGCCCACTTCCACGCCGTTGTGACGCAGCAGTGCGTAAGCGGTGGTCACGTGGAAGAAGAACTGCGGCAAACCATAGCTCAGCAGGTAAGCCTGGCCAGTGAAGCGCTTCTCTTTAGGCGTGCCTGGACGGGTAACGATCTCGATGCCTTCCTTGCCGTCGATCTGCTCGGGTTTGATCTCGCCGATGAAAGCCAGAACCTTGGCGATCAACGCTTGCAGTTCGGCGAAGGTGGTTTCGGTGTCATCGTATTTCGGCAGTTCGACTTCAGCCAGACGCGCCGAAACACCTTTGGCGAAATCGACGGCGATCTGCACCTGACGCACCAGCGGGAACATGTCCGGGTACAGACGGGCTTGCAGGAACGCGTTCGGATCAATATTTTTCGCGCTAGCGTGGGCTTCGGCCTTGCTCAGGTTGTTGCTCAGGGCATTGAGCATTTGCTGGAAAACCGGAACGGAAGCGGCGTACAGGGAAATAGTCATGATGGTCTCGTGTGGTGACAGGAGTAAAAACGTGGAGCGATTATAGCCATGCCCGACCGCCCTGCGGCTTGTCTTTTATCCTGCAAGGATTAGGCTAGGCGGCTTCGACTGCATGCTTCGACTGCATAGGGAAAAGCGCGATGAGCACTGAGCAAGAAACGACCTCCGACGAACCGCGGCTCAACAGCACGGAAATCCGCATTCTGGGCTCGTTGATCGAGAAACAGGCCACCAGCCCGGAAACCTATCCGCTGACGCTTAATGCGCTGGTGATTGCCTGCAACCAGAAAACCAGCCGCGAACCGGTGATGAACCTCAGCCAGGGCCAGGTCGGCCAGAGCCTGCGCGTTCTGGAAGGTCGCGGTTTTACCCGGTTGGTGATGGGCAGCCGTGCCGACCGTTGGGAGCATCGGGTCGACAAGGCGCTGGAGCTGGTGCCGGCGCAGGTGATTCTGACGGGGCTGTTGTTTCTGCGCGGCCCGCAGACGGTCAACGAACTGCTGACCCGCAGCGGCCGCATGCATGACTTCGAAGATGCCGAGCAGGTGGTGCATCAACTGGAGCGCTTGATCGCCAGGGGTCTGGCGCTGTTGATCCCGCGCCAGGCCGGCCAGCGCGAAGACCGTTACATGCATGCACTGGGCGATCCGGCGGATATCGAAGTGATCCTGGCTGCCCGGCAAAATCCTGTGGAGCGTGGCACCAGTGGCGGTGTGTCGGTAGAGCGAATCGAAGAGCTTGAAGCGCGGATCGCGGCGCTGGAAGAGCGACTGGCACGCCTCGAATAAACGCCTTGTTCGCGATGTACGAAGTCCTTGTGGCGAGGGAGCTTGCTCCCGCTGGGTCGCGAAGCGGCCCCAAACCTGTCAACGCATTACGTCTGGCTCACCGGGTTTGCCTGCCTTGCGACTGCTTCGCAGCCGAACGGGAGCAAGCTCCCTCGCCGCAGGGTTCGCGCTCAACTCTGAACTGCTACTCGCCATCCCAATAATCCACGCCATCGGCCTGCCTGGCGACGGCGACGAAGCCTGAAGCATTGCCCTGGGCATCGACCTTGAAGTCGTCCATCACCACGTATTTGCCGGAATCCGGGTATTCGCAAATGTCCGGTGATTGCTGGCTGCTGACCGCCAGATAGCGCAATTCGCCGTTGCTGGTGTTGATGATCTGGTGCGCGGCTTCAGGACCACCCGCCGGGCAGGCAATCACATCACCAGCGCGGATCGGAAAGCGTTCGGCACCCAGGCGAATCTCCCCCTCCCCGCCCGCGATTGGCCAGTACAGTCAACTGTCAGCTGCGGGCAAACGCCACGGCTTTCTGGAACTGCTCATCGGTCGGCCGCACGCCGGTGTACAACACGAACTGTTCCAATGCCTGGATCGCAATCACTTCCAGCCCGGTGATCACCCGCTTGCCTTCGGCACGACCGCGCACGATCAGTGGTGTTTCCGAGGGGATCGCCACCACATCGAAGACAGTTTCCGCCGCAGCGATAGCGTCAGGCTCAAACGCCAGTTGATCGGCCTCCGGCCCGCCGGTCATGCCGATGGGCGTGACGTTGATCAGCATCTGCGGGCGTTGAGCGCCCAACTCCGCCAGCCAGTGATAACCCAACGATTCAGCCAAGGCATGCCCGGCACGCTCGTTACGGGCCACGATCAGGCCGTTTTTGTAGCCGCCATCGCGCAAGGCACTGGCCACAGCCTTGGCCATGCCGCCACTGCCACGCAGGGCAAAGGTCGAATCCTTGGGCACCTGATGGGTTTCAAGCAACTGGGCGATGGCAATGTAATCGGTGTTGTAGGCCTTGAGGTGACCGTTGGTATTGACGATAGTGTTGATCGATTGGATGGCCTCAGCCGATGCATCCAGCTCATCGACCAACGCAATACAAGCTTCCTTGAACGGCATCGACACCCCGCAACCCCGGATCCCCAAGGCGCGGATGCCGCCCACGGCGCCCGGCAAGTCCTGGCTGCTGAAGGCCTTGTAGTAAAAATTCAGGCCCAATTGTTCGTACAGATGGTTGTGAAACCGCAGGCCGAAGTTGCCGGGGCGCCCCGAGAGTGACATGCACAGCTGAGTGTCTCTGTTGGGGTTCATCTGCATTGGAATCTCCTTCAATAGCACTTTCGGATGGACGGGATTAGCCACTTCACCGGTTCTGATTGATCATAAAAGCCAGTCTGCACTTGGCACACAGCCGTAAAGAAGCCGGTACAGACCTTACACAAAATTTACCCAACGGCTGTGCTGATTTTCAAAAAAATACTGTCTTAGAAGTATCCCCGCGACAACTTGTGTCTATTGCAGACGCGAGCGCCGGGTCGAAGAACCGAGGACTTATCATGATCCGTAAAATCCCCACAGTAGCCTTGCTGATCGGTGCTCTTGCTATCGCAGGGCAGGCAGAAGCAGGTGGTCGTGGTCATGGCGGCTGGGAAGGTCCGGCTGTGTTTGGTGCGATCGTCGGCTCGGCAATCATTGGCTCAGCAATAATCAGCCGCGACCGTCCAGTGTATGTGGAGCAACCGGTCTACGTTCAGCCACAACCGGTGTACGTGCAGCCACCGCCTGTTTATTACCAACCGGCGCCGGTCTACGTTCAACAACCGATGTACTACCGCCCGGCACCGATCTATTACGGTCCGCCACGCGGGTATGGCCCACCACGCGGCTATTACGGCCCTCCCCATGGTTATTATCGTGGCGACCGCTGGTAATACGCTCATCAGGCCCCGCTTTAAAAGCGGGGCCTTTTTTGTGACCACTGGCTGGACGAAGTCTGAATAAATCTCGCCAAGGTCGCTGTCGGGACAGTACCGGCCGGTAAAGTTGGTCATATTTATGTCATGTCCGATCCGCAAGCTTGGATCTGTCCGTAAACAACAGGTTGATAAAAACAAGGACGACCTTCATGCCCACACAAAACCCGCATCGCATTGTCGGCTTATGCACTTCCGACAAGGTGTACAACGCACTGACCGAACTCAAACACCTGGAAGGCCATCGCAGCGCAAAATTTCTTTCGCTGCTGGCAGAAAACCTGGTGCGCAAAGGCCTGCTCAATGAGCAGGAGGTGGTGCATATGCTCGATCTAGTGGTGGATTGACCGCAGAACTCATTGGCATCAATGACGACTATCGAAAGCGTTGATTGTCCGTTCAAGCGTCCGATCCGTAAGGTAGCTCCATAGATTAATGGAGGTACTTATGACTCAGGTTCAGATCATGTCCGTTATCGGCAGCGCCGTACCCGCATCGCTCAGAGCGCGGGGGTTACTCGCTTGTTGGTATCTGATGCAGGACGGCGAGCCTATCAGCGGTCCACTCACCTCGCTTCCCGCCGCCCAAGCCATGTCGCAACGTATCGGCTCGGGCCAGCTCAGTGCTTAAGGCAGCTGAACCTTGGGCTTGGAATCGATGAAAATCGCCCAGCTCGACACGAACAGCGCCGCGATCAACGGCCCGATGACAAAACCGTTCAGGCCAAAAAGCGCCAGGCCGCCCAGGGTCGAGATGAGAATCAAGTAGTCCGGCATTTTGGTGTCCTTGCCCACCAGGATCGGTCGCAGGACGTTGTCCACCAGGCCGATCACGAACACTCCGAACAAGGTCAGCACGGTGGCCTGCCAGATCGCGCCGCTGAACAGGAAATACGCCGCCACCGGTACCCAGACGATCCCCGCCCCCACCGCCGGCAACAGCGACAGAAACGCCATCAACACCGCCCAGAGCAGCACGCTCGGGATGTCCAGAAACCAGAAAATTAAACCACCCAATGCCCCTTGCGTGATCGCCACCACCACATTGCCCTTCACCGTGGCCCGCACCACTCGATTGAACTTGAGTTGCAAACGACGTTTCTGGTTGTCTTCCAGCGGTATCGCCGCACGTACTTTACGTGCCAGTTCGGACCCGTCCCGCAGGAAGAAAAACAGCAGGTACAGCATGACGAAAAAGCTCACCACGAATTCGAACGTGCCCTGACCAAAGTTGAACGCCTTGGTCGCGACAAACTGGCTGCCCTGCATCGTGCTCTTGATGATGTTCTCCCGAAGCCCGCTCAGCTCACCCATGCCGAAACGGTCGAGCAAGTACTGAACATAGGGCGGCAGACTTTGCTTGAACTGCAACACATACCCGGCGATGTCCAGTTCACCGCTTTCGATTCGGTTGTACAGCGCCGCACCGTCCTGAACCAGCAAGGTACTGATGGTGATTACCGGCAGGATCGCGATCACCACACAGAGACTCAAAGTGAACAGGGCCGTCAGGTTGCGTGGCCAGCCGAACCTCTGTTGCAACTGATGCTGCAAGGGCGAAAACAGAATGCCGAGGATGACCGCCCAGAACACCGCACCATAGAGCGGCAGCAGAATCCATATGAAGGCAATGCTCACCAGGGTCAGCAAGACCATCAGCGAGGTGTTTTGCAGCTTCGTTTCGTTCATGTCCGATCCATGTCAGTGCACAGGGGCGCCAACGCGCGTCTTGATGTTTAGTCCGCCACGGCTCGCGCGAGTGCCATCCGTTTTTCATCAAGCATAGATCCAGATCAATAAACCCCGCGGGCAAGCCGCTTACCCTTGCCGGCTTTTGCGATCGACACTGCCATGACCAGCGCCATAACGCTCACGCCCCCGGAACTGCTCGCCCCCGCCGGCACCCTGAAAAACATGCGTTATGCCTTCGCCTATGGCGCCGACGCGGTGTACGCCGGCCAGCCGCGCTACAGCCTGCGGGTGCGCAACAACGAATTCGATCACGCCAACCTCGCGCTCGGCATCGCCGAGGCCCAGGCTCAGGGCAAGCGTTTCTATGTGGTGGTGAACATCGCCCCGCACAACGCCAAGCTCAAAACATTCTTGAAGGACCTGGAACCGGTGATCGCCATGGCGCCGGACGCGCTGATCATGTCCGACCCGGGCCTGATCATGCTGGTGCGCCGGCACTTCCCGCAGATGCCGATCCACTTGTCAGTGCAGGCCAACACGGTGAACTGGGCCAGCGTCGAGTTCTGGCAGCAACAGGGCTTGAGCCGGATCATCCTGTCCCGCGAACTGTCGCTGGAAGAGATCGCAGAAATCCGCCAGCAGGTCCCGGCGATGGAGCTGGAAGTGTTCGTCCACGGCGCGTTGTGCATGGCCTATTCCGGGCGCTGTCTGTTGTCGGGTTATATGAACAAGCGCGACGCCAATCAGGGCAGTTGCACCAACGCCTGTCGCTGGAAATACTCGGCGACACCGGCCAGCGAAAATCAGCTTGGCGAAATCGTTCAGCAGTTCCGTCCCGAACCGACCCTGGGCATCGGCGCGCCGACCGATCAAGTGTTCCTGCTACAAGAAGCCAATCGCCCTGACGAACTGATGCCGGCATTCGAGGATGAACACGGCACCTACATCATGAACGCCAAGGACCTGCGCGCCGTGCAGCATGTCGAGCGCCTGACGCAGATGGGCGTGCATTCATTGAAGATCGAAGGCCGGACCAAATCGCACTTCTATTGCGCGCGCACCACCCAGGTGTATCGCCGCGCAATCGATGATGCGGTGGCTGGCCGAGCGTTTGATCGCAGCTTGATGACCGACCTGGAATCCCTGGCCCAACGTGGCTATACCGAAGGTTTTCTGCGTCGACATGTGCATGACGAATATCAGAATTACCAGAACGGCAGCTCGGTTTCAGAGCGTCAGCAGTTCGTGGGCGAGCTGACTGGCGAACGCCGGGATCGGCTGGCCGAGGTGCGGGTAAAGAATCGCTTTGGTCTGGGCGATCACATGGAACTGATGACGCCCAAGGGTAATTTCCACTTCGACTTGCATCAGTTGCAGAACGTCAAAGGTGAGGCCGTTGAAGTGGCGCCGGGGGATGGGCACACGGTGTATTTACCGATACCGGACGCGGTGGATTTGCGCTTTGGGTTGTTAATGCGCGATGTCAGCATGAGTTAAGAAATTTGAGCGACAAGCCCCCTTTAGGAGCGAGGCTTGCCCGCGAAAGCGATGTAATGACTTACGAATACCGCAACGCCGTAGCCGGCTCGACTTTCGCCGCCCGCCACGCTGGATACACCGTCGCCAAAAAGCTCATGATGAAACCGGCGGAACAGATCAACAACACATCCGCGCCCTGCAGCTCCGATGGCAAGTTACTGACAAAGTACACATCGGAACTGAAGATGTGCTGCCCGCTGACCCGCTCCATCCAGCCCACCAGCTCACTGACGTTCAGCGCTGCGATCACGCCCAGTACGCCGCCAATCAAGGTGCCGACAACCCCGATCACCGTGCCCTGCACCATGAAGATCGCCATGATCTGCCGAGGTGTCGCGCCGATGGTGCGCAGGATCGCGATGTCCGCGCCCTTGTCGTTCACCACCATGATCAGGGTCGCAATGATGTTGAACGCCGCCACCGCGACGATCATCAGCAACAGTAGGCCGATCATGGTTTTTTCCATCTTCATCGCGCTGAACAGACTGCCCTGGGTGTGGGTCCAGTCGTCAGCCTTGTAGGCAGCGCCCAGGCCTGTCGCGATGTCGCTCGACACTTGCGGCGCGGCGTACAGATCCTTCACCGCCAGGCGCACGCTCTGCACCTGATTCGGCTGCCAGTGTTGCATCTGCGCGGCA
The DNA here is from genome assembly GCF_056279485.1 of Pseudomonas sp. TE12508. Lineage (NCBI taxonomy): Bacteria > Pseudomonadati > Pseudomonadota > Gammaproteobacteria > Pseudomonadales > Pseudomonadaceae > Pseudomonas > Pseudomonas sp. TE12508. The sequence goes on along the minus strand of NZ_JBWCCN010000002.1, from coordinate 440,510 downwards.
TCGGCGACGTGGATCAGCGCCATGGAGCCGTCCAGCTCGGCGCCAACCTTGAACACGCCCACCACGTTCAGCCGCTGCATGCGCGGGGTGATGCCGCCCGGTGCGGTGCTGATTTCCGGCACGATCAGGGTGATCTTGTCGCCGACGTTCAAGCGAAAGCGCCGCGCAGTGATCTCACCGATCACCACGCCAAACTCGCCGGGCTTCAAGGCGTCCAGACGCCCCTGAACAATGTGCTTGGCAACGATCGAGACCTTGCCTTCCAGCGCCGGGTCGACACCGCTGACCTGGATCGGCTGCATCGTGCCCTTATAGGACAGCATGCCTTCCATCTCGGTGAAGGGCACCGCCGCCGTCACTTCAGGATTCTTCATCGCCGCGGCGGCCACCGGCTGCCAATCATCGATAGGGTTCACGCCGACGATAGTCGCGTGGGGCACCATGCCGAGGATGCGCGAGCTCATTTCGCGCTGGAAGCCGTTCATTACCGACAACACCACGATCATCGCCAACACGCCCAGGGCGAGGCCGATCATCGAGGTCATCGATATGAAGGAAACAAAGCGATTGCGGCGCTTGGCGCGGGTATAGCGCGCGCCGATAAAGATCGATAACGGTCTGAACATTCGCTGGGCACCGTATAAAAATAAAAGACCCGACGTACTGTTCAGTACGTCGGGTTTCGGTCAATCAGATGGGTGTCAGGTAACCTTCCTGCAAATGCAGGACGCGATCCATCTGGCGGGCCAGGTTCATGTCATGGGTCACCACCAGAAACGCGGTGCGCATCGAGGTGCTGAGTTCCAGCATCAAATCCTGAATGCCCTGGGCGGTGTGGGAGTCGAGGTTGCCGGTCGGCTCGTCGAGCATCACCAGGCCTGGCTTGTTCACCAGGGCACGGGCAATGGCCACACGCTGGCGTTCGCCACCGGACAATTCCGCCGGTTTGTGCTCCAGACGATGGCCCAGCCCTACCCGCTCCAGCAACGCCGTCGCACGCTGACGCGCTTCCGGGATCGCGGTTTTACCGATCAGCAGCGGCATGCAGACGTTTTCCAGCGCGGTGAACTCAGGCAGCAAGTGGTGGAACTGGTAAACGAAACCCAGCGACCGATTGCGCAGCAGGCCACGGGCCTTTTCATTCAGTGCCGAGAGCTCTTCACCGGCCAGCCAGACGCTGCCCTTGGTCGGCGTATCGAGGCCGCCCAGCAGGTTGAGCAAGGTACTTTTGCCCGAACCCGACGTACCGACGATCGCCACGCGCTCACCAGGGTGCAGCTCCAGTTGCAGACCGGCCAGAACCTCTACCGATTCCGGGCCTTCCACGTAGGATTTGCCCAGGTTGCGGCAGCTCAAGATTGCTTTATCACTCATGCCCGACTCACTCATAACGTAGCGCCTCCGCAGGCTGGGTGCGCGCGGCACGCCAGGCTGGATACAGGGTGGCGAGGAAACTCAGAACCAACGCGGCGGCGCAGACCATCAACACGTCCTGGCTCTGCACTTGCGACGGCAGGTAATCGATGAAGTACACGTCGGCGTTGAGGAACTTGTGGCCGATCAGCCCTTCAAGGGCGGAGATCGCGGCGCTGACGTTCAGCGCGGCGAAGATGCCGACCACAGCGCCGATCAGCGTACCGACCACGCCAATGACCGTGCCCTGGACCATGAAGATCGCCATGATCTGCCCCGGCGTAGAACCCAGGGTGCGCAGGATCGCGATGTCGCCCTTCTTGTCGTTCACCACCATTACCAGCGTGGAGATGATGTTGAACGCCGCCACGGCGACGATCAGCAGCAACAGCAGGCCGATCATGGCTTTTTCCATGCGGATCGCTTGATACAGGTTGCCGTGGGTGCGGGTCCAGTCGCGGGCGTAATACTTGTCTTCGCCGAGTTGCTGGGCGATGGTCCACGCAGTTCGTGGGGCCTGGAACAGGTCATCGAACTTCAACCGCAGGCCCTGGACCTGATCCGGCTGCCAGCGGTGCAGCTTCGCCAGATCCTGCAAATTGGTGATGCCCAGATAGCCGTCAATCTCACCGGCGCCGACGTGGAAGATGCCGACCACGGTAAAGCGTTTCATGCGCGGGAACATCCCGGCCGGGGTTACGGTGACTTCCGGCGCGACAAACGTCAGTTTGTCGCCGACCGCCACGCCGAGTTTGGCCGCGGCCTTGTCGCCGATGACGATGCCGAAACTGCCCGGCGCCAGGTCATCGAGTTTGCCCTGCTGCATGAAGTTATCAATGATCGACACCTGCCGTTCCTGCACAGGGTCGATGGCATTGAGCAGCACCTTGGAGACCTTGCCGTTGTTGGTCAGCAGGCCCTGCATCTGGACGAAGGGCGCAACCGCCGCCACCTGCGGGTTCTGCTTGACCTTGGCGGCCAGGCTTTGCCAGTCGCTGATCGGCTCACCGGACTCGATGGTCGCGTGGGGCACCATGCCCAGCACGCGGGTGCGCATCTCATGATCGAAGCCGTTCATGACCGACAGCACGACGATCATCACGACCACGCCAAGGGCGAGTCCGATCATCGAGGTCAGGGAAATGAACGACACAAAATGATTGCGACGCTTTGCACGGGTATAACGCGTGCCAATAAATACGAAGAGAGGTCTGAACATGTCGGGGCTTGTTCGGAGGGAAAAGGAACGTCCTTGTGGCGGGGGTCGATAACCAGCTTTACACTCAGACCACCGCCGCTACCATGGGTTCGCCATGTCGACATTAGATGAAGAAGATCGCCGCGAATACTACCGTATCGAGGACACGATCGCACTGGAAATTCGGCCCCTGTCTGCTCCCGAAGCCGCAGGCCAGGAAGTGTTGCAGGATGCTTCCCCTCTATTCAACCTGCTCAGCGAACTGCACCTGAGCGAATTCGAGTCGCAACACCTGTTGCGACAGATCAGCGAACGCGACCGGACCATCGCCGCGTTCCTGAAATCCCAGAACAAACGCATCGATCTGCTGAGCCAGGTGGTCGCCCTGACCGTGCTCGGACAGATCGGCGAACCGCAGCCGGTCATCCTCTCCGAAGGAGGTATCGACTTCCAGCATCCGACGCCCATCGCCACTGGCGCGCACCTGTCGGTCAAGCTGGTACTCATGCCGCAAGCCCTTGGCCTGTTGCTGCGTGCCCGCGTCACCCATTGCGACCGCAAGGGCGAAGGCTACGATGTCGGCACCGAGTTCGAATATCTGTCCGATGCCCAGCGGCAATTGCTGGCTCGTTACATCTTGCAGCGACAGGCACAAGAACGACGCCTGGCCCGCGAACAAAACGAATCAGGCATTTAATTTAAGGAAGAACCGTGACCCTCATCTACGGCCATCGCGGCGCCAAGGGCGAAGCACCGGAAAACACCCTGACCAGCTTTCAGGAATGCCTCAAGCACGGCGTACGCCGTTGCGAACTGGACCTGCACCTGTCCAGGGACGGCGAGTTGATGGTGATCCACGACCCGACCCTCAAACGCACCACCGAGCGTCGCGGCAAAGTAGTCGAACATACCGCCGCGGAGCTGGTGACCTACGACGCGCGCAAGGGCGGCCCGGGCTGGATCAAACCCTGCCCGATTCCAACGTTGGAAGAATTGTTCGAGAAATGTGATTTCGATCACTGGCAACTGGAAGTCAAAAGCGCTTCACGCACCCGCGCCGCGACCACCGTGCTGGCGATTCGGGAAATGGCGCAGCGTTTCGGTATGCGGGACAAGATCACGATTACGTCGAGTTCACGCGAAGTGTTGAAAGCCGCGCTGGACCTGGTGCCGGACGTGTCTCGCGGTTTGGTGGCCGAGTATGCCTGGCTCGACCCGTTGAAGGTCGCGCAAAACTATGGCTGTGAGATTCTGGCGCTGAACTGGACCCTGTGTACGCCGGAACGCCTGCAAAAGGCGCAACGTCAGGGGCTGCATGTGTCGGTGTGGACAGTCAACGAGCCCGCGCTGATGCGCAGACTCGCCGACTTCGGCGTTGACAGCCTGATTACAGACTTTCCCGGTTTGGCCACTGCCACGCTCGAGAATTGCTGAAATCGGTCTCCCCGGCCGGCTCAGGCCACCGGCCGGAGCCGCTCAAAAAAGCCGGTTGAGGCCATCGTACGCCGCTACCCGATAGGCTTCAGCCATGGTCGGGTAGTTGAACGTCGTGTTGACGAAGTACTTCAGGGTGTTCTGTTCGCCCGGCTGGCTCATGATCGCCTGACCGATGTGCACGATCTCCGACGCCTGATAACCGAAGCAGTGAACGCCCAGCACTTCCAGGGTATCGCGGTGGAACAGGATCTTCAGCATGCCTTGCGGTTCGCCGGCAATCTGCGCACGCGCCATGCCTTTGAAGAACGCCTTGCCCACTTCATACGGCACCTTGGCCTGAGTCAGCTCCTGCTCGTTCTTGCCGATCGAGCTGATCTCCGGAATGGTGTAGATGCCGGTTGGCACATCGTTAACGAAGCGCCAGCTGCCATTGTCGACAATGCTGCCAGCGGCCGAACGCCCCTGATCGTGCGCGGCACTGGCCAGGCTCGGCCAACCGATCACATCACCGGCGCCATAAATATTTGGCACGCAGGTGCGGTAGTTTTCGTCGACTTCGATCTGGCCACGGCTGTTGACCTTCACGCCGATATTTTCCAGACCCAGCTGATCGGTGTTGCCGGTACGACCGTTGCACCAGAGCAAGGCATCGGCCTTGATCTTCTTGCCGGACTTCAGGTGCAGGATCACACCGTTGTCCACGCCTTCGACGCGATCGTAGTCTTCGTTGTGGCGAACCGTGATGTTGTTGTTGCTGAAGTGGTAACTCAACGCCTGGGAAATTTCCGAGTCGAGGAAGCTCAGCAACTGACCGCGGTTGTCCACCAGCTCAACCAGCACACCCAGGCCACTGAAGATCGAGGCGTATTCGCAACCGATCACACCAGCGCCGTAAACGATGAGTTTGCGCGGGGTATGGCCAAGGCTGAGGATGGTGTCGCTATCGTAGATACGCGGGTGATGGAAATCGATGTCCGCCGGGCGATAAGGGCGCGAACCGGTGGCAATGATGATGTGCTTGGCCACCAGTTTTTCGACCACGCCATTGGCGCAGACCACTTCGATGGTTTGCTCGTCAGCGAAGCTGCCGGTACCGAAGAACACGTCGACACGGTTACGGGCGTAGTAACCGGTGCGCGAGGCAACTTGTTTGGAGATGACTTTTTCGGCGCTTTTCAAAACGTCCGGGAACGAGAACCAGCGCGGCTCACCAATGGCCCGAAACATCGGGTTGGTGTTGAACTGCATGATCTGCCGGACCGAGTGACGCAAGGCCTTGGACGGGATGGTGCCCAGGTGAGTGCAGTTGCCGCCGACCTGGCGACGACTATCGACCATCGCCACCTTGCGCCCTGCTTTGGCGGCATTCATTGCCGCGCCTTCTCCGGCCGGGCCGGAACCCAACACCACCACGTCGTAGTTGTAGACAGCCATGCATACTCCTCAGAACAGGCCGCGGCGCCCTCGGCACCTGCGGCTAAATCACGCCGATCTGCGGCGTGAAGGAACAATTTGGGGCCAGTGCAGAACCCGGACACAGTCTATAGAAGCGCCAACGCCGGGCACATTAACCCTTGGTCGCGTCGTAGGCTAGTTTTGCCTGCACTACAACGCCATCAAAAACGCTTTTGATGCCGCAATCACTTGGTTTTCTCACCCACCAGGCGCTCAAAAGCCTGATTGGTGCGTGTGACGAAACCTGTATCGGCACGAATCACAAAGAATGCACCAATGTCATGGGTTTGGGCATAGTCCCAACCCCGTTCAGGACCGAGAATCAGCAACAGCGTCGATAGGCCATCGGCCATTAACGCTGAAGGATGAATGACTGTGACTGACGCCAGGGTGTGTAGGACTGGTGCACCGCTGCGGGCATCGAAGGTGTGGGAATAGCGCTGGCCACCCTGCTCGAAATAATTACGGTAGTCACCGGAGGTGGACACGCCATAGCCGTCGATGGCGATGATTTTTTGCACGACTTGCTGATCGTCTCGGGGTTCTTCCAGGGCGATGCGCCAAGGCGAGCCATCGAGTTTTTTGCCGGCGGCCTTGAGTTCGCCAGTGACTTCAGTCAGGTAACTGTGGATACCCATTGCTTCGAGTTTCGCGGCAATCGTATCGACCGCGTAACCGGCAGCGATGCTGTTGAAGTCGAGCTCGATTGCCACGTCCTTGCACAACTGATCACCGTCGATGCGCAAATGGTTGTGGCCGACGCGTTGCTGCACCTCGGCGAGCGCCTCGGCACTCGGCACTTTTTCCTCTCGCGCTTGCGGCCCGAATCCCCAGAGGTTGAGCAGCGGCTCCACCGTCAGGTCGAAGGAGCCGTCGCTTTGGGATGACAACTGCTCGCCCACACGGATCAATTCGAGCACAGGGCCAGGCATGACCTGACAGCGACCGGCCGGCATTGTGTTGAAGCGTACGGTGTCCGAGTCGCTGCGATAGGTCGAGAATTGTCGATCCACTTCGGCGAGAATATTTTCTACTTCGGCCTGCACCGCTTTCGCCCCCGGCGTGGAGGAATGTCTTACGTATTGGATGGAATAACGACTGCCCATGGTCGGGCCGTCGAAGCGTTCGAGGCTGTCACCGTTGCCGCAACCGGCCAAAACGCCGGCCAGCACCACAAGTCCACCCCACCGTCCAGTTAACAAATCTTCATCTCCCCTCAAAACCGCGCCCGCCATTATGGGCCTCAGAGCGCATGGGGGCGAGGTCTGCCAGCGTCCGTCAGTCAGACGCAAAACCTGTGGGAGCGAGCCTGTGTGGCGAGAGGGCTTGCCCCCGTCCGATTGCGAAGCAATCGTAAATCCGGTCACCGCTATCGCGAGCAGGCTCCCACAGGTGCAGCGTTTTCAAACAAGATTTACCAGCGTGAGTACTTACAAATGTCTTCCAATACGAGCAACGGCAAAGCAATTTTTCGCGTCGTCAGCGGAAACTTCCTGGAGATGTTCGACTTCATGGTCTACGGCTTTTACGCCACGGCCATTGCTAAAACCTTCTTCCCTGCCGACAGCGCTTTCGCTTCCCTGATGCTGTCTTTGGCCACTTTCGGGGCCGGCTTCCTGATGCGTCCGTTGGGGGCGATTTTCCTCGGGGCTTACATCGACCGTCACGGCCGCCGCAAAGGCCTGATCATCACATTGGCAATGATGGCCGCCGGCACACTATTGATTGCCTGCGTGCCGGGTTACGCGACACTGGGTGTCGCGGCGCCGCTGATCGTATTGCTCGGTCGCCTGTTGCAAGGCTTCTCGGCGGGCGTGGAACTGGGCGGTGTGTCGGTGTACCTCGCCGAGATCTCCACACCAGGCCGCAAAGGCTTCTTCGTCAGTTGGCAATCCGCCAGTCAGCAAGCCGCGGTGGTATTCGCCGGCCTGCTCGGCGTGGGTTTGAACCATTGGCTCAGCCCGCAAGAAATGGGTGAATGGGGCTGGCGCGTGCCGTTCCTGATCGGCTGCATGATCGTGCCGGTGATCTTCGTGATCCGCCGTTCGCTGGAAGAAACCCCGGAATTCCAGGCGCGTAAGCACCGCCCTACCTTGCAAGACATTGTCCGCTCGATTGGTCAGAACTTCGGCATCGTCCTCGCCGGCATGGCGCTGGTGGTGATGACCACTGTGTCGTTCTACTTGATCACCGCCTACACCCCGACCTTCGGCAAAGCCGAACTGCATCTGTCGGATCTGGATACGTTGCTGGTGACCGTGTGCATTGGCCTGTCGAATTTCTTCTGGCTGCCGGTGATGGGTTCAGTGTCTGACAGAATCGGGCGCAAACCCCTGCTGTTGGCGGCGACGATTCTGGCGATCCTCACGGCTTATCCAGCGCTGTCATGGCTGGTTGCGAACCCGAGCTTCAGCCATCTGCTGATCGTCGAGTTGTGGCTGTCGTTCCTGTATGGCTCGTACAACGGTGCCATGGTGGTGGCCCTGACCGAGATCATGCCGGTGGAAGTTCGCACGACCGGTTTCTCCCTTGCCTACAGCCTGGCGACCGCGACCTTTGGTGGTTTCACACCGGCGGCCTGCACGTATCTGATCCATGTGCTGGACAACAAGGCGGCACCGGGGATCTGGCTCAGTGGCGCGGCGGTGCTGGGGTTGATTGCGACGCTGGTGTTGTTCCGCGGCAATCGTCATGAACTGCGGACTGCGCAGGCAGCAGTAGTGGGTGGCGCCTGATCGATAGCCTTCGCGGGCAAGCCTCGCTCCTACAGAGAAGAGGATCGTTCCCATGCTCTGCGTGGGAATGCAGCCCAGGACGCTCCGCGCCCCTTCCAAAGCCGAACGCAGAGCGTCCGTTGAGGCATTCCCACGCAGAGCGTGGGAACGATCACCCACAAACAAAAACGCCCCGACCAAAGTCGGGGCGTTTTCATATGCGGCTAAGGCTTAGCGCGGGAATGCTGGCGGGTTTACACCGGCCATGTCTTCCATCACGCGAACTACCTGGCAGCTGTAACCGAACTCGTTGTCGTACCAGACGTACAGAACAACGCGGTTGTCCTGAACGATGGTCGCTTCAGCGTCCACAACACCTGCGTGGCGCGAGCCAACGAAGTCGGTGGAAACCACTTCCTGCGAATTGACGTAGTCGATTTGCTTGTGCAGATCGGAGTGCAGCGCCATGTAGCGCAGGTACTCGTTCATCTCTTCACGGGTGGCGGCTTTCTCAAGGTTCAGGTTGAGAATGGCCATCGACACGTTCGGCGTCGGAACACGGATCGCGTTACCGGTCAGCTTGCCGGCCAGCTCAGGCAGCGCCTTGGCAGCAGCGGTGGCAGCACCAGTCTCGGTGATAACCATGTTCAGCGCGGCGCTACGGCCACGGCGATCACCCTTGTGGAAGTTGTCGATCAGGTTCTGGTCGTTAGTGTACGAGTGAACAGTTTCGACGTGACCGTTGATGATGCCAAACTTGTCATTCACAGCCTTCAGCACCGGCACGATGGCGTTGGTGGTGCAGGAAGCGGCGGACACGATCTTGTCGTCAGCGGTGATTTCACCGTGGTTGATGCCGTGAACGATGTTCTTCAGCTTGCCTTTGCCAGGCGCGGTCAGAACAACGCGGTCGATACCCGGGCAGGACAGGTGCTGGCCCAGGCCGTCGGCGTCACGCCATACACCGGTGTTATCCACCAGCAGCGCGTTTTTGATGCCGTACTGGGTGTAGTCCACTTCAGTCGGGTTCTTCGCGTAGATAACCTGGATCAGGTTGCCGTTGGCGGTGATGGTGTTATTGGCTTCATCAATGGTGATGGTGCCATTGAACGAACCGTGTACCGAGTCGCGACGCAGCAGGCTGGCACGCTTGACCAGATCGTTCTCGGCGCCCTTGCGGACAACGATGGCGCGCAGACGCAGGCCGTCGCCACCACCGGTTTTCTCGATCAGGATGCGCGCCAGCAGACGACCGATACGACCGAAGCCATACAGGACAACGTCGGTGCCGGTACGGCCGGAACCATTCTGCTTGCCGACCACATCGGCCAGTTCGTCACGGACGAATGCTTCGGCGGTACGGCCATTACCTTCGGCTTTGAATTTGACAGCCAGCTTGCCCAGATCTACCGAAGCAGCGCCGAGCTTGAGCTCGCTCATTGCCTTGAGCAGAGGGAATGTTTCGTGGACGGACAATTCGCTGTCATCGGACTGGCGATGGCGAGCAAAGCGGTGAGCTTTGAGAATCGCGATGACAGACTGGTTGATCAGACTGCGGCCATAGATCGAGCTCACCACGTTGTTATTGCGGTAGAGCTGACCGATAAGCGGAATCATCGCTTCTGCGAGTGCTTCACGGTCGATCCATTCACCAAGACACTGGTCGGGCTTCTGAGTCACGGGAACCTTCCACATGTAGGGGCAGAAAAAAGGGGCTACATTATGCCGCCGAGTGGCTCCCGTAGCAATGCGCGCCTGTCGCACAGACGGTAACAAAATCCCGTTCAAAAAAATCACGCCCCACGCCAGCCCAGTAAAACCGGGGCTTTCAGCGCAGTCAATTTTCCGACGACAACGTTGCCGTGTCCGTAACCCTCCGTAACACTGAGCGGTTTTGGCACTACATTTTCAGTGTCAAACCGCCAGTTTTTGTCATTACCACTACATTTCACCCAGCTTGTGCATATAGACACAGTCTGCAACTGACAGCCGGCACCTGAGGCCGTTACAATTGTCGACTTTGTCGCAACGCTTGGAGCTCAACCTTCCGTGCCCGTTCTGCGTCTACCGCTTCTCCCTGCCGCGGCAGGTAAACAGCACTGGGGCAACCTGCCCGGTGCCGCCCTGAGCCTGGCCATTGCCGAGGCCGCCAGCGCTGCCAAGCGCTTTACCCTGCTACTGACCGCCGACAGCCAGAGTGCCGAACGGCTGGAACAGGAGCTGAGTTTCTTCGCCCCGGATTTGCCTGTTCTGCATTTCCCCGACTGGGAAACCCTGCCCTACGATCTGTTCTCGCCACATCAGGACATCATCTCTCAGCGCATCTCCAGCCTTTATCGGTTGCCGGAGCTGGAGCATGGCGTGCTGGTCGTGCCGATCACCACGGCCCTGCACCGCCTGGCGCCGACCAGATTTTTGCTGGGCAGCAGCCTGGTGCTGGACGTCGGCCAGAAGCTCGATGTCGAGCAAATGCGCAGCCGGCTTGAAGCCAGCGGCTATCGTTACGTCGATACAGTTTATGAGCACGGCGAATTCACCGTGCGCGGCTCGCTGATCGATCTGTTCCCGATGGGCAGCAAACTGCCCTTCCGCATCGATCTGTTCGACGACGAAATCGAAACCCTGCGTACCTTCGATCCGGAAAACCAGCGCTCAATCGACAAGGTGGACACTGTTCGCCTGCTGCCGGCGCGGGAGTTCCCGCTGCAAAAGGACGCGGTCACCCGTTTCAAGGCGCGCTTTCGCGAGCGCTTCGATGTCGACTTCCGTCGCTGCCCGATCTTTCAGGATTTGAGCAGCGGGATTACACCGGCGGGTATCGAGTACTACTTGCCGTTATTCTTCGACGAAACCTCCACCCTGTTCGACTATCTGCCTCAGGACACGCAAGTGTTCTCTTTGCCGGGCATCGAACAGGCGGCGGAAAATTTCTGGAACGACGTGCGCAATCGTTACGAAGAGCGCCGCGTCGACCCATCCCGTCCTTTATTGCCACCGGCCGAGCTGTTCTTGCCCGTGGAAGATTGCTTTGCCCGCCTGAAGAGCTGGCCTCGTGTGGTTGCCAGTCAACAGGACGTGGAAACCGGTGTCGGTCGCGAACGCTTCCCGGCTCAGCCACTGCCGAACCTGGCCATCGAAGCCAAGGCCACTCAGCCGTTGGCGGCGCTGGCCGGTTTCCTCGACGAATTCCCTGGCCGCGTGCTGTTTACCGCCGAGTCCGCGGGCCGTCGTGAAGTGCTGCTGGAATTGCTGGAACGCCTGAAGCTGCGGCCGAAAACCGTCGACAGCTGGCCAGACTTTGTTGCGAGCAAGGAGCGCTTGGCGATCACCATCGCACCGCTCGACGAAGGTCTGTTGCTGGACGATCCAGCCCTGGCCCTGGTCGCTGAAAGCCCGTTGTTCGGTCAGCGCGTGATGCAGCGTCGCCGTCGCGAGAAACGCGCTGACGCCAACAACGATGCAGTGATCAAAAACCTCACCGAACTACGCGAAGGCGCGCCGGTGGTGCACATCGATCATGGTGTCGGCCGCTATCTGGGACTGACGATCCTGGAAATCGATAATCAAGCCGCCGAATTCCTGACCCTTGAATATGCCGAGAACGCCAAGCTGTACGTCCCGGTAGCCAACCTGCACTTGATCGCCCGCTACACCGGCAGCGACGATGCCTTGGCGCCGCTGCACCGCCTCGGCTCCGAAACCTGGCAGAAAGCCAAACGCAAAGCCGCCGAACAGGTGCGCGATGTGGCCGCCGAGTTGCTCGACATCTATGCCCGTCGCGCCGCTCGCGAGGGTTATGCCTTCGCCGACCCCAAAGCCGATTACGCGACCTTCAGCGCCGGTTTCCCGTTCGAAGAAACCCCGGACCAGCAAACCACCATCGAAGCGGTGCGCGCCGACATGCTCGCGCCGAAACCGATGGATCGCCTGGTCTGCGGCGACGTCGGTTTCGGCAAGACCGAAGTGGCGATGCGTGCGGCGTTCATTGCGGTGCATGGCGGTCGTCAGGTGGCGATTCTGGTGCCGACCACCCTGCTCGCCCAGCAACACTACAACAGCTTCCGCGACCGCTTCGCCGACTGGCCGGTGAGCGTGGAAGTGATGAGTCGCTTCAAGTCGACCAAGGAAGTCAACGCCGCCGTCGCGGACCTGGCCGAAGGCAAGATCGACATCGTCATCGGCACACACAAGCTGCTGCAAGACGACGTCAAAATCAAAAATCTCGGGCTGGTGATCATCGACGAAGAGCACCGTTTCGGTGTCCGTCAGAAAGAACAGCTCAAGGCGCTGCGCAGTGAAGTCGACATCCTGACGCTGACCGCCACGCCAATTCCGCGCACGTTGAACATGGCGGTGTCGGGCATGCGCGACCTGTCGATCATCGCCACGCCACCGGCCCGTCGCCTGTCGGTGCGCACGTTCGTCATGGAGCAGAACAAGAGCACGGTCAAAGAAGCCCTGCTGCGTGAGTTACTGCGTGGCGGTCAGGTCTACTACCTGCACAACGACGTGAAGACCATCGAGAAATGCGCCGCCGACCTCGCCGAACTGGTGCCAGAAGCGCGGATTGGCATCGGCCACGGGCAGATGCGTGAACGCGATCTCGAACAAGTGATGAGCGACTTCTACCACAAGCGCTTCAACGTGCTGATCGCCTCGACCATCATCGAGACCGGCATCGACGTGCCGAGCGCCAACACCATCATCATCGAGCGTGCCGACAAGTTCGGCCTGGCGCAGTTGCACCAATTGCGCGGCCGGGTCGGTCGCAGCCACCACCAGGCGTATGCTTACCTGCTGACACCGCCGCGCCAGCAGATCACTCCCGACGCAGAAAAGCGCCTCGAAGCGATTGCCAACACCCAAGACCTCGGCGCGGGCTTCGTGCTCGCGACCAACGACCTGGAAATCCGCGGTGCCGGCGAACTGCTGGGCGACGGTCAGAGCGGGCAGATCCAGGCCGTCGGTTTCACGCTGTACATGGAAATGCTCGAGCGCGCGGTGAAGTCGATCCGCAAGGGCGAACAGCCGAACCTCGACCAACCGCTGGGCGGCGGTCCGGAAGTCAATCTGCGTGTACCGGCGCTGATCCCCGAGGACTATCTGCCGGATGTTCACGCGCGACTGATTCTCTACAAACGCATTGCCTCGGCCACCGATGAGGAAGGCCTCAAGGACCTGCAGGTGGAGATGATCGACCGTTTCGGCCTGCTGCCGGAGCCGACCAAGAACCTGGTGCGGATTACGGCGCTGAAATTGCAGGCCGAACAGCTGGGCATCAAGAAAGTCGACGGCGGCCCGCAAGGCGGTCGTATCGAGTTCGCGGCGCAGACACCGGTCGACCCGCTGACACTGATCAAACTGATCCAGAGCCAGCCCAAACGCTACAAATTCGAAGGCGCCACGATGTTCAAATTCCAGGTACCGATGGAGCGCCCGGAAGAACGTTTTAATACTGTAGAGGCGCTATTCGAGCGCCTCATTCCGACCACTGCTTGAAGGACGCCGCATGCGCCTGTTTCGCTCACTGACCTTGTTGATGTCGTTGTTTTCGCCGTTCGCCTCGACGGCGTTTGCTGATGATCTGTATCAGGTTGAAATGATTCTGGTGCGGCAAAACGCCGTGCCCGCCATCGTCAGCCGCGCCGCGCCGGAAGACTGGGATGCCGACGCCCAACGCATCAGCCCCGACAGCTTTCGCACACCGAGCCTTAATCCCGAAGTGGAAAAACTCACCGCCAGCAACGAATACACGGTGCTGTTGCACAAGGCCTGGCAACAGAACCTGGGTGAAGAAGCCAGTAAAGTGGCGATCAGCGAAGGCACCGAGCAGTTCGGCCAGTTCCCGATCGAAGGCACGCTGAGCCTGAAACTGGGGCGTTTCACCGACGTCGATGCAGACTTCTGGGTCAATAAGATTGATGCCAACGGCCTGGTCACCGCCAGCGAACGCCTGAAGCAGGAAAGCCACACCAAGAACGGTCAACTGAACTTCCTCGACAACGGTCACCTGGGCCTGCTGATCAAGATCACCTCGCTGACCGCCCCTGCACCTCGGCCAGTCCCCGATGTAATTCCGGACTGATATGCCCCCGACCCTGAGCAAACCCCTGGCAACATCCTGGGTCAGCCGATTCAAGGAACAGAGCCTGGAGCGTGGCCGCCGCTACGCGCTGGAAAACCGCGTCAGGATCGTCGAAGTCGGCGACGCCACCATCACCGCCAGTTGCGAAGGCTCTGGCGGCAACGTTTACCGTCAGACCATTCGCCTGCGCGAGTCGGCCAAAGGCACCTTGCTGATGATCGACGCCACGTGCACCTGCCCGGTTCATAGCAACTGCAAACATTGCGCGGCGGTGTTGCTGCAAGTGCAGGAAACCCTCGCCTACCCGGCGGCGGCGAAAGACGCCGAACTGCTGGAAAAACTTCAGGCCGTACTGGAAAACCGTAGCCCGAAAGCGCCGCCGCAAGTGCTGGTGGATAATGTGCAACCGGTGCCGCGCCTGTGGCTGGCAAGTATCGAATTCAGTGCCTTTGAACCACGCAACGGCAAGATGCAGCGTTACATCCAGCATCGCGCGGCGCTTTCCTTCAGTTATCTGGACGAATACGTCAGCGGACAGAAAAACACTGACATCCTGATTCGTCAGGAAACACAGACGCTGCGGATAAAACGTCACCCGGAAGTCGAGCAGGTCTACAGGGAACAGCTGCGAATCCTCGGTTTCAAGATCGCCACCCGACAAAGCAAGGCCTTGCCCGAAAGTGCCGGCGAACTCTACGAGATGGTCAACGACAGCGCCTGGCTGACTTTCACCCTCAACGAGCTGCCGAAGCTGCGCACCCAAGGGTGGGAGTTGCAGATCGACGAGGACTTCGGCTTCGACCTGACCGCCGTTGAAGACTGGTACGCCACCGTCGAGCAGGCACCGGAGCGCGACTGGTTCGACCTGGAATTGGGGATCATCGTCAACGGCGAACGGCTGAGCCTGTTACCGATCCTGTTAAACCTGATGCGCTCCCATACCGAGCTTCTCAACCCGGAACGCCTCGCCCGACGCCGCGACGACGAATTGATTCTGGTGAACATCCCGCAGCGCCGCAGCACCGACCAAGGCCCGCTGCAGGTCGCCCTGCCCTTCGGCCGCTTGAAACCGGTGCTGGCCACTCTCGGCGAGTTTTACCTGCAAGAGCCCGGTGAAACCACGCTGCGCCTGAGCAAGGCCGACGCCACACGCCTGAATCCGCTGGAAGGCCTGCCGCTGCTCTGGGAAGGTGGCGAGCAGATCCGCACCTTTGCCCAGCGCCTGCGTGACATCAAAGACCACACCGCAGTGGCACCCGAAGGGTTGAATGCCACCTTGCGCCCGTATCAGCTGGAAGGCCTGAGCTGGATGCAGTCGTTGCGGCAACTGGAAGTCGGCGGGATTCTCGCGGACGACATGGGCCTGGGCAAAACCCTACAGACCCTGGCGCATATTCTCAGCGAGAAGAATGCCGGGCGCCTCGATCGGCCGTGCATGGTAGTCATGCCCACCAGCCTGATCCCCAACTGGCTCGACGAAGCCGCGCATTTCACGCCTCAGCTCAAAGTGCTGGCGCTGTACGGCGCCAGTCGCAAGAAGCACTTCGGCGATCTGGCCGACTACGACCTGATTCTGACCACTTATGCGCTGCTGCCCAAGGACGTCGAACACCTCGCCGCGCAGCCATTGCACGTATTGGTGCTGGATGAAGCGCAGTACATCAAGAATCCCAACAGCAAGGCCGCCCACGCCGCCCGCGAGCTGAATGCTCGCCAGCGCCTGTGCCTGAGTGGCACGCCACTGGAAAATCACCTCGGTGAGCTGTGGTCGCTGTTCCACTTCCTGCTGCCCGGCTGGCTCGGTGACGTGAAAAGCTTCAACCGCGATTACCGCGTACCGATAGAAAAGCGTGCCAGCGACGTAAGACTTCAGCACCTCAACGGTCGGATAAAACCGTTCCTGCTGCGCAGAACCAAGGAACAGGTGGCCACCGAACTGCCGCCGAAAACCGAGATCATCCATTGGGTCGAACTCAACGAAGCCCAGCGCGACGTGTACGAAACCATGCGCCTGGCCATGGACAAGAAAGTCCGCGACGAGATCACTCGCAAAGGCGTGGCGCGCAGCCAGATCATCATTCTTGAGGCCCTGCTGAAGCTGCGTCAGGTGTGCTGCGATTTACGCCTGGTCAACGATGCCGCCCTGCCCGCGCGCGGCAGTACCTCCGGCAAGCTTGATAGCCTGATGGAAATGCTTGAAGAGTTGTTCGAGGAAGGTCGGCGGATTCTGTTGTTTTCGCAGTTCACCTCAATGCTGTCGCTGATCGAGGATGAGCTGAAAAAACGCGGTGTGGCTTATGTAATCCTGACCGGCCAGACCCGTGACCGACGCACGCCAGTGAAGGAATTCCAGAGCGGCAAACGTCAGATCTTTCTGATCAGCTTGAAGGCCGGCGGTGTGGGGCTGAACCTGACCGAAGCCGATACGGTGATTCACTACGATCCCTGGTGGAACCCGGCGACGGAAAATCAGGCGACTGATCGTGCCTATCGCATTGGTCAGGAGAAGCCGGTATTCGTCTACAAGATGATTGCCAGGGGCACGGTGGAAGAGAAAATTCAGCATCTGCAGAAGGAAAAATCCGATCTTGCCGCAGGCGTGCTGGATGGGAGAAAAACAGGAGACTGGAAGTTGCAGAGCGATGATATTGAGGCGTTGTTTGCGCCGTTGCCGGAAAAAATTGATAAGTAGCGGCGATTATTGAATCGCCATCGCGAGCAGGCTCGCTCCCACATTGGATCTGTGTTTGCCCACCATAATTGAGACAACACAAAATTAATGTGGGAGCGAGCCTGCTCGCGATGGGGTCGACTCGATGTAACGACTGATTAACCCTTAAGCACCCGCGCCAACGTCGACTTCACCTTACCCATCCCGTCATGCAATGCCTGCTCAATCTCGGCCATGGTGATCACCGCTGTCGACTTGCCTGCCGCCGGATTCACCACCAGCGCCAGACAGGCGTAATCCAGTTTCAACTCGCGGGCCAACGCCGCTTCCGGCATTCCGGTCATGCCGACAATGTCGCAACCGTCACGCTCCAGCCTCGCAACTTCAGCCACTGTTTCTAGACGCGGGCCCTGAGTGCAGGCGTATACGCCATGGCTGCTGTAGGCAACGCCTTCAGCCGCCAACGCCGCGATCAATTGCTGACGCAGGGGTTCGCTGTAGGGATAGCTGAAGTCGATGTGCGTGACCTGTTCCAGGTCATCGGCGAAATAGGTGTGTTCGCGGCCGCTGGTGTAGTCGATCAGTTGATGTGGCACGCAGAAATGTCCGGTGCCCATCTCGGCATGAATCCCGCCCACGGCGTTGACCGCAAGAATCGCTTCGGCGCCGGCCTGCTTCAAGGCCCACAGGTTGGCGCGGTAGTTCACCTGATGCGGCGGGAAACGGTGTGGGTGCCCATGACGCGCGAGAAACAGCACTTCCTTGCCGGCATACTCACCGATCTGCACTTCGGCCGAAGGCGTGCCGTAAGGCGTGTCCACCGCCAATGACTGACGAATGCTCAAGCCTTCGAGTTGAGTCAGGCCGGTGCCACCGATAATCGCGTAAACCGTCATGACGAAAATCCTCAATCAATCAATTGAGCTTCTTTGAGCGCGCCGATGGCCGCTAGCCAGCGTGGATCTTGACGGTATTCGGTACTGCTGTACGACTGCCCGCGCATCCGCGCAATACGCGCCGAAGGTTTGACCTTCAAACGCTGGGCGGCGCTCAAGGCCAGCTCGGCAGCTGCGCGATCGTTGCACACCAGGCCCATGTCACAACCGGCGGTCAATGCCGCTTCGATGCGACTGGCAGCATCGCCGACCACATGGGCACCGGCCATCGACAGGTCATCACTGAAGATCACGCCATCGAACTGCAGCTCGCCACGCAGGATGTCCTGCAACCAGCGACGGGAGAAACCTGCAGGCTGGGAATCGACTTGTGGATAAATAACGTGGGCTGGCATGACGGCAGCCAGTTGCTTGCTCAATCGCGCAAACGGCACAAGATCGTTAGCGCGGATTTCGTCGAGGCTGCGCTCATCGTTGGGAATCGCGACGTGGGAATCGGCTTCGGCCCAGCCATGCCCGGGGAAATGCTTGCCAGTGGCGGCCATTCCGGCGCTATTCATGCCACGAATAAATGCACCGGCGAGCAAGGCTGCACGTTCGGGATCACCTTCAAACGAACGGGTGCCAACCACCGCACTGCGCTGGTAATCCAGGTCCAGCACGGGGGCGAAGCTCAGGTCGAGACCGACTGCGAGCACTTCGGTCGCCATGATCCAGCCACACTGCTCGGCCAGGTCCTCGGCATTCGGGTTATCGGCGATGGCGCGCATGGCTGGCAACCGCACGAAGCCCTGACGAAGCCGTTGAACCCGACCGCCCTCTTGATCCACCGCCAGCAGCAGATCGGGACGAATGGCGCGGATCGAAGCGCTCAATTCGCGCACTTGGCGCGGGTGTTCGATGTTGCGGGCAAAAATGATCAGGCCGCCCACTTCGGGCTGGCGCAACAATTGGCGATCTTCGGCCGTCAGCCAGGTACCGGCGACGTCCACCATCAACGAGCCTTGCAGGCCAGCAGTCATAGAGATTCCTTGATTACGATAAACCCGGCTCGCACGAATTCGCCGCCATGGGCTGGGCCCTGCGGGTCGGCGATTTCAATGAGGAGCGGGTTCAGAACGAGAGTCGGCATGGGCGGCTAGCTTAGCGGATGTCAGCTGCCGCGCCCACCCGTGTGCGGTTAAACCTTGGCGGCGACCGGGGCCGATTTGCTGCGCGGACGCAACTGCGCGGTGGCCATGGCTGTGTCGGTGACGCCGGTTTCGGCCCGCATGCCAGCGGCCAGGAACGGCACCATCAGACGCATCACTTGTTCGATAGAGGTGTTGACGCCGAAATCGGTCTCGGCAATCGCACGCAAGGCCTTGATCCCCGACATGCTGAACGCCGCGGCACCCAGCATGAAGTGCACACGCCAGAACAGTTCGATCGGGGGAATGCGCGGCGCAGCCTCGTTGACCAACATCATGTAGCGGCGGAACACCTTGCCGTACATATCTTCCAGATAACGACGCAAGTGCCCTTGGCTCTGACTGAACGCCAGCCCCAGCAAACGCATGAAAATGGACAGGTCATTGCCGCTGCGTGGCTGCACCACCAAAGCTTGCTCGACAAGAATCTCCAGCAGCTCTTCAAGGGACGGCTTGTTCTCGGGCTTGGCCTGGCGGCGCTCCAGCTCTTTATCGAGACTGAGACAGAATGGCCCGAGAAAACGCGAGAAGACCGCCTGAATCAGCGCCTTCTTCGACCCGAAGTGATAATTCACCGCCGCCAGATTGACACCGGCCTTGCTGGTGATCAGACGCAATGAGGTTTCAGCAAAACCTTTTTCCGCGAACAACTGCTCGGCAGCATCGAGAATGCGTTCAACGGTTTCCGACTGGGCCATGGCTACTCCGCCTGACAAACACTTGTTTGAAACATACGTTTCAGCCTTGGCCTTGTCAAGTCTGGCGGTTCGTTTTGGGAATGGTCGGTCAGGTATTTAACCATACAACAGTGCCGCTTCAATCAGCGAGCAAAATGACCGTCCAGCGGCCGATAAAAAAAGGGGCATTGCCAAGACCAGTTCACTGTATATAATCCCAGTCACTGTATAAAAAGACAGAGCGATCAATATGCTAAAGCTGACGCCACGCCAAGCAGAGATTCTGGCCTTCATCAAACGTTGCCTCGAAGACAACGGCTACCCGCCGACCCGCGCGGAAATCGCTCAGGAACTGGGGTTCAAGTCGCCCAATGCCGCGGAAGAACACCTCAAGGCGCTGGCCCGCAAGGGAGCGATCGAGATGACCCCGGGCGCCTCCCGCGGCATCCGCATCCCTGGCTTCGAAGCCAAGGCCGACGAGTCCAGCTTGCCGATCATTGGCCGGGTGGCTGCCGGTGCGCCGATCCTCGCCCAGCAGCACATCGAGGAATCCTGCAACATCAACCCTGCGTTCTTCCATCCTCGCGCTGACTATCTGTTGCGCGTCCATGGCATGAGCATGAAGGACGTCGGCATTTTCGACGGCGACCTGCTGGCCGTCCACACCACCCGTGAAGCCCGCAACGGCCAGATCGTTGTGGCGCGGATCGGCGACGAAGTGACCGTCAAGCGCTTCAAGCGCGACGGCAGCAAGGTCTGGTTGATTGCCGAAAACCCTGAATTCGCCCCTATCGAAGTCAACCTGAAAGATCAGGAACTGGTTATCGAAGGCTTGAGTGTCGGCGTGATTCGCCGCTAAAGGAGGCTTTATGCAGTTCCCACATACTTCACAGCAAGCCCAACTGCCGTTGTTCGAGGCGTTCATGGCGCAGCCATTGGCGCCGATCCTGAAGGACGTGGTCGAATCGCCCTGGAGCGCCGAGCCCGAAGTCTTCAGCGAGCTGTCACTGCGCGGCGCGGCCGGGAACTGCCTGAACCTTCTAGCACCGATTCTCCGGGAACTGAGCCAGGATCAGGATGCACGCTGGCTGACACTCATCGCCCCACCCGCCAGCCTGACACAAGCCTGGTTACGGGACGCCGGCTTGAACCGTGAACGCATTCTGCTCCTCCAACCGCGCGGCACGCAGAGCGCTCAGCAGTTGACCTGCGAAGCCTTGCGACTTGGCCGCAGCCATACGGTCGTCAGCTGGCTTAACCCGCTGAGCACAACGTCGCGGCAACAGTTGATCAGCGCTGCCCGTATCGGGGATGCGCAAAGTCTGAATATTCGACTGGGGTAACTGACAAACACGGTGCGCGCTGAACAGCGCAGGGCTTCTCCAGGGATAGAGAAGCCGATCTGTAGAGGTATCCGAAGAATCCGACGGGCGGGATCAATGAAGAACCCGTGACCCCTCTTCCTTATCAAATTCGCCTTCAACCAGGCGTCCTGCCATCTGAACACCGACGCTCAACATCGCCTTGGCGACTTCCACATGCTGGCCTTGCAGGAAAACCTTGGCATCCTCGGAGAAATCCAAAGTAACCAGAGAACCCTCGTCCTCGGCCCTGCGCAGCTCGATTCGGCCGTCTGGTAACTCGACAATTTCTAGAAAGGACGTTGGCATAAAGGTCTGTTCTCCACGAAAGGCGGGGATTATATAGGCATCAGCCAAGCTTCGCTCGGGATCTTGACCAGATGCCATCACGAAGGGAAATTTCTGACAACACTCTTCCTTGAGCAGATCCTTCCCTAAACGCTCAATCTTTCAGCACTCGTTCAACCCTTCGCGAAACCGAATCGCCAGTCCTTTAAGGTTCTGACGCCAGCTCTCCAGCTCTTCCCGACTCAGCTCTTCCGGTGCCTCTTCTTCATCCAGATTAACGGCCAGAATGAGCGGCTGCGTCACATCACCCTTGGGCTTGTGCGGCGCGCGAGGCGGCTGAAACAGTGCGGCATGAGCCGACAGCAATTTGGCCAGCCAGGTTTCAGGGTTTTGGGCCAGTTCGACCATCTCGGCCATTTCCGGAATAGCGATGGTTTCGAGCACTTCGCGGGTCAGCAGCATCTCTGCCCGCGGCGCATTGGCCTGAGGCAGGCGATAGAAACCGGCGATTTCATGGCACAGTCCCAACAGCGCACCGTACAGGTGAAACAACGCCGATTCGCGCCCGGCCTGAATCAGCGCGAGGGAGTTCATCGCCCGCCCCTCTTCGGCTTTGGCAAGCGCTTCCAGCGACAGGCCGGCGAAATAAATCTTCTGGTTGGTACGGGTATAGAGTTCGTGGGCCATGACGGCAGCCTCCACAACGAAATAATTGCTTCACGCAGGTCAGACAGTGTCGTGGATCACCTGAGCTTCCCGCAAGCCCAAAACAAAAGGCCGCATGAAAACCCGTGGGTTGTCATGCGGCCTTTTGCGTACAGCCTTTTAAGCCTTGGCTGATGGACGCTTGTCTTCAACCGTCCACTTCCCGCCGTCGTAATACGCCTTCCAGCCAGTCGGTTTACCGTCAACCTCAGTCTGCACGTATTGCTCTTTGGTCTTGCGGCTGTAACGAATTACCGAAGGAAGGCCGTCCGGATCTTTCTTCGGCGCTTCGCAGAGGAAATGGTACTTCGGATCGATCTCATCCTTGTGCGGCACGATCTCCATGACCAATGGAGCACGGGTCTCGCGGTTTTTCGGGAACTGGCTGGCCGCCAGGAACAGGCCGGAAGCACCGTCGCGAAGGATGTAGGTGTCGTTGACCTTTTCGCATTTGAGCTCAGGCATCTTCACCGGGTCCATCTTCGGCGGCGCCGCGTCACCGCTCTTCAGCAGCTTGCGAGTGTTCTTGCAGGTGGCGTTGGTGCAACCGAAGAACTTACCGAAACGACCGGTCTTGAGCTGCATCTCGCTGCCGCACTTGTCGCACTCCAGGCTCGGACCTTCATAGCCTTTGATGCGATAGGTGCCCTCTTCGATTTCGTAGCCAGAGCAATCCGGGTTGTTACCGCAGATGTGCAGCTTGCGCTTCTCGTCGAGCAGGTAAGCGTCCATGGCCGTGCTGCATATCGGGCAGCGATGCTTGCCACGCAGGACCAGCGATTCGGACTCACCCTCGTCGTCCGCGGCGATTTCATCGCCCGGCACCAGGTTGACGGTGGCCTTGCAGCGCTCTTTCGGTGGCAGGCTGTAGCCCGAGCAACCGAGGAACACGCCCGTCGAAGCAGTACGGATCTGCATCGGACGACCGCACAACACGCACGGAATGTCAGTCATCACCGGCTGATTGGCGCGCATGCCGCCTTCGGCACTTTCGGCTACTTCGAGTTTCTTCTTGAAGTCGCCATAGAACTCGTCGAGCACGTTTTTCCAGTCGCGTTCGCCCTGGGCCACGTCATCGAGGTTCTCTTCCATGCCGGCGGTGAAGCCGTAGTCCATGAGATTGGAGAAGCTCTCGGCCAGACGCTCGGTGACGATGTCGCCCATCTTTTCCGAATAGAAACGACGGTTGTGCAGCGCCACGTAGCCGCGGTCCTGGATGGTCGAAATGATCGCGGCATAGGTCGAAGGACGACCGATGCCCCGTTTTTCCATTTCTTTAACCAGGCTCGCTTCCGAGTAACGCGCCGGCGGCTTGGTGAAGTGCTGGGTCGGATCAAGCTTGATCAGCTTCATCGCGTCGCCCTGGGCCATGTCCGGCAGCACGTCGTCATCGCCAGGCTTGGCAATTTGCGGCATGACGCGGGTGTAACCGTCGAACTTCAGGATGCGGCCCTTGGCACGCAACTCGAAGTCGCCGGCACCGACGGTGACTGTGGTCGACAGGTATTGCGCCGGCAGCATCTGGCAAGCGAGGAACTGGCGCCAGATCAGCTCGTAGAGCCGTTCTGCATCACGCTCCATGCCCGACAGCTTGCTTGGCTCGGTATTGGCGTCAGACGGACGAATCGCTTCGTGAGCCTCTTGTGCGCCTTCCTTGCTGCTGTAGACGTTCGGGTTTTCCGGCAGGTACTTCTTGCCGAACTCACCTTCAATATAAGTACGCGCCATCGCCACGGCATCGACCGAGAGGTTGGTGGAGTCGGTACGCATATACGTGATGTAGCCGGCTTCGTACAAACGCTGGGCCATCATCATGGTTTTCTTCACACCAAAGCCCAGGCGGTTACTCGCAGCCTGCTGCAGGGTGGAAGTGATGAACGGTGCCGACGGCTTGCTGCTGGTCGGTTTGTCTTCGCGCTTGACGATGCTGTAGCTGGAAGCCTTGAGCTTTTCCAGCGCGGCCATGGCCTGGGCTTCGTTGAGCGGCTTGAAGGCTTCGCCTTTCTCACGGGCCACGTCGAAACGCACGGTCGCGCCCTTGGCGGTGCCGAGGTCGGCATGAACTTCCCAGTACTCTTCCGGGTTGAACGCGCGGATTTCACGCTCACGCTCGACCACCAGCTTCACGGCAACCGATTGCACGCGACCGGCGGACAGGCCACGGGCGACCTTGGCCCACAGCAGCGGCGAAACCATGTAACCCACCACGCGGTCGAGGAAGCGACGCGCCTGCTGGGCGTTTACACGGTCAATATCCAACTCGCCCGGTTTGGAGAAGGCTTCCTGGATCGCTTTCTTGGTGATTTCATTGAACACCACGCGCTTGTAGCGGCTGTCGTCACCACCGATGGCTTCGCGCAGGTGCCAGGCAATGGCTTCCCCCTCGCGATCCAAGTCGGTTGCGAGATAGATGGTGTCAGCATCTTTGGCGAGCCGGCGCAGCTCTTCGATGACTTTTTCCTTGCCCGGGAGAATCTCGTACTTGGCTTTCCAGCCATGATCGGGATCGACACCCATGCGCGAGACCAGCTGCTTGCGCGCTTTCTCTTTCGGCGTGAGCACCGGACCTTCACCTGCGGCGGCCTTGCCGCGCTTGGCGGCAGGCTCTTTGCTGGCGCTAGCCGAACCGCTGGTGGGCAGGTCTCGGATATGGCCGATACTCGACTTCACCACGTATTGGTTACCCAGATACTTGTTGATGGTCTTGGCCTTAGCCGGGGATTCCACAATGACCAGCGATTTGCCCATGGATCAGAAAATTCCTGAATTCTAGAAGTGAAAGGCGGTTGGCGCCTGACGCGGCACCGCTATATATAGTGGCTACAAGGTGAGGTCAAGCGCAGGGTTCTGCGCGCACTCCCCTTATGACTGCGGAAAAACGCTCGGTTCGGCTTGCACCAAAGCAAAGCGTGGCACCTGTTCGCCGTCAACCTCGACCGACTCCAGGAACATGCTCAAGGGGCGCACCCAAAAGCCGTAATCGCCATACAGGGCTTGGTAGAAGACCACTTCTTCTTCCGTTTCCGAATGCCGCGCAACAGCGAATACACGGTACTGCGGACCTTTGTAATGTTCGTAGAGCCCAGGTTGTATCGGCATGGTTTGGCCCTCACTCAAATTTTTTCAAAATAAAAACAAAATAAATCCGGAAAAACAAAAACCGGGGCACTTGGCCCCGGCTTCCATCAGCGAAACGCTTAAACGCGTTCGAAGACGGTGGAGATGCCTTGGCCAAGACCAATGCACATGGTGGCTACCCCAAAGGTGCCGCCATTCTGCTTCATCACGTTCAGCAAAGTGCCGGAGATACGGGCACCGGAGCAACCGAACGGGTGACCCAGGGCGATCGCGCCGCCGTGCAGGTTAACCTTCTCGTTCATCTTGTCGAGCACTTTCAAATCTTTCAGCACTGGCAGCGCCTGTGCGGCGAAAGCTTCGTTAAGCTCGAAGAAGTCGATATCGTTGATACCAAGACCCGCGCGCTTCAGTGCTTTCTGCGTTGCCGGTACTGGACCATAGCCCATGATCGCCGGGTCCACACCCGCCACTGCCATCGAACGAATCACCGCCATCGGCTGGATGCCCAGGTCCTGGGCACGCTGCGCCGACATCACGATCATGCACGAAGCACCGTCGGTGATCTGCGACGAAGTACCGGCTGTCACGGTGCCGCCCTTCGGGTTAAACGCTGGCTTCAGAGCCGCCAGGCTTTCCAGGGTGGTTTCCGGACGAATGGTTTCGTCGTAGTCGAACAGTTTCAGGAAACCGTTCTCGTCGTAGCCCTGCATCGGGATGATTTCGTCTTTGAACTTGCCTTCCAGAGTCGCCTTGTGGGCGAGCTGATGGGAGCGCACGCCAAAGGCGTCCTGTTGTTCGCGACTAATGCCGTGCATTTTGCCGAGCATTTCCGCGGTCAGGCCCATCATGCCCGAGGCTTTCGCCGCATACAGGGACATGTGCGGGTTCGGATCGACACCGTGCATCATGCTCACGTGGCCCATATGCTCGACGCCACCAACCACGAACACGTCACCGTTACCGGTCATGATCGCTTGTGCAGCGGTGTGCAGAGCACTCATCGACGAACCACACAGACGGCTGACGGTCTGGCCGGCCGCGGTGTGCGGGATCTGCGTCATCAGGGACGCCATGCGGGCGATGTTCCAGCCCTGCTCCAGGGTCTGGTTCACACAGCCCCAGATCACGTCCTCAACTTCGCTCGGGTCGACCTTGACGTTGCGTTCCAGCAATTTGCTGATCAGGTGCGCCGACATGTCTTCGGCGCGGGTGTTGCGGTGCATGCCGCCCTTGGAGCGGCCCATCGGCGTACGACCGAAGTCGACAATCACGACGTCTCTAGGATTCAAGCTCATATACTTTCACTCTCGCTCTAGTGTGGGCGCTTAACCGAAGAAGCTCTGACCGTTTTTGGCCATTGCACGCAGCTTCGCGGTCGGGTGGTACAGCGCGCCCAAATCAGCGTACTGGTCAGCCAGGGCAACGAACTCTGCAACACCGATCGAGTCGATGTAGCGCAGCGCACCGCCACGGAATGGAGGGAAACCAATACCGTAGACCAGGCCCATGTCGGCTTCGGCGGCGGTTTCGACGATACCGTCTTCCAGGCAACGCACGGTTTCCAGGCACAGTGGGATCATCATCCAGTTGATGATGTCTTCGTCAGTGACTTCGCGCTGTTCGAACACGATTGGCTTGAGCACTTCCAGTACCGAAGGATCGGCGACTTTCTTCTGCTTGCCGCGCTTGTCAGTCTCGTAGGCGTAGAAGCCTTTGCCATTCTTCTGGCCCAGGCGCTTGGCTTCGTAGAGCACGTCGACGGCCGAACGGCGATCGTCCTTCATGCGATCCGGGAAGCCTTCAGCCATGACGTCACGACCGTGGTGACCGGTGTCGATGCCGACCACGTCCATCAGGTATGCCGGGCCCATTGGCCAGCCGAATTTTTCCATGACTTTGTCGATGCGCACGAAGTCCACGCCGGCGCTGACCAGTTTGGCGAAACCGCCGAAGTACGGGAACAGCACGCGGTTGACCAGGAAGCCCGGGCAGTCGTTGACGACGATCGGGTTCTTGCCCATTTTCTTGGCGTAGGCAACGGTGGTGGCAACGGCCACTTCGCTGGACTTCTCGCCACGGATCACTTCAACCAGCGGCATCATGTGCACCGGGTTGAAGAAGTGCATGCCGACGAAGTTTTCCGGACGCTTGAGGGCTTTGGCCAGCAAGGTGATGGAAATGGTCGAAGTGTTGGACGCGAGGATGGTGTCCTCTTTGACCTTGTCTTCAACTTCGGCCAGAACGGCTTGCTTGACCTTCGGGTTCTCGACAACGGCTTCGACGACCAGGTCGACGTGACCGAAATCGCCGTAGGACAGGGTCGGACGAATGCCATTGAGCACTTCGGCCATTTTCGCCGGCGTCATGCGACCTTTATCAACGCGGCCCACCAGCAGCTTGGCGGCTTCCGCCAGACCTTGCTCGATGCCGTGCTCGTTGATGTCTTTCATCAGGATCGGCGTACCTTTGGAGGCCGACTGATATGCGATACCGCCACCCATGATGCCGGCGCCCAATACGGCGGCCTGCTTCACGTCTTTGGCGATTTCGTCGTAGGCCTTGGCCTTTTTCTTCAGCTCCTGATCGTTCAGGAACAGACCGATCAAGCTCTGCGCGGCAGAGGTCTTGGCCAGTTTGACGAAACCGGCGGCTTCGACTTCCAGCGCCTTGTCGCGACCGAAGTTCGCGGCTTTCTGGATGGTCTTGATCGCTTCGACCGGTGCCGGGTAGTTCGGGCCTGCTTGACCGGCCACGAAACCTTTGGCGGTTTCGAACGACATCATTTGTTCGATGGCGTTGAGCTTGAGCTTTTCGAGCTTCGGCTGACGCTTGGCCTTGTAGTCAAATTCGCCAGAGATGGCGCCCTTGAGCAGGTTCAGAGCCGCTTCCTGCAATTTCTCCGGAGCGACCACGGCGTCGACAGCACCGACTTTCAACGCGTCTTCAGCGCGGTTTTCCTTACCGGCGGCAATCCACTCGATAGCGTTGTCGGCACCGATGATGCGCGGCAAACGCACAGTACCGCCGAAGCCTGGGTAGATGCCCAGCTTGACTTCCGGCAGACCGATTTTGGCGGTATTGGCCATGACGCGGAAATCTGCCGCCAGGCACATCTCCAGACCGCCACCCAGTGCGATGCCATTGATAGCGGCGACAGTCGGGACGTTGAGGTCTTCGAAATCGCTGAAAATCTTGTTGGCTTCGAGGTTACCAGCGACAAGCTCTGCATCCGGCAGCTTGAAGTTGTCGACGAATTCGGTGATGTCGGCGCCGACGATGAACACGTCCTTGCCACTGCTGACGATCACACCCTTGATCGAAGCATCTGCCTTGATGGTGTCTACAGCCTGACGCAGTTCGTTCAGGGTAAGACGGTTGAACTTGTTGACGGACTCACCCTTGAGGTCGAATTTCAATTCGACGATGCCACTTTCAAGAGCCTTAACCGTGATGGCTTTACCTTCGTAAATCATCAACTGATCTCCACGATATGGAAGCTGAACAGTACACGTCGGACGCAGGCGACTGGCTCGGCAAGGACGTTTATCGTCGATGCTACGCCAATTCACCCGGCACACCCGCCGACGCGATAGTCGGGATTCTGTAGGAGCGATCTGTAATACAAACGCTCAATTCATACGCCCGTTTGATTTGGGTATGTCACCTTCACGGAATTTCCGGCAATTGTCAATCGCCCAAAATACTGGTTGAAACGCGACTTTCCGGTCACTTCCGTACCACGAAGCCCTGCAACACGCTCATGCATGTGAGGCCATTCATAGAATCAATAGTTAGAAAAGTCGCCCTAATTGCCGGCAGCCTGTGTTTAACAAGCTACGCTGGCGGGACCCTGAAGAAAAAATTTGAACGCTTTGACGAATGTCCAGCGTAAGATCAGCCACACAGAATTACCGGCCTGCCTGGCCAACCTCAGCCCGATGATGATGTCGGGCTTTTTATTGCCTGCCTGTCAGGCGCTGGCGCTTGCTTTTGTAGGGGGTCGGGTTTCAAGCGAGTGCTTTGAGCGTGGCATCGATCTGTTGCAGAACCTCGGCCTCGCCCTTCTCGCCCCAATACAGGGCAATCATTTGCTTGTCTGCTTCGACCTTGTAGACGTTGGCAGGCAATTTTTCGAAATGATTCAGCAGCATCCCATCCTCACAGACCTCCTGCCACTGATTGACCCACACGCCCGGCGCCTTCTGCCAGTAACTCCAGCACGCCGGTCGCGTGCCACGGCGCGGCCGATGGTACTGCGCGCAAGGGCTCGGCGGCTCCTCGCTCAGCCAGTGCGGCCATTCCTGGGGCGCCAGCTGCATGGCCAGGCCAATGCGCCGCGCCTCCATGCGCAGGGCCATGCGCCCGCTCTGAGTACGAGAGGGTCGCAACCAGGCCAGCGGGCTCAAGACCACCAGCAGGATTGACACCACTATCCAGACCGTCATATGTGTACTCCCGATTCTTGATGAGCCCATTGAGTCACTTTGAAACCAATGCGCTTGAAACCAGCCATACTTACCAATATTGCAATCCTCAGGAGGAGCACCTCATGCCCTACAACCACATTCTGGTCGCTGTAGACCTAACGGAAGAGTGCGATCCTGTCATCCACCGGGCTCGCGAGCTCTCGGTGAGCAATGGCGCAAAGCTGTCCCTGGTGCATATTGTCGAACCGATGGCGATGGCCTTTGGCGGCGACGTGCCGATGGATCTTTCCCAGTTGCAACAGCAACAATTCGATCAGGCCAAAGAGCGCCTTGAGCGATTGATCGTGAAATACCCGGAACTCTCCAAGGAATACAGTCACTTGACCTACGGCCAGCCGCGCCAGGAGATTCACCACCTCGCCAAGGAGCAAACGTGCGACCTGATCGTGGTGGGCAGTCATGGCCGACACGGCTTGGCGCTATTGCTCGGCTCCACCGCCAATGACGTACTGCACGGCGCGCCTTGCGATGTGCTGGCGGTGCGCCTGATCAAAAGCTGACAACACGGAACAACGTGGGAGCGGGCTTGCTCGCGAAAGCGGCGTGACAGTCGACATCTTTATTGAATGTTAAGCAGCTTTCGCGAGCAAACCCGCTCCCACAGTGAATCTATGTCGGCGAGCAGATCGTTTTCCATACGAAAAGCCCGGCGCTCATCACTGAACGCCGGGCTTTTTTATCGCCGGATCAATCAGGCATCCAGCTCGGCCCAGCGCTCGACCATCACGTCGAGCTCAGCCTGCAACTGCTCCAGCTGAGCGATCACTGCAGCTGTCTCGGCAGCAGGGCGCTGATAGAAACCGGCATCCGCCATCTGCGCTTCAACCACCGCGATCTGCTGCTCCATGGCTTCGATCTGACTCGGCAACATTTCCAGCTCACGTTGCAACTTGTAGCTGAGCTTCTTCTTTGCCACCGGCGCCTCTACTGCCGCAGCGACTGGCACTGGTTCAGCAGTGACGACAGCCGAGTTCAGGTCGGCCTTGCCGGACTTGCTCTCGGTCACGCCCAACAGGCGCGGCGAGCCGCCCTGACGCAGCCAGTCCTGATAACCACCGACGTATTCGCGAACCTTGCCTTCGCCTTCGAAGACCAAGGTGCTGGTGACCACGTTGTCGAGGAATGCCCGGTCGTGACTGACCATCAGCACGGTGCCGTTGAAGGTCAGCAAGACCTCTTCCAGCAGTTCGAGGGTTTCCACATCCAGGTCGTTGGTCGGTTCGTCGAGTACCAGCAGGTTCGCCGGCTTGCTGAACAGTTTGGCCAGCAACAGACGGGCACGCTCACCACCGGACAGCGCCTTGACCGGCGTGCGGGCACGCTGCGGGCTGAACAGGAAGTCGCCGAGGTAGCTCAGCACATGGCGGCTCTGACCATCGATATCGATAAAGTCGCGACCTTCGGCCACGTTGTCGATCACGGTCTTTTCCAGGTCCAGCTGATGGCGCAACTGGTCGAAGTAGGCCACGTCGATGCGCGTCCCCTCTTCCACCTTGCCGCTGGTCGGTTGCAGACCGCTGAGCATCAGTTTCAGCAGCGTGGTCTTGCCGGTACCGTTGGCGCCAAGCAGACCGATACGGTCGCCGCGCGTCAGGACCATCGAGAAATCCTTGATCAGGAACGGGCCACCCGGGTGAGCGAAGCTCACGTTCTCGAGGACCATCACCTGCTTGCCGGACTTGTCAGCAGTGTCCAGCTGAATGTTGGCCTTGCCGGTGCGCTCACGACGCTCGCTGCGCTCAACACGCAAGGCTTTCAGGGCGCGGACACGGCCTTCGTTACGGGTGCGGCGAGCCTTGATGCCTTGGCGGATCCAGACTTCTTCCTGGGCCAGCTTCTTGTCGAACAGCGCGTTGGCGGTTTCTTCAGCAGCCAGAGTCGCCTCTTTGTGCACGAGGAAACTGGCGTAGTCGCCGTTCCAGTCGATCAGGCCACCGCGATCCAGTTCCAGAATGCGGGTCGCAAGGTTCTGCAGGAATGAACGGTCGTGCGTGATGAACAGCACGGCGCCCTGGAAGTCCTTCAGCGCTTCTTCGAGCCAGGCAATGGCGCCGATGTCCAGGTGGTTGGTCGGTTCGTCGAGCAACAGCAGATCCGGTTCGGAAACCAGGGCCTGCGCCAGCAGGACGCGGCGACGCCAACCGCCGGACAATTCGGCGAGGGTCTTGTCGGCCGGCAGTTGCAAGCGGCTCAAGGTGCTGTCGACCAGTTGTTGCAAACGCCAGCCATCGCGGGCCTCGAGGTCGTGCTGGACGTGCATCAGTTTGTCCAGGTCGGCGTCGGTGACGATGTTCTGGCTCAGGTGGTGATACTGCGCGAGCAGCTCGCCGACACCGTCCAGGCCTTCGGCAACCACGTCGAACACGGTCCGCTCGTCGGCTACCGGCAATTCTTGCGGCAATTCGCCAATTTTCAGGCCAGGTGCGCGCCAAACAGAGCCTTCATCGGGCTTCTGGTCGCCCTTGACGAGCTTCATCATGCTGGACTTGCCAGTGCCGTTGCGGCCGATGATGCACACCCGCTCACCACGGGCGATCTGCCAGGACACCTTGTCCAACAACGGCATAGCGCCGAAAGCAAGGGACACATCGCTGAATTTGAGCAGGGTCATGAGCTTCTCCAAAAACCGGGCGCGCATTCTACCTGACTTGAGGCTTCAGAAGGCCGGCAATTTCAATGTCGAAGCACTCTGCACAACAATTGTTGCGAACTTGTGCCGACAGCTCGGCAAAGCTTTCGCCCACTGCTGGCAAAAGGCTAAGCTACAGATAATTCAGTGCCGCTCTCGCCGGCACTTGTCATGATTTCTCTGCCCGGACGTCTCATGCGCAGTCGCCTTTTCAATCTTTTTTCGTGTTTGCTTCTTACAGCCGCTGCCGCTCAATCCGCCCAGGCGGTGGACCTGTCCACCCAACGCCAGTATTACGATGAAGCCAAGCGAGCCTTGGCCAAAGGCGATTCCGGCCCTTATTTCCGTTACAGCCAGGCTCTGAGCGATTATCCGCTGGAGCCGTATCTGGCTTATGACGAATTGACCGCGCGCCTGAAAACCGCGAGCAACGCCGAAATCGAGAAATTCCTCGCCGAACACGGTGACCTGCCCCAAGCCAACTGGATGAAGTTGCGCTGGCTGCGCTGGCTGACCGAACGCGGCGATTGGGCAACTTTCGTTAAATATTATGACCCCAAGCTCAATTTCACCGAACTGGACTGCCTGAACGCGCAGTATCAGATCAGCCATAACCGCAAGGCTGAAGGCTACGCCAACGCCGATAAACTCTGGCTGACCGGCAAAACCCAACCCGACGCTTGCGATGCTGTGTTCGGCATGTGGGCTGCCGAGGGTCAACTGACTGAACAGAAACGCTGGGAACGCACCAAGCTCGCCGCCCAGGCACGCAACTATCCGCTGGCCAACAGCCTGATCAATGGCCTGACGACACTCGCCCCACGCGGTCGACTGCTGGTGGATGTGGCGCAGAATCCCGAGCTGCTCAATCAGCCGTCGCGCTTCACCCCGGCGGATGAACCGATGTCCGACATCGTCAGCCTCGGCCTGCGCCGCCTGGCCCGTCAGGATCCGGACAAGGCTATGGCACTGCTCGACGGTTACGCCAACAGCATGCATTTCTCCCGCGACGAAAAAGTCGCGATTGCCCGGGAAATCGGGCTGACCCTCGCTCGTCGTTTCGACAGCCGCGCGCTGGACGTAATGACCAAATACGACCCGGAACTGCGGGACAACACCGTTTCCGAATGGCGTTTGCGCCTGCTGTTGCGCCTGGCCCGCTGGGACGATGCCTATGAGCTGACCCGCCGCCTGCCTCAAGATCTGGCCACCACCAACCGCTGGCGTTACTGGCAGGCTCGCAGCCTGGAGCTGGCGCAGCCACAGAATCCGCAAGCGCAGACGCTTTACAAGGGCCTGGCTCGCGAGCGCGACTTCTACGGTTTCCTGGCGGCCGATCGCTCGCAATCCCCCTATTCGCTGAACAACAAACCGTTGGTGCTCAGCCAGGCGCTGATCAACAAGGTGCGTAATACCCCTGGTGTACGACGCGCCCTGGAATTCCATGCCCGCGGGCAGATCGTCGACGGTCGTCGCGAGTGGTACCACGTCAGCCGGCATTTCAGCCGTGACGAAATGGTCGCCCAGGCGAAACTGGCTTACGACCTGAAATGGTATTTCCCGGCGATCCGCACCATCAGTCAGGCGAAATACTGGGACGACCTGGATATTCGCTTCCCGATGGCCCACCGCGAAACCCTGGTCCGTGAAGCCAAGGTCCGTGGCCTGCATTCGAGTTGGGTATTCGCGATCACCCGCCAGGAAAGCGCCTTCATGGCCGATGCACGCTCCGGCGTCGGTGCTAGCGGCCTGATGCAACTGATGCCCGGTACGGCCAAGGAAACCGCACGCAAGTTCAGCATTCCCCTCGCTTCGCCACAGCAAGTGTTCGATCCGGACAAGAACATCCAGCTCGGCGCCGCCTACCTGAGCCAGGTCCACAGCCAGTTCAACGGCAACCGCGTCCTCGCCTCCGCCGCCTACAACGCCGGCCCCGGCCGCGTACGTCAATGGCTGCGTGGCGCCGATCACCTGAGCTTCGATGTGTGGGTGGAAAGCATCCCGTTCGACGAAACCCGGCAGTACGTGCAAAACGTGCTGTCGTACTCGGTGATCTACGGCCAGAAGCTCAACTCACCACAACCGTTGGTGGATTGGCATGAACGGTATTTCGACGATCAATAATCTGTAGGCGCTGTCGCAGGCTGCGATCTTTTTCCGTCGCTGTAAAAAATGCCCGTCTCTTTCAAGGCGGGCATTTTTGTTTGCAGCTCAAAGCACTCACTGATTTTCACCGGACCGGTCCCTTCGAGAGCCCGAAGCAATTTCGCTACTTGGTCGGTTACTTGATCGGTTACTTGATCGGTTACTGGGTCGATTACTGGGTCGATTACTGGGTCGCTCTTCTTTGATGGGAATCGAAAAGATCGTCCCGAACCAACAGTGTCTACGCTCGCAGATCGGTTTCGACTTTGCCGTCATTGAACTGCAACGCCGCCAGCCGTGCATACAGCGCGTTACTCGCAATCAACTCTTGATGCGTCCCCACCGCCACCAGTTTCCCTTGGTCCATCACCGCGATCCTGTCAGCGTTTTTCACCGTGGCCAGTCGATGGGCAATGACCAGCGTGGTGCGATTTTTCATCAGGCTGGGCAGGGCTTGCTGGATCAGGTGCTCGCTCTGGGCGTCGAGGGCGCTGGTGGCTTCGTCCAGCAGCAGGATCGGCGCGTCCACCAGCAGCGCTCGGGCGATGGCCAGGCGCTGGCGTTGCCCGCCGGACAAACCGAGACCCGCGTCGCCGAGGTGAGTCTGGTAGCCGTTGGGCATTTGCTCGATGAAGTCGTGGGCATAGGCGATTTTCGCGGCTTCCTGGACCTGGGCCAAAGTTGCCGTCGGGCGGCCGTAGCGAATGTTCTCTTCGATGCTGCCGAAGAACAGCGCCGGGGTTTGTGAAACCAGGGCGAAACAGCGGCGCAGGTCCAGAGGATCGAGCTGAGTCAGCGGCACACCGTCCAGCAGGATGCGTCCTTCGGCAGGGTCGTAAAAGCGTAATAGCAGGTCATACACTGTCGATTTGCCAGCACCGGACGGTCCGACCAATGCGAGTGTTTCGCCGGCGTTGATCGTCAGATTCAAACCATCGACAGCATAGCTTTGCGGACGCGACGGGTAGCAAAAGCGCACATCTTGCAGTACCAGATCGCCCTTCACCCGCTCAGGCAAAGTCACCAGGCCCTGGGTCGGTGGCTGGATGATGTTTTCCGAACGCAATAACTCGGCAATCCGCTCCGCCGCCCCCGCTGCTCGCTGCAGTTCACCGATCACTTCACTCAACGTGCCGAAGGCACCGCCGACGATCAGGCTGTAAAAGACGAACGCCGCCAGCTCACCCGCGGAAATCCGCCCGGCGATGACATCCATGCCGCCGACCCAGAGCATCACCCCGACGGCGCCCAACACCAGCAGGATCACCAGGGTAATCAACCAGGCTCGCTGGAAGATGCGCTTGCGGGCAGTGTTGAAAGCCTCTTCCACGGTCGTGGCAAAACGCTGCTCGTCCTGAACCTGATGGTTGTAGGCCTGCACGGTTTTGATCTGACTCAGTGTTTCAGAGACATAGCTGCCGATATCGGCAATCCGGTCCTGGCTCAGACGCGACAGGGTGCGCACCCGGCGACCAAAAATCAGGATGGGCGCGACCACCAGCGGCAACGCGACCACCACGATGCTGGTGAGTTTGGGGTTGGTGATAAACAGCAAGACAATCCCGCCGATCACCATCAGCCCGTTACGCAGGAACAGCGACAGCGAAGAGCCGATTACCGATTGCAGCAGCGTGGTGTCGGCAGTCAGCCGCGACTGGATCTCGGAGCTGCGGTTGTCTTCATAGAACCCCGGATGCAGGTAGACCAGATGGTTGAACACCCGTCGGCGGATGTCCGCAACGACGCGCTCGCCGATCCACGACACCAGGTAAAACCGCGCAAAGGTGCCAATCGCCAGACCGACCACCAGCAGCATGAACACGCCGATGGATCGGTTGAGCAAATGCGGCGACTGGGTCATGAAGCCCTGATCCACCAGCAGGCGAATCCCCTGCCCCATGGACAAGGTGATGCCGGCCGTAACAATCAATGCCAGCAAAGCGCCGAAGGCCGGCCAGCGATAAGGCGCGAGGAAACGGCTGGCCAGACGAATGGCGCGGCGGTGACGGGAAGAGAGCATGAAGATCATCCGATGGCGCAACCAATGGCTTTAACTCGACCAAGCCTACACCGCCCAACGGGATTGAACGCGGTAAATCATAATGAGTCAGGTTAATTATGACCGCCAAGACTAGTGGCTAGAGATTATTGGTCTAAAGTCCGGGTGGAAACGTCCGGGTATTTCTGATGGACTGAAGATGCCGACCTGAAAGATCGCAGGGAGTTGTCACAGCCCGGTCACCTGGCGGTTCTACAGTAAGCACACAACCTGATGAGGAGACAGGCCATGTCCTTGCAAAACAGCAGCGAAGACAAGATTCCAGTGATCCGCACGCAGCCAGACCAGTCTCTGGGTTGCTCGATTATTGATAAGGATGGGCACGAAGTACCGATCACTGAAAACATGATCCAGGACGCTTGCCGCGAACTGGAAAAGCGATTGGTCAAGCCTGCCGAACAAGAGTGATATAGCCACCGTCTTCTTGACCCGGCTCTTTTAGCCGGGTTTTTTATGGGTGCCTTTTGAGGGTGCTGCGCGCCCTATCGCGGGCAAGCCCGCTCCCACAGGATTACCGCGATTGCAAAATTGACGCATGACCTGTGGGAGCGTGGCTTGCCCGCGATAAGGCCAACGCGGTACTCAGACAGCCGAAGCCCCCAACGCCGCCACGATCCGCTGCAACGCCGGCGAGTCCCCCTCGACCCGCACGCTCAACCCATCGATCTCACGCCGCAGCGGATAATGTTTGCGCAAGGCATCAAACGCCGCACGCTGCTCGCTCACATTACCTACAAGGCTGCGACGGAAATTCGCATCGTCACGGCGTGGGTCGTACACGCCACGGCACAACATCGCCAGCGCCCAGGCCGGATCGCTGTCGGCGTTCAACGTCACCGCCGACAACCACGGTGCTGGCAGCAAATCGTTCAGGCTGACCTGTTCCGGTTGCCCAAGGAACTCACAAAGCGCCTGATAGATCTGCGCCGTCCCGCGCTGTCTGCCGTCGAGGCTGTAACCGGCAATGTGTGGCGTCGCTAGCACACACAACTCGGCCAGTGCCACATCGACCTCAGGTTCCCCCTCCCAGACATCCAGCACCGCTTGCAGGTCTTCACGTTCCAACAGCACCTGGCGCAGAGCGGCATTGTCGATGACCGGGCCACGACTGGCGTTGATCAGCCAGGTGCCGGGCTTGAGTTGGTTCAAGCGGTTTTTATCGAACAGATGCCAGGTCGACTGAGGGCCTTGCTTGTCTAGCGGAGTGTGCAGACTGATGACGTCGCATTGCTCGATGATCTGCTCGAGGCTGACGTAATCACCCCCTTCGGCCGCTTGCCTTGGGGGATCGCAGACCAGCACGTTCCAGCCCAGACCTTGCAAAACCTTGACCAGCCGCCCGCCCACTTCACCGGCGCCGACCACACCGTAGGTGCGTTGAGTCAGGTCGGCACCTTCGATTTCGGCCAGGGTCAGCAGGCTACCCAGCACGTAATCGACCACACCCCGGGCATTGCAGCCTGGCGCGCTGGACCAGGTAATGCCGGCCTGTTGAAAGTAATCCAGATCCAGGTGATCAGTGCCGATGGTGCAGGTGCCGACAAAGCGCACCTTGCTGCCCTCGAGCAATGCGCGGTTGACGTTGCTCACCGAGCGCACCAACAGCACATCGGCCTGCTCGACAGTGGCGCGGTCGATGGCACGTCCCGGTACCCGGCGGATTTCACCGAAACCTGCGAAGAAGGCATCGAGCAGCGGGATATTTTCGTCGGCAACAATCAGCATGGCAGGCTCCTTTGGCGGATCGGCAGTTTAGGCGTAGATGACCGTGATGGGCCAGCAGGCATTGTTCGTCTTGATGTGAAGGGCAACACGGGCCCTGTGGCGAGGGAGCTTGCTCCCGTCCGGCTGCGAAGCAGTCGTAAAGACTGATGCCGCGGTGTGCCTGAAGGAAATGGGTTGCTGATTTTGGGGCTGCTGCGCAGCCCAGCGGGAGCAAGCTCCCTCGCCACAGGAATGTCGAAACAAGCTGATTACAAATCCCTAACACAGGACTTTTCCTGACCACTGCGTCAAGGCGTAGAATGCGCCGCCTCGCGCATCAAAATCTTTTGGACGTTTCGCCTTGAATTCCGTGACTGACCGCCCCGCCGCTGTTTCCCTCAACCGCCCGGCCCGGGTTCGCCTGGAGCTGAAAAACCTGCTTGGCCTGGCGTTGCCGATCATGATCGCGCAACTGGCGACCACCGCCATGGGCTTCGTCGATGCGGTGATGGCCGGTCGTGTCGGGCCTCGAGATCTGGCGGCCGTCGCGCTGGGTAACTCGATCTGGGTGCCGGTGTTTCTGCTGATGACCGGCACACTGCTGGCCACCACCCCGAAAGTCGCCCAGCGCTTCGGCGCCGGCACGCACAGCGAGATCGGCCCGATCGTACGCCAGGCGTTGTGGCTGGCGCTGGTGGTGGGCTTGATGGCGACCGGCATGCTGTTCAGTGCCGAACCGATCCTGCATATCATGAAGGTCGATCCCGAGCTGATCGGCCCGTGCATGCAGTATCTGCACGGCATCGCCAGCGGCCTGCCTGCCGTCGCGTTCTATCACGTGCTGCGCTGCTTCAGTGACGGCCTGGGTCGCACCCGCCCGGCCATGGTCCTTGGCCTGTGCGGGCTGGCGCTGAATATCCCACTGAACTACATCTTCATCTACGGCCACTTTGGTGTGCCGGCCATGGGTGGGGTCGGCTGCGGCTGGGCCACGGCGATCGTGATGTGGGTGATGGCGTTGGGCATGGCCGGCTGGGAGCGCTGGGCGCCGGCCTATCAGTCGAGCGAATTGTTCAGCCGTTTCGACTGGCCGCAGTGGTCGGTGATCAAGCGTCTGCTGGGCATCGGCCTGCCAATCGGCATCGCGGTATTCGCCGAGTCGAGCATCTTCGCCGTAATTGCCCTGCTGATCGGCA
Source organism: Pseudomonas sp. TE12508 (assembly GCF_056279485.1). Classification (NCBI taxonomy): domain Bacteria; kingdom Pseudomonadati; phylum Pseudomonadota; class Gammaproteobacteria; order Pseudomonadales; family Pseudomonadaceae; genus Pseudomonas; species Pseudomonas sp. TE12508. Next base: position 401,122 of record NZ_JBWCCN010000002.1, on the reverse strand, counting down.
GCCTCGGCGCCACCGTGGTCGCCGGGCACCAGATCGCGCTGAACTTCAGCTCGCTGGTGTTCATGATCCCCTACTCCCTGGGCATGGCCGTGACCGTGCGTGTCGGCCAGGCACTCGGCCGTGAGGAACCACGCGAAGCCCGCTTCGCCGCCGGTGTCGGCATGGGCACTGCCTTGGCTTATGCGTGCTTGTCGGCGAGCCTGATGCTATTGCTGCGTGAACCCATCGCTGCGATTTACACCGCCGACCCGACGGTGATTCAGGTGGCCGCGATGCTGATCGTGTATTCGGCGCTGTTCCAGTTTTCCGATGCGATCCAGGTGACGGCGGCAGGCGCATTGCGCGGCTATCAGGACACGCGGATGACGATGATCCTGACGCTGTTCGCGTACTGGGGAATCGGTTTACCGGTGGGTTACGCCTTGGGCCTGACCGACTGGCTCGGCGCGCCGAGTGGCCCGAGCGGGCTGTGGCAGGGTTTGATCGTCGGCTTGAGTTGCGCGGCGCTGATGCTGTCGATCCGCCTGACGCGCAGTGCACGCAAGCGGATCCGCATCAGTCGTTCGGCGGGTTAAGCGAGTTTCTTGCGGATCCAGTAGAGGTAGGTGCCTGCCTCTTCGTGCTGCGCGACCAGTTCGTGGTCGAGAAACACGCAAAACTTGGGAATGTCGCGACGGGTCGACGGGTCGGTGGCGATCACCTTCAGCAGGCCGCCGGGCACCAGGTCTCGGATGTGCTGGTGCAGCATCATCACCGGTTCCGGGCAATTGAGGCCGGTGGCGTCGAGGGTGCCGTCTACCGGCGTATCGATCATTTCACTCATGGTTTACTCCTGAAACTTGCCGGCATTGTCGCGCATTGCCGGGTGTCTAGTCACTGGCAGCTGATCATTCCCACGCTCTGCGTGGGAATGCATCCCGTGACGCTCTGCGTCACATCCAAAGGCGGAACGCGGAGCGTCCCCGGCGGCGTTCCCACGCAGAGCGTGGGAACGATCGGACATGGGTCCGTGTGTATCAGCGGGACTTGGGTTTCTTCACGTCCAATCGGCGCAAATGGCAGGTCACTTCTTCACGGTCGTGATACAGCTGTTTGCAGCCGATCTCAACCCGAATGCCCCGCGCCTTGAACCCGTCGGCAATACGCTCCAGCAAGCGCTTCACTTCGGCATAACGCTGTTTCATCGGCAGCTTGAGGTTGACCACCGCTTCCCGGCAATGCCCCTCGCCAATCCACTCTTCCAGCATCGCCGCGTTGCGCGCCGGTTTCTCGACGATGTCGCAGACCATCCAGTCCACCGGTTGCTTGGGCTTGAAGGTGAAACCGTCGGCCATCAAGTGCTGCACCAAACCGGTGTCCATCAGGCTTTCGGCCATCGGGCCGTTGTCGATGGCGGTCACCAACATGCCGCGATTGACCAGTTGCCAGGTCCAGCCACCGGGTGCAGCGCCGAGGTCGACACCGGTCATGTCACTGTGCAGGCGCTCGTCCCACTGGTCGCGGGGAATGAAATGGTGCCAGGCTTCTTCCAGCTTGAGGGTCGAACGGCTCGGCGCTTCACGCGGGAATTTCAGGCGTGGGATGCCCATTGGCCACATCGCCGAATTATTCGATTCCGCCAGGCCCATGAACACTTCGCGACCGCTCTTGAAGGTCAGCAGCAGCCGTGGTTTGTGGGGGTCTTCCACCAGTTTTCCGGCCGCCATCAGCGCCTTGCGCAGGTGGCCTTCGAACTTCTTGCAGAAGTTCGACAGTTCCTTGCCATCGTTGGTGTCGACCATTTCCAGCCATAGGCTGCCGCACAGCGGGAAGTCCGCCATGTGCGCAAGGATCACGCTGATGCGGTCGGTTTCCGGCAGATCGATGAAGATCCCGCGAGCCCACTGGCGCGGGAAGATCAGATCGGCGAAACGCTGGCCACGCATCAGGCGCTCGGCGCCGTCTTCTTCGGTACAGATAAATTCGGCGCAGGCGCTGGCGGTTTTGGCCTTGGCATAACCGGCCACGTTCAGCCGCGCGGCATGTTCGGAAATCTCGGAACAGACTTCGCTTTCGAAGCCCGGCCGGCAATGCATAAAGAGGGTGTTCATTCTTACTCCTGGGCAGTTGGCGAAGAATTCAGCCACTGCGCGATGCCCAGACTTGCGTTGAAGCAAAGCCTGTCACGAAAACCGGCGCATGATAGCCGAGATCGGAACCTTGGACTTGTCCTTAGGGTCCAGTTATTAGCCTTAATGTCTAAACGGGGCTAGGTTAAAAGCTCTGCCCGCCCCTCAGTCCGTAGCCGTGCGGATTTAAAGGAGTCATTTCAATGCCGTCCCTCGATAGCCTGAAAACCCTTAAAACCTTACAAGTCGACGACAAGACCTATCACTATTTCAGCCTGCCCGAAGCCGCCAAAAGCCTGGGTGATCTGAACAAGCTGCCGATGTCGTTGAAAGTGTTGCTGGAAAACCTGCTGCGCTGGGAGGACGAGAAAACCGTCACTGGCGCTGATCTCAAGGCGATTGCCGCCTGGCTGAAGGAGCGCCGCTCCGATCGCGAAATTCAGTACCGGCCCGCGCGGGTATTGATGCAGGACTTTACCGGCGTCCCCGCCGTGGTCGACCTGGCCGCCATGCGCGCGGCCATGGCCAAGGCCGGTGGCGACCCGCAGCGAATCAATCCGCTGTCGCCGGTGGACCTGGTGATCGACCACTCGGTGATGGTCGACAAATACGCAAGTGCAAGCGCCTTCGGACAAAACGTCGACATTGAAATGCAGCGCAACCACGAGCGTTATGCCTTCCTGCGCTGGGGTCAGAGCGCCTTTAACAATTTCAGCGTGGTGCCACCGGGCACCGGCATTTGCCACCAGGTCAACCTCGAGTATCTGGGCCGCACGGTCTGGACCAAGGACGAGGACGGGCGCACCTATGCCTTCCCGGACACTTTGGTTGGCACCGACTCCCACACCACCATGATCAATGGCCTCGGCGTGCTCGGCTGGGGCGTCGGCGGGATCGAAGCGGAAGCAGCGATGCTCGGCCAACCGGTGTCGATGCTGATTCCGGAAGTGATCGGTTTCAAGCTCACCGGCAAGCTCAAGGAAGGCATTACCGCCACCGACCTGGTGCTGACGGTCACCCAGATGCTGCGCAAGAAAGGTGTGGTGGGGAAATTTGTCGAGTTCTACGGCGACGGCCTCGCCGACCTGCCGCTGGCCGATCGCGCGACCATCGCCAACATGGCTCCGGAATATGGCGCCACCTGCGGTTTCTTCCCGGTGGACGAGGTGACACTGGAATACTTGCGCCTGTCCGGCCGCACCCCGCAAACCGTGAAACTGGTGGAGGCCTATTGCAAGACCCAGGGCCTGTGGCGCCTGCCCGGCAAGGAGCCGGTGTTCACCGACAGCCTGGCCCTGGACATGGGCAGCGTCGAAGCCAGCCTCGCCGGGCCAAAGCGCCCGCAAGACCGCGTCTCGTTGCCGAATGTCGCGCAAGCGTTCACTGACTTTCTCGGCCTGCAATTCAAACCGCCCAGCAAGGAAGAAGGTCGCCTCGAAAGTGAGGGTGGCGGTGGCGTCGCGGTGGGTAACGCCGATCTGATCGGCGAAGCGGATTACCACCACGAAGGGAGTACTTATCGGCTGAAAAACGGTGCAGTGGTGATCGCCGCCATCACGTCCTGCACCAACACCTCCAATCCCAGCGTGATGATGGCGGCCGGGCTGGTGGCAAAAAAAGCCGTGGAGAAAGGCCTGAAGCGCAAGCCATGGGTCAAGAGTTCGCTGGCTCCCGGTTCGAAAGTGGTCACCGACTACTACAAGGCAGCGGGCCTGACCCAATACCTTGATGAGCTCGGTTTTGCGCTAGTTGGTTATGGCTGCACCACCTGCATCGGTAACTCCGGACCGTTGCCGGAGCCGATCGAAAAAGCCATTCAGAAAGCCGACCTGACCGTCGCCTCGGTGCTCTCGGGCAACCGCAACTTTGAAGGTCGCGTGCATCCGCTGGTGAAAACCAACTGGCTGGCCTCCCCGCCTCTGGTCGTCGCCTATGCATTGGCTGGCACGGTGCGCATCGATATCAGCAGCGAGTCATTGGGTAACGACAAGGACGGCCAGCCGGTTTATCTGCGAGACATTTGGCCGAGCACTAAAGAAATCGCCGACGCGGTAACTCAGGTAAACACCGCGATGTTCCACAAGGAGTACGCCGAAGTGTTTGCCGGCGACGAACAGTGGCAGGCGATCGAAGTGCCGCAGGCGGCGACTTATGTCTGGGACAACGATTCGACGTATATCCAGCATCCGCCATTCTTCGATGACATCGGCGGCCCTGCGCCGGTGGTCAAGGACGTCGAAGGGGCGAGAGTCCTGGCGCTGCTCGGCGATTCGGTGACCACCGACCACATCTCCCCGGCCGGCAACATCAAGGCTGACAGCCCTGCCGGCCATTACTTGCGCGAGCAAGGGGTGGAACCGCGGGACTTCAACTCCTACGGCTCCCGTCGCGGCAACCATCAAGTGATGATGCGCGGTACCTTCGCCAATATCCGGATTCGCAACGAGATGCTCGGCGGCGAAGAAGGCGGCAACACGATTTATATTCCGACCGGAGAAAAGCTGCCCATCTACGACGCAGCCATGCGTTACCAGGCGTCAGGCACGCCGTTGGTGGTGATCGCCGGGCAAGAATATGGCACCGGCTCGAGCCGTGACTGGGCGGCCAAGGGCACCAATCTGCTGGGCGTGAAAGCAGTTATCGCCGAGAGCTTCGAGCGAATTCACCGTTCCAACCTGGTCGGCATGGGCGTGTTGCCGTTGCAGTTCAAGCTGGATCAGAACCGCAAGAGCCTGAACCTCACCGGCAAGGAAACCGTGGACATCCTTGGTCTGACCGGCGTCGAACTGACTCCACGGATGAACCTGACCCTGGTTGTCTCCCGTGAAGACGGCAGCAAGGAAAAGATTGAGGTGTTGTGCCGGATCGATACCCTCAACGAAGTGGAATACTTCAAGGCCGGCGGGATTTTGCATTATGTGTTGCGGCAATTGATTGCCTCGTAACAGCCTGCTGACAACGACACCGCCTTCGGGCGGTGTTTTTGTTTGCGCGGTGTACGTCTCTATAATCGCGCGCCCATTTGTTTTGTGTCGATCACAGGACAAATGGGCGCGCCTGTGGCGAGGGGGCTTGCCCCCGTTGGGCTGCGAAGCAGTCCCAAAATCTCTGATATACCAAAGATTTTGTGAGTGCTACGCACTCAAACGGGGGCAAGCCCCCTCGCCACAGGCCGCTCCCACAGGGAATGAGGCAATCCGCAAAATTTCGGACACAAGGACTTCAAATGATCGCTCTGCCATGGACTTATCTGGCACTTCTCTCCATTGGCTACGGCCTGGCGTTGATCTACGGCCATCTCGGTTGGCTGTCCGCTATCTCTTTTGCGTTGCTGCTGTTCGCCGGTTTCGCCGTTCGCCAGCAACAGGTTCCCGTAGGCCGCTACCTCGGCCACGGCCTGTTCATCTTCCTGGCGGTAGCGCTGGCAATGCACTGGCTTCCCGGTTTCTTCAACGGTCGCGCGATTGATCCCCAGCGTTTCACCGGCGATGCCGTGCCGTTTGCGATGTACCTGAATCAGGACAAACCGCTGATCGGCTTCTGGCTGTTGCTGATTTGCCCATGGATTGTCGGCCGGCGCTCGTTGCGGCTGTCCGTTTATGCCACCGCCCTCGCCCTGATCGTAAGCGCCGTGCTGGCCTTGGGCGGCGCGCTGTTGCTGGGCGTGATCAGTTGGGCACCGAAGTGGCCGGATCAGGCCTGGTTGTGGGTACTGAACAATCTGTTGCTGGTGACGCTGGTGGAAGAAGCGCTGTTTCGCGGCTACATCCAGGGCGGTCTGAGCCGGCAGTTCAAACACCTGCCTTACGGCGACAACCTCGCGTTATTGCTCGCCTCAATGCTGTTCGGCCTCGTGCATCTGGGCGCTGGCTGGCAATGGGTGTTGTTGGCGGGCCTGGCGGGGGTCGGTTATGGCCTGGCTTACCGTTTCGGCGGGTTGGGCGCGGCCATCGCCACCCACTTTGGTTTGAATCTGCTGCATTTCGGGCTGTTCACTTATCCGATGCTCGCTGGCTGACGCAATGGTCGTTTTGCGACGCGTCACTGATTTATGAAAAAAACATTTCAATAAATGCCTGACGATGCCGAGAACCTTTCAAAGCCTTGCGGATTGAAAAAGCCATGCGTAACAACCAGCCCATTACCCAACGCGAACGGACCTTCCCGGCTCAGCAACGGTTGATTTCCACCACCGATGCCAAGGGCGTGATCACCTACTGCAACGACGCTTTCGTCGAAATCAGCGGGTTTTCTCGTGAGGAACTGCTCCGTGCGCCGCATAACCTGGTCCGTCACCCCGACGTCCCGGCTGCGGTGTTCGCGCACATGTGGGGCACACTGAAACAAGGCTTGCCATGGATGGGCATTGTCAAGAATCGCTGCAAGACCGGTGACCACTACTGGGTTAACGCCTATGTCACACCGGTGTTCGACGGCAATCAGCTGGTCGGTTACGAGTCGGTGCGGGTCAAACCCACCGCCGAGCAGATCCGCCGCGCCGAAGCGCTCTACCAACGCATAAACCAGGGCAAGTCAGCCATTCCTCAAAGCGACAAATGGCTGCCGGTACTTCAGGACTGGCTGCCGTTCATTCTGGTCAGCCAGTTGAGCTTCATGATCGGCGCCACCCTGACGTCCCAATGGGGCTTCGCCCTCGCCGCCGGCCTTTCGGTGCCGTTGGGCTTGATGGGTTTGAGCTGGCAACAGCGCGGTATCAAGCGTTTGCTGCGCCTGGCCGAGCAGACCACGTCCGACCCCCTGATCGCGCAGATGTATACCGACAGCCGTGGCGCCCAGGCACGTTTGGAGATGTCGATCCTCAGCCAGGAAGCACGCCTGAAAACCTGCCTGACCCGCCTGCAGGACACCGCCGAACACCTGACCGAGCAAGCGAAACAGTCTGACACCCTGGCCCACAACAGCTCCACCGGCCTGGAACGTCAACGCGTGGAAACCGAGCAAGTGGCGACCGCTGTGAATCAGATGGCCGCCACCACTCAGGAAGTCGCCAGCCACGTGCAGCGCACCGCCGACGCCACTCAGGAAGCCAATCGCCTGACCGGTCGCGGTCGCGACATCGCCGGGGAAACCCGCGAAGCCATTCAGCGCCTGTCGGTGGTGGTCGGTGAAACCGGCCTGACGGTCACGCAACTGGCCAAGGACAGCGACGAAATCGGCGGCGTGGTCGATGTGATCAAAGGCATCGCCGACCAGACCAACCTGCTGGCCTTGAACGCTGCGATTGAAGCCGCGCGTGCCGGCGAGATGGGCCGTGGTTTTGCGGTGGTGGCCGACGAAGTGCGTCAACTGGCGCAACGCACCAGCGAATCCACCGGGCAAATCCACGCCCTGATCGCCAAGCTGCAACAAACCGCCAGCACCGCGGTGCAAACCATGGAAACCGGGCATCGCCAGGCCGAAGAAGGTGTGGCGCGGGTATTGGAAGCGGATCAGGCGCTGGTGGGCATCAGCGAAGCGGTGGCCAACATCACCGACATGACCACCCAGATTGCTGCCGCCACCGAAGAGCAAAGCGCCGTCGCCGAAGAAATCAGCCGCAACATCAGCAACATCTCGCAACTGGCTGACCAGACCTCGGAACAGGCACAGCACTCGGCGCTGTTGAGCGAAGAACTGACCAAGACCGCGAATACCCAGTATTCGTTGGTGGAGCGGTTTAATCGCTGATAGTGCCTCGCCTGATCCTGATCGTTCCCACGCTCTGCGTGGGAATGCAGCCCGGGACGCTCCGCGTCCCAGAAGCGGACGCAGAGCGTCCGTTGAGGCATTCCCACGCGGAGCGTGGGAACGATCGCTTAGCGTAGGAAATCAGCCACCTTCCCCGCCGCAGCCGCCAAATGCTGCTCATGAGTAAACCCGGAAGCCTTCAACGGCTTCAAATCATGATCCGCTGCCTCCAGCCAGAACACCTCGATACCCGGCGCCAACTCATACCCTTCGACCGCAGCCCGATTACCCAGCGCATCCCGCTCACCCTGCACAATCAACGTGCGAGTCTTCAGCGCCGCCAAATGCTCGACCCGCGGTTTTTCCGGTTTGCCGACGGCGTAAAACGGGTACCCCAGGCACACCAGCGCATCCGCTCCCAACTCATCGGCCAACAAACTCGCCATCCGCCCGCCCATGGACTTGCCGCCAATGGCCAGGCGCCCAGCGACATGGCGTCGCACCACCGCATACACCTCACGCCAGCAATCCTGCAATTTGGGCGCAGGGTTGGGGGGACGTTTACCGCCATCGATACGCCGCTGCGCCATGTAGGGAAACTCGAAACGCAACACGTTGACCCCATGCGCGGCAAGGCGCTCAGCCATGTCGCTCATCCAGCCACTGTCCATCGGCGCACCGGCACCGTGAGCGAGAATCAGCGTCGCCGAGGCCTTGCCTGCGGCGGCATTCCACAGCCATCCATGATCCCGCACACACTGCGCCCATTGATCCCCGTCAATACTGGCCTTGTGCTCTTTGTCCATGCTTGCCTCGCTTTTAGTCTGCCTATAACTCCAGGCGAAGGGAGCGTTGCCTTGCGGCTTACTCGCAAAGGCAGGCTCTCACTTCGGCTGAACCGTGGATGGGGAACCATGAACACTTCTATCAGTACCGCCTACAACTACAAGGTGGTCCGCCAATTCGCCATTATGACGGTGGTGTGGGGCATCGTCGGCATGGGGCTCGGGGTTTTTCTCGCTGCCCAGTTGGTCTGGCCCGAACTCAACTTCAACCTGCCGTGGACCAGCTTCGGCCGCCTGCGCCCGCTGCATACCAACGCGGTGATCTTCGCTTTCGGCGGTTGCGCCCTGTTCGCCAGTTCGTTCTATTCGGTACAACGCACCTGCCAGACCCGATTGTTCGCGCCGAAGATCGCCGCGTTCTGCTTCTGGGGCTGGCAACTGGTGATCCTGCTGGCGGCCATCAGCCTGCCACTGGGTTACACCAGTTCCAAGGAATACGCCGAGCTGGAATGGCCGATCGACATCCTGATCACCATCGTCTGGGTTGCTTATGCCGTGGTGTTCTTCGGCACGATCATGCAGCGCAAGACCAAACACATCTATGTCGGTAACTGGTTCTTCGGTGGCTTCATCATCACCGTGGCGATCCTGCACATCGTCAACAACCTGGAATTGCCAGTGAGTTTCACCAAGTCCTACTCGCTGTACGCCGGTGCGACCGATGCCATGGTGCAGTGGTGGTACGGACACAACGCCGTAGGCTTTTTCCTCACCGCCGGTTTCCTCGGGATGATGTACTACTTCGTGCCGAAACAGGCCGAGCGTCCGGTGTATTCCTATCGCTTGTCGATCGTGCACTTCTGGGCGCTGATCACCCTGTACATCTGGGCCGGCCCACACCACTTGCACTACACCGCGCTGCCGGACTGGGCGCAGTCGTTGGGAATGGTGATGTCGCTGATCCTGTTGGCGCCGAGCTGGGGCGGGATGATCAACGGCATGATGACCCTCTCGGGCGCCTGGCATAAGTTGCGCAGCGACCCGATCCTGCGTTTCCTCGTGGTGTCGCTGGCGTTCTACGGCATGTCGACCTTCGAAGGGCCGATGATGGCGATCAAAACAGTGAACGCCCTCTCCCACTACACCGACTGGACCATCGGCCACGTTCATGCCGGCGCGCTCGGCTGGGTGGCGATGATTTCCATCGGTGCGCTGTACCACATGATTCCGAAAATCTTCGGCCGCACACAGATGCACAGCATCGGCCTGATCAACGCGCACTTCTGGCTCGCGACCATCGGCACCGTGCTGTACATCGCGTCGATGTGGGTCAACGGCATCGCCCAGGGCCTGATGTGGCGCGCCGTCAACGAGGACGGCACGCTGACCTATTCCTTCGTCGAAACCCTGGTGGCCAGCCACCCAGGCTTCGTCGTGCGACTGGTGGGCGGTGCGATCTTCCTCAGTGGCATGTTCCTGATGGCTTACAACACCTGGCGCACGGTGCGGGCCTCGCAGCCTGCCGAAGTCGCCGCTGCCGCGCAGATAGCCTGAGGAGTCCGCCATGAAACACGAAACAATCGAGAAAAACGTCGGCCTGCTGATGTTGCTGATGGTGTTCGCCGTGAGCATCGGCGGCCTGACCCAGATCGTCCCGCTGTTCTTTCAGGACGTGACCAATAAACCGGTGGAAGGCATGAAGCCCTACACCGCGCTGCAACTGGAAGGTCGCGACATTTACATCCGCGAAGGCTGCGTCGGTTGCCACTCGCAGATGATCCGCCCGTTCCGCGCCGAGACCGAGCGCTATGGGCATTACTCGGTGGCCGGTGAAAGCGTGTGGGATCACCCGTTCCTGTGGGGCTCCAAGCGCACCGGGCCGGACCTGGCACGCGTTGGCGGTCGCTACTCCGAAGACTGGCACCGCGCGCACTTGTACAACCCGCGCAACGTGGTGCCGGAGTCGAAGATGCCGGCCTATCCATGGCTGGTGGCCAATCAGGTCGACAGCAGCCACACCGAAACCAAGATCCGCGCCATGCGCACCCTCGGCGTACCGTACACCGATGAAGACATCGCAGGCTCAGTGGCTTCGCTCAAGGGCAAGACCGAAATGGACGCGCTGGTCGCTTACCTGCAAGTGCTCGGCACATCCATCAAGAGCAGGAGGTGAGCCATGGCCATGCCCTTTGAAATCGTAAGCGTAATGAGCAGTGGAATGATCCGCGGCCTGGGCACGGTCGTGGTGTTCGTGGCCTTCGTCGGCCTGACGCTGTGGGTGTTCAACCGCAAGCGCAATCCGGAATTCGCCGAAGCACGCCTGCTGCCGTTCGCCGACGAGCCGCATCCCGACAACGCCAACACTCAAGAATCTGCAACAACAAGGAGTACCCGGCCATGACCACCTTCTGGAGTACGTGGATCTGCGTACTGACCATCGGCAGCCTGATCGGCCTGACCTGGCTGCTGATCGGTACCCGCAAGGGCGAAACCAAGGGCAGCGTCGACCAGACCATGGGCCACAGCTTCGACGGCATCGAGGAGTACGACAATCCGCTGCCGCAGTGGTGGTTCATGCTGTTCGCCGGCACGTTGGTGTTTGCCGTCGGTTATCTGGTGCTTTACCCGGGCCTGGGCAACTGGAAAGGCATATTGCCCGGTTATGAGGACGGCTGGACCGGTGTCCACGAATGGGAAAAGGAGATGAACAAGGCTGACGCGAAGTTCGGGCCGATCTTCGCCAAATTCTCTGCCATGCCCATCGAAGAAGTGGCCAAGGACCCGCTAGCCCTGAAAATGGGTGGTCGTCTGTTTGCGTCCAATTGCTCGGTGTGCCACGGCTCGGATGCCAAGGGCGCATTTGGTTTCCCTAACCTGGCGGACAACAACTGGCGCTGGGGCGGCGATGCCGAAATGATCAAAACGACTATCATGGGCGGTCGCATGGCCGCGATGCCGGCCTGGGGAGAAATCCTCGGTGACGCCGGCGTGAAGAACGTCGCCGCTTATGTGCGTCACGAACTGGCCGGTCTGCCCTTGCCTGAAGGCAGCACAGCCGATCTGCACGCTGGACAGCAAGCGTTCAGCACCACCTGCGTAGCCTGTCATGGGGCAAATGGCCAGGGCACTGAAGCCATGGGGGCGCCGAAGCTGACGCAACCGGCCGGATTTATCTACGGTACAAGCCTGGCGCAGCTTGAACAAACCATTCGCCATGGCCGTCAGGGCCATATGCCGGCGCAGAACGAACTGCTCGGTAACGACAAGGTGCAACTGCTGGCCGCTTACGTGTATAGCCTGTCTCAAGGCCTGAGCACCGAGCGTTTACAGGCTGAAGGCAAAAGCGAATAAATCTCGTCCGCGCAACGCCGCATTCACCCGGATGCGGCAGTTCCCTGCCCCTTTGCGACGCATTGTCGCACCCTCCCTTGGTCTTCCTTTCGGTTCGCCGGATTCGGGTCTAAGCTCCTTGCGATGCGGACTGGCCAGCACCGGTTCCAGGTCGATTCAACCCGATGTGTTCGACGAATTTGCTCGATGACAGGCCGCAAAGGCTGGTAGACACCGGCTATCGTCCCCGTTGCCCTCTGTTACCCGATCGTCGTGTTTGAACATACCCCGTTACAACTGACCTGAACCCCTCGCCTCTTTGATCCGTTGCGACATTTTGCCCGAGGGCAATTTTGTCCTTACGCGGCGCATGGAAAGGCCGCAGAATCAGCTTTTGAAAGCATTGACCTACGTCATGGCGCGTTGCAATGACCCCCCGCTTTCTACATACTTGCGGCCGATTTTTACTCCTAATAAAACACCCAAACCGTGGAACCTTAGAATGAGCACAGCAATCAGTCCGACTGCTTATAACTATAAGGTAGTCCGCCAGTTCGCCATCATGACGGTGGTCTGGGGGATCCTTGGCATGGGGCTCGGTGTCTTCATCGCCTCGCAACTGGTCTGGCCGGAGTTGAACTTCGGTCTGGCATGGACGAGCTTTGGACGCCTGCGCCCGCTGCACACCAACCTGGTGATTTTCGCCTTCGGTGGGTGCGCTCTGTTTGCCACTTCCTATTACGTCGTGCAGCGAACCTGCCAAACGCGACTGATTTCCGACAGCCTCGCGGCCTTCACCTTCTGGGGTTGGCAAGCGGTGATAGTCGGCGCGATCGTTACCTTGCCGATGGGTTTCACGACCACCAAGGAATACGCGGAACTTGAATGGCCTCTGGCTATTCTGCTGGCCATCGTCTGGGTCACCTACGGTCTGGTGTTCTTCGGCACCATCGTCAAGCGCAAGACCAAGCACATCTATGTCGGTAACTGGTTCTACGGTGCCTTCATCGTCGTGACCGCGATGCTGCACATCGTCAACCACGCGTCCCTGCCGGTCAGTTTCTTCAAGTCCTACTCGGCCTACTCGGGTGCGACTGATGCGATGATCCAGTGGTGGTACGGCCACAACGCGGTAGGTTTCTTCCTGACCACCGGCTTCCTGGGGATGATGTACTACTTCGTTCCGAAGCAGGCCGAGCGTCCGATCTACTCCTATCGTCTGTCGATCGTGCACTTCTGGGCGCTGATTACCCTGTATATCTGGGCCGGTCCGCACCACCTGCATTACACCGCATTGCCGGACTGGGCTCAGTCCCTGGGCATGGCGATGTCGATCATCCTGCTGGCACCAAGCTGGGGCGGCATGATCAACGGCATGATGACCTTGTCGGGTGCCTGGCATAAGCTGCGCACCGACCCGATCCTGCGCTTCCTCGTGGTATCGCTGGCGTTCTACGGCATGTCGACCTTCGAAGGCCCGATGATGGCCATCAAGACCGTCAACTCGCTGTCGCACTACACCGACTGGACCATCGGCCACGTACACGCCGGCGCTCTTGGCTGGGTAGCGATGATTTCGATCGGCGCGATCTACCACATGATCCCGAAACTGTTCGGTCGTACGCAGATGCACAGCATCGGCCTGATCAACACGCACTTCTGGCTCGCGACCATCGGTACCGTTCTGTACATCGCCTCGATGTGGGTCAACGGCATCACCCAAGGTCTGATGTGGCGTGCAATCAACGACGACGGCACCCTCACCTACTCGTTCGTTGAAGCGCTGCAAGCCAGCCACCCAGGTTTCATCGTTCGCGCCCTGGGCGGTGCGTTCTTTGCCAGCGGCATGCTGTTCATGGCCTACAACGTATGGCGTACCGTACGTGCCTCGAACCCGGCTGAAGCCAAAGCTGCTGAACAGATTGCTGTAGTTGGAGCTCACTGATGAAGCATGAAGCAGTCGAGAAGAATATTGGCCTGCTGGCCTTCTTCATGGTTATCGCCGTCAGCGTCGGCGGCCTGACTCAAATCGTTCCGCTGTTTTTCCAGGACGTCACCAACAAGCCGGTCGAGGGCATGAAGCCGCGTACCGCCCTTGAGCTGGAAGGCCGCGACGTGTACATCGCCAACGGTTGTGTCGGCTGCCACTCGCAGATGATCCGCCCGTTCCGTGCTGAAACCGAACGTTACGGCCACTATTCGGTCGCCGGTGAAAGCGTTTGGGACCACCCGTTCCTGTGGGGTTCCAAGCGTACCGGTCCGGACCTGGCCCGTGTCGGCGGTCGTTACTCCGATGACTGGCAGCGTGCGCACTTGTACAACCCGCGCAACGTGGTGCCTGAGTCGAAAATGCCGGCCTATCCGTTCCTCGTGGAAAACAAGCTCGACGGCAAAGACACCGCCAAGAAAATGGAAGTCTTGCGCACGCTCGGCGTCCCTTACACCGACGAAGACATCGCCGGTGCCAAGGATGCTGTGAAGGGCAAAACCGAAATGGACGCGCTGGTGGCCTATCTGCAAGGCCTGGGCACCATCATCAAAAGCAAACGGTGATTTAGATGGATATCGGGATGATTCGTGGCCTGGGCACCGTTGTTGTGATGGTGGCCTTCATCGGTCTGGCGCTGTGGGTGTTCAGCCCCAAGCGCAAGTCGGAGTTTGAAGACGCGACCTTGCTGCCTTTCGCGGATGATCCCGAAGCCATCAAGCACGTCGAGCAAGCTTCTAGGAGTAACAAAGAATGACTACGTTCTGGAGTCTGTACGTCACAGTCCTCAGTCTCGGCACCATCTTCGCCCTGACCTGGCTGCTGCTGTCCACCCGCAAGGGCCAGCGCAGCGAATCCACCGATGAAACGGTCGGCCACTCCTTCGACGGGATCGAGGAGTATGACAACCCGCTGCCGAAATGGTGGTTCATGCTGTTCGTGGGCACCATCATCTTCGCCCTCGGCTATCTGGTGCTGTACCCGGGCCTGGGTAACTGGAAAGGCCTGTTGCCGGGTTACAACTACCTGGATAACGAGAAGCAGACCGCGTTCGCCAACGGCCAGACCGGCTGGACCGGCGTTCACGAATGGGAAAAGGAAATGCTCAGGTCGGACGCCAAGTTCGGCCCGATCTTCGCCAAGTTTGCTTCCATGCCGATCGAAGAAGTCGCCAAAGACCCGCAAGCCCTGAAGATGGGTGGCCGCCTGTTCGCCTCCAACTGCTCGGTCTGCCACGGTTCCGACGCCAAAGGCGCCTACGGTTTCCCTAACCTGACCGACGCCGACTGGCGCTGGGGCGGTGATGCGCAAACCATCAAGACCACCATCATGGGCGGTCGTCATGCCGTGATGCCGGCCTGGGCTGCAGTGATCGGTGAACAAGGTGTCAGCGATGTTGCCGCTTACGTGCTGACCAACCTCGATGGCCGCAAGCTGCCGGAAGGCGCCAAGGCTGACCCGGTTGCCGGCCAGAAACTGTTCGCTGCCAACTGCGTGGCGTGCCACGGTCCCGCAGGCAAAGGTACGCCAGCGATGGGCGCACCTGACCTGACCCACCCGGCGGCGTTCATCTACGGTTCGAGCTTCGCTCAACTGCAGCAGACCATCCGTTACGGCCGTCAGGGCCAGATGCCTGCACAAGAACAGCTGCAAGGCAACGACAAGGTTCACCTGCTGGCCGCTTACGTCTACAGCCTGTCTCACGGTGAGAAAGCGCCGGAAGCGGACGCCCAGTAAGGCAGACGCTTGATCGCAACAACAAACGGCCCCGCCCATGTGAATTGGCGGGGCCGTTTTCATTTCAGCCTCAAACCTGCTTACTTCAAGACAGGAATGACCCTCACGGCTTCACGGCTGGGCCAGTTACTGTTGTGTACTACGCTGATTTTCAGAGACTGTCGATCATCGGTAAAACTGGCAATAAGATAGGTTTGCTGGGAAGCAGACCCACTCATGAATACGGGCACTTCGCCAAACAGTTCCCATTTTCTGGAGAACACATGGATCCCTACTCCCTTGTGATCATGCCCGCCAAATACAGCGGTCACCTTGTACTGGTTGATCATCTGTTTAAATCGGGAAATCTGCGCATCACTGCCAGCCCAGTCATAGACCTTGTGCATATTGAGAATAATGATTTTGCCCTGTGCTCTCGCGCTTTTCAGATCACGCTCAAGCCAGTCCAGCGCATCAGTAATTTCAAAGGACGTTCGAGCCAACGGATTACCGGAAGTAAAATTAACTGTATAGGTCGGCTCATTATTCAATTGAACAAAATGCACATCACCAAAACCCTTTGAGTAGGCGAGACTGCCGTAATAAATTTTCCCAAGCCCCGAACTTCTTGCCCCCAAGTCCATGGATACCCCTTTTCCCCAATAGCGTGTCTTGAGGTCATTGATACTCCCGGCCGCACAATTATTCCAAACACAATCATCTACGTTATTGGCATAATCATGGTTCCCCAAACCATAGTCATAGAGCCCCAGCAACTTCTTCTCAAAAACCCCCCTCATGTACGAACGCTCGCCTCCATGACCAAACGCCGTGATATCTCCATTAATCATTACAGGTATACGGTGAGCGCCGCCATTAAGGCTTCTGAAGCTCGCGATATCGGAATACTGCAACTCGATCAGCTCTCTTGACCGAGCTTCCTTATTGGGATCTTGTTCACCCTTATCGGTAAGATCACTCCAGGGATATTGCGAATCCGAGGCAAATATCATGTGTTGCGGTGCTTCTGCAAAAGCAACACTTGAGCCCCAGCAATTAACTAACACCAAGGCAAGGCATGCCAGCCACTTATTCATTGATAACTTCATTGAAATCCATTTCCATTGATATTGATTAGCCGCTCTTCGCAGCCATTACGTTGAAGCCGCAAAATACAATAAGCCCTGTTAACTCGCAAATAAATGAAACTTTCAAACCAATAAAATATATGTCTGACATTTCGTTAGTTAAGAATCAAACATATGAACGCGCTCTAACGAGTGCCGAGCAAGCCGCTATACTCAAAATTCAATGGACCTGCATCACGTTTTGTCTGACGGTGAAAAAGCTCCAGCGGCAGCCCCAGTAAGGCAAACGCTTGATGCAACAAAAAAACGGCCTCGCCAATGAGAATTGGCGGGGCCGTTTGCATTTCGACGCCTTCATAATTTGAGACGAATGCTCAATAGACTCGGATTTCAGCGCCCTGTAGCTTCCCTTTTCACCCTGACGAGCAACGTGAGGACCACCGTTCAATAGATGCATTTCAAGGAAGAACCCTATGCGAGAGTCTGACTACGATTGTGTGCTATCACACGAGGATTTCACTTACGTTATCAACGATGTTGAGGGCACGCCCTCAGACAACGAAAGCACAAAACCGGCCACCGAAGATGTCGGTAGAAAAAAAGACAGCGGGCTGGACAGCTTGGGAGACGGAAGGCTGCCTTGATACCTTCTCAGAATAAATGAGCCGCTGCGCTCCAAGGAGCGGCTCACGAGAGGTGATTCATGGATCGTCTATAGTCAATTGATCTGGATCATGACTTGTTGCATCTACTACACCATCCACGTCCTCCCCCCAACGCGACCAAAGGTCGCACCCTCGGGCTAGAGCGACAGGCGTATCATTGCGCCACTGCAACACCTCTTTTTGACCGCGGTCGGCACGTACTGACCGAGGCATTTTTCCACTGCCGTGGGATGCAACGATGAGCAATCAGATTCCGGTACACGACGTCACTCCGCCTGCCAAGAACGCGAACAACAGCGTCGACCTCTACGCCTCTCGAGAAAAGATCTACACCCGCGCCTTCACCGGCCTGTTCCGCAATTTGCGGATGATCGGCGGGGCCGGGCTGTTTCTGCTGTACTTCGGCACGGTGTGGCTGAGCTGGGGCGGTCATCAAGCCGTCTGGTGGAACCTGCCAGAGCGTAAATTCTTCATTTTTGGCGCGACCTTCTGGCCTCAGGATTTCATCCTGCTCTCGGGCATTCTGATCATCAGTGCCTTCGGCCTGTTTTTCATTACCGTGTATGCCGGTCGGGTCTGGTGTGGCTATACCTGCCCGCAAAGCGTCTGGACCTGGATCTTCATGTGGTGCGAAAAGGTCACTGAAGGCGACCGCAACCAGCGCATCAAACTCGACAAGGCGCCGATGAGCGCCCACAAATTCCTGCGCAAGTTCAGCAAGCACACGATGTGGCTGCTGATCGGCTTCGTGACCGGCATGACCTTTGTCGGTTACTTCTCGCCGATTCGCGAACTGGTGCTCGACTTCTTTACAGGCCAGGCGGATGGCTGGTCGTATTTCTGGGTCGGCTTCTTCACCCTCGCCACCTACGGCAACGCCGGCTGGTTGCGCGAGCAGGTGTGCATTTACATGTGCCCGTACGCACGCTTCCAGAGCGTAATGTTCGACAAGGACACACTGATCGTTTCCTACGACCCGCGCCGTGGCGAAAGCCGTGGCCCGCGCAAGAAAGGCATCGACTACAAGGCTCAGGGCCTGGGTGACTGCATCGATTGCACGATGTGCGTCCAGGTCTGCCCCACCGGTATCGACATTCGTGACGGCCTGCAGGTCGAATGCATCGGCTGCGCGGCGTGCATTGACGCCTGCGACAGCATCATGGACAAGATGGATTACCCGCGCGGCCTGATCAGCTACACCACCGAGCACAACCTGTCGGGGCAAAAAACCAATAAACTGCGTCCACGCCTGATCGGCTATGCCACAGTGCTGCTGGCGATGATCGCATTGCTGGTGACTGCATTTTTCATGCGCTCGCTGGTCGGTTTCGACGTCAGCAAAGACCGCGTGCTGTATCGCGAGAACGCCGAAGGCCGGATCGAAAACGTCTACAGCCTGAAGATCATGAACAAGGACCAGCGCGACCACACGTACGTGCTGGAAGCCACCGGCCTGCCGGATCTCAAGCTGCAAGGCAAGCGCGAGATCAAAGTCGCCGCCGGGGAGATTTTCAGCCAGCCGGTCGAACTGTCCAGTGCACCGGAACAATTGCCGTCGAGCACCAACGAGGTGAAATTCATCCTCAAGGATGCCGATGACGCCAACGTCCACGTTGAAGCCAAGAGCCGATTCATCGGCCCACAAATTCGTTGAGAGAAGTGATCATGCCCGCAGCAACTGCCGCAAGTCCCTGGTACAAGCACCTTTGGCCGTGGATTATCATCGCCATCCTGGCCTGCTCGGTGACCTTGACCCTGTCGATGGTGACCATCGCGGTGAACAACCCGGACAACCTGGTCAACGACAACTATTACGAGGCCGGCAAGGGCATCAACCGTTCGCTGGACCGCGAACTGCTGGCCCAGACCCTGCAACTGCGTGCCAGCATGCACCTGGATGACGTGACCGGCGAAGTCGACCTGCGCCTGAGCGGCAACAGCACGCCTGCAACCCTTGAGCTGAACCTGATTTCACCCACTCAGCCGGAGAAGGATCGCAAGATCACCCTGGCCCGCAGCGAAACCGAACAGGGCCGCTACATCGGCCAGTTGAGCGACAAGATTGAAGGTCGTCGCTTCGTCGAATTGCTGGGTGTGCAGGATGACAAGATCTGGCGCATGTTCGAAGAAGAACAGGTCAGCCATGCCAAGGATCTGCTGCTCGGTGATGAGCCGCTGCAGGGCGCGGAAGACCTGAAAAAATAAGCCTTACCCTGATCGTTCCCACGCTCTGCGTGGGAACGCAGCCAGGGACGCTCTGCGTCCCAGCCGAAGCGGACGCGGAGCGTCCGGAGAGGCATTCCCACGCGGAGCGTGGGAACGATCATCGGAACACGCCTCATGACCAATCCAACCCCCTGCTACCACTGCGCCCTGCCCGTCCCGGCCGGCAGCCGCTTCACCGCCGCCGTCCTCGGCGATACCCGCGAGTTCTGTTGCCCGGGTTGCCAGGCAGTGGCCGAGGCCATCGTGGCCGGTGGGCTGGAAAGCTATTATCAGCATCGCAGCGAAGCCTCGGCCAACCCCGAAGCCTTGCCGGTGCAGTTGGTCGACGAACTGGCGCTGTACGACCGCGCCGATGTGCAGCAACCCTTTGTCCGCCACGAAGGCGAACTCGCCGAAACCACTCTGTTGATGGAAGGCATCAGTTGCGCCGCCTGCGGCTGGCTGATAGAAAAGCATCTTCGCAGCCTGCCAGCGGTGGCCGAAGCACGCTTGAACCTGTCCAACCACCGCCTGCATGTGCGCTGGGCCGACGCGCAATTACCACTGAGCCAGGTGCTCAGCGAATTGCGCCACATCGGTTACGCCGCCCACCCCTATCAGGCCGACCGCGCCAGTGAACAACTGGCCAGCGAAAACCGTCTGGCGCTGCGTCAACTCGGTGTCGCCGGGCTGCTGTGGTTCCAGGCGATGATGGCAACCATGGCCACCTGGCCGGAATTCAACATTGACCTCAGCCCCGAGCTGCACACCATCCTGCGCTGGGTCGCGCTGTTTCTGACCACGCCGATCGTGTTTTACAGCTGCGCGCCGTTTTTCAAAGGGGCGATGCGCGATCTGCGCACCCGTCACCTGACCATGGACGTCTCGGTGTCGCTGGCGATCGGCAGTGCCTATATCGCCGGGATCTGGACCTCGATCACCGGGGTAGGCGAGCTGTACTTCGATGCAGTAGGGATGTTTGCACTGTTCCTGCTGGCCGGGCGCTATCTGGAACGTCGAGCCCGGGAACGCACCGCCGCCGCGACCGCTCAGCTGGTCAATCTGTTGCCCGCCTCCTGCCTGCGGCTGAGTGCCGACGGCCAGAGCGAACGGATTCTGCTCAGCGAACTGCGCGTAGGCGATCAGGTGCTGGTGCATCCCGGCTCAATCCTGCCGGCCGATGGCAAGATCCTCGACGGTCAATCGAGCATCGACGAATCCCTGCTGACCGGCGAATACCTGCCACAACCACGGGCCCCGGGCGATGCCGTCACCGCCGGCACCTTGAACGTTGAAGGTGCGCTGACCGTGGAAGTCCTGGCGCTGGGTCAGGACACGCGCCTGTCGGCCATCGTCCGCCTGCTGGATCGCGCCCAGGCCGAAAAGCCACGACTGGCGGAAATCGCCGACCGCGCCGCGCAATGGTTTTTGCTGTTGTCGCTGATTGCCGTCGCGGCCATCGGCCTGCTCTGGTGGGAACTGGATTCTTCGCGAGCGTTCTGGATTGTCCTGGCGATGCTGGTTGCGACGTGCCCGTGCGCCTTGTCGCTGGCCACACCAACCGCCCTCACCGCCGCCACCGGCACGCTGCACAAGCTCGGTCTTTTGTTGACGCGCGGCCATGTGCTGGAAGGCCTGAACCAGATCGACACGGTGATTTTCGACAAGACCGGCACCCTCACCGAAGGTCGCCTGGCCTTGCGTTCGATCCGGCCACTTGGAGCCTTGACCAGCGATCAATGCCTGAGCCTCGCCGCCGCCCTGGAAAACCGCTCCGAGCACCCGATTGCCCGGGCTTTTGGCCGCGCGCCGCTGGCCGCCGAAGAAGTTCACAGCACGCCAGGCCTGGGCCTTGAGGGGTTGGTCGGCGCACAACGCCTGCGCATTGGCCAACCGGGGTTTGTCTGCGAACTCAGCGGCGCTCAAACGCCTGTAATGCCCGATGAGCCTGGCCAATGGCTGTTGCTCGGCGACAGTCAGGGGCCGCTGGCCTGGTTCGTACTCGATGACCGTTTACGTGCCGACGCGCCTGCCCTGCTGGCGGCCTGCAAGGCTCGCGGCTGGCGCACGCTGCTGCTGTCCGGCGACAGCTCGCCGATGGTTGCCAGCGTCGCTGCCGAGTTGGGCATCGACGAGGCCCGAGGCGGTTTGCGTCCGGACGATAAATTGCAGGTGCTGCAACTACTGCACAAGGAAGGCCGCAAGGTGTTGATGCTCGGTGACGGGGTCAACGATGTGCCGGTGCTGGCCGCCGCCGACATCAGCGTGGCGATGGGGTCGGCCACCGATCTGGCGAAAACCAGTGCCGACGCGGTGCTGTTGTCGAACCGCCTCGATGCGCTGGTGCAAGCCTTCAGCCTGGCCCGCCGCACCCGTCGGGTCATCATCGAGAATTTGCTGTGGGCAGCGCTGTACAATGGCCTCATGTTGCCGTTCGCCGCCCTCGGCTGGATCACTCCGGTATGGGCAGCGGTTGGCATGTCGATCAGTTCGTTGACCGTGGTGCTCAATGCCCTGCGCCTGACTCGCCTGCCGAGCTCGCAGCCTGCCAGCACCACGCCAGAAACCCGCCCGCTGCCGGCCTGAGCCGCGCGGGCATGGAGTCCAGATGCCAGCTCTCTACGTGATGATCCCGGCCGCGCTGCTGATCGTGGCCATCGCTATCTATATCTTCTTCTGGGCAGTCGACAGCGGTCAGTACGACGATCTCGACGGCCCGGCCCACAGCATCCTGTTCGACGATCAGGACCCGAACCACAAGGCAGCGGTCGACGAGGCCGGCGGCCATCCGGCCAAACCGGACGATAAGGCGCCGCCCCATGCTTGAGTTGGCGCCACTGTTGGTGTCTGCGCTGATCCTCGGCTTGCTCGGCGGCGGGCATTGCCTGGGCATGTGCGGCGGCTTGATGGGCGCGTTGACCCTGGCGATCCCCAAAGAACAACGCAGCCGACGCTTTCGACTATTGCTGGCCTACAACCTGGGGCGCATTCTTAGCTACGCCGCGGCCGGCCTGCTGATCGGCCTGGCCGGTTGGGCCGTGGCCAATAGCCCGGCGGCGATGTTCATGCGCATTCTCGCCGGGCTGCTGCTGATCGCCATGGGCCTGTACCTGGCCGGCTGGTGGAGCGGCCTGACCCGTATCGAAAGCCTCGGTCGCGGCCTGTGGCGGCATATCCAGCCGGTGGCCAACACATTATTACCCGTGTCGAACCTGCCCCGCGCCCTGCTGCTGGGCGCGCTATGGGGCTGGCTGCCATGTGGGCTGGTTTACAGCACATTGCTCTGGTCGGCGAGCCAGGGCAATGCGCTGGACAGTGCATTGCTGATGCTGGCATTCGGGCTGGGCACCTGGCCGGTGCTGCTCGCCACAGGGCTTGCCGCCGAGCGCGTCACGGCGTTGTTGCGCAAACGCAGCGTACGCATGACCGGTGGCTTGCTGGTGATGGTGTTCGGTATCTGGACCTTGCCAGGGCCGCATCAACATTGGCTGATGGGGCATTAGACCAGTGGCGAGGGGGCTTGCCCCCGTTGGGTTGCGAAGCGACCCCAAAAACACTGCACCGCACCTTTTTAGAACGACCGTGTCCGCCGACTCTACGACTGCTTCGCAGCCGAACGGGGGCAAGCCCCCTCGCCACAAAAGCTATCGCTGTCGCCAATCACTGTTGATGCAAATCAAGATGCCTTTGCGCACTTCTCCCTAGACTCGCCGACATTGCCAGCCTATCCGGGGGAATGCCCGCATGCTCGACGCCATTCGTTGGGACACAGATCTGATCCGCCGTTACGACCTGGCGGGACCGCGCTATACCTCGTACCCGACCGCCGTGCAGTTCGACAGCCAGGTCGGCACCTTCGACCTGTTTCATGCCCTGCGCGACAGCCGTAAAGCCCTGCGGCCGCTGTCGCTGTATGTGCACGTGCCGTTCTGCGCGAACATTTGCTACTACTGCGCCTGCAACAAAGTCATCACCAAGGACCGTGGCCGCGCCCTGCCCTATTTGCGGCGCCTGGAACAGGAAATCCAGCTGATTGCCTGCCACCTCGACCCGACGCAAAAAGTCGAGCAACTGCATTTCGGCGGCGGCACACCCACCTTTCTCAGCCACGACGAACTGCGCCAGTTGATGGCTCAGCTGCGCAAGCATTTCAATCTGCTCGACGACGATTCCGGCGACTATGGCATCGAAATCGACCCTCGCGAAGCTGATTGGTCGACCATGGGCCTGCTCCGGGAACTGGGTTTCAACCGGGTCAGCATTGGCGTTCAAGACCTCGATCCGGCGGTACAACGGGCGGTCAATCGTCTGCAAAGCCTGGAAGAAACCCGCGCAGTGATCGACGCTGCCCGGACCCTGCAATTTCGCTCGATCAACATCGATCTGATCTACGGCCTGCCCAAGCAGACGCCCGAGAACTTCGCCCGCACCGTCGACGAAGTCATCAGCCTGCAACCGGACCGGCTCTCGGTGTTCAACTACGCCCATCTGCCGGAACGCTTCATGCCGCAACGGCGGATCAATGGCAACGATCTACCGGCACCGGCACAGAAGCTGGAAATGCTCCAGCGCACCATCGAACAACTGACGGCTGCCGGTTACCGCTACATCGGCATGGACCATTTCGCCCTGCCTGACGATGACTTGGCGATTGCTCAGGAAGAATCGACGCTGCAACGTAACTTCCAGGGCTACACCACGCATGGTCATTGCGATTTGATCGGTCTGGGGGTATCGGCAATCAGCCAGATCGGCGATTTGTACTGCCAGAACAGCAGCGACCTGAACCAGTACCAGAACGCATTGGCGTCCGCTCAACTGGCCACCAGCCGTGGCCTGATATGCACCGCTGACGATCGCTTGCGCAGAGCCGTGATTCAGCAGTTGATTTGCCATTTCAGCCTGGAATTCCTGGAAATCGAGCGAGTCTTCAATATCGATTTTCGTGGTTATTTCGCCGAGCTTTGGCCACAGCTGCTGGATATGGCCGAAGACGGGCTGATCGAGTTGGACAACGAGCGGATCACCGTACAGCCCGCAGGCCGGCTGCTGGTGCGTTCGGTGTGCATGGTTTTCGATGCGTATCTGGAACACACCAATCTTCAACGCTTTTCACGAGTGATCTAAGGCCTTGCGGTTAAATTGTCGCAGGCTGGCCCGAATGTCCTCCCGTGAGTTACCCTTACGGCTTATGTGTGTTTTCCCACAAGGATTAAAGAAATGTCCGAGCCAGTAAAACTGCGCGCTCATAGCCAGGCCCATTGCAAGGATTGCAGCCTGGCACCTCTCTGCCTGCCACTTTCTTTGAATCTGGAAGACATGGATGCGCTGGACGAAATCGTCAAACGAGGTCGCCCGCTGAAAAAAGGCGAATTCCTGTTTCGTCAGGGCGACACGTTCGATTCCGTTTATGCAGTACGCTCCGGCGCCCTCAAGACCTTCAGCCTGAGCGATGGCGGCGAAGAACAGCTCACTGGCTTCCATTTGCCGAGTGAACTGGTCGGCCTGTCGGGTATGGACACTGAAAAGCACCCGGTCTCGGCGCAAGCCCTGGAAACCACTTCGGTGTGCGAAATTCCTTTCGATCGCCTCGACGAACTGGCCCTGCAACTGCCACAACTGCGCCGCCAGTTGATGCGGGTGATGAGCCGCGAGATTCGTGACGATCAGCAAATGATGTTGCTGCTGTCGAAGAAAACCGCCGACGAGCGCATCGCCACGTTCCTGGTCAACCTGTCGGCCCGTTTCCGCGCTCGTGGCTTCTCGGCCAACCAGTTCCGGCTGAGCATGTCGCGCAACGAAATCGGCAATTACCTGGGCCTGGCGGTGGAAACCGTGTCGCGGGTGTTCACCCGTTTCCAGCAAAACGAACTCATCGCCGCCGAGGGCAAAGAAATACATATCCTCGACCCGATCCAGCTCTGCGCCCTGGCCGGCGGCTCGCTCGACGGCTGATCCTGGCAATGGCGGCTGAGCGAAACGGTTCAGCCGCCGTTATACTGCGACGTTTGCAGCCTGCCAGGACACTTCGACGATGGTCTTCGACTCCTTCGACATCAAATCCCTCATCCGCCCCGTGATTGACTTTCCCAAGCCGGGCGTGATCTTTCGCGACATTACCCCGCTGTTCCAGTCGCCCACGGCCCTGCGCCTGGTGATGGACAGCTTTGCCCATCGTTATGTCGAAGCAGACTTCACCCACATCGGCGCCATGGATGCCCGTGGCTTCCTGATCGGTTCAATCCTGGCCTATCAGTTGAACAAACCGCTGGTGCTATTCCGCAAGCAGGGCAAACTGCCGGCCGACGTGTTGGCCGAGGGTTATCAGACCGAGTACGGCGAAGCCTTTCTCGAAGTCCACGCCGACAGCCTGTGCGAGGGTGACTCGGTGGTGATGTTCGATGACCTGATCGCCACCGGCGGCACGCTGATCGCGGCGGCGAACCTGATTCGGCGCATGGGCGCGCGGGTGCATGAAGCGGCGGCGATCATTGACTTGCCGGAGCTGGGTGGCTCGCAGCGGCTGGAAGACATGGGGATTCCTACTTTCTGTCTGACGCAGTTTGCGTTGAGCGATAAGTAAGGCGGCGCCTGCACCGACGCCATCGCGAGCAGGCTCGCTCCCACAGTTAATCGCTGTCATGCACAGAACTTGCGTACACAGAAAATCCCCTGTGGGAGCGAGCCTGCTCGCGATGGCGTCAGCCGCTACACCGCAGATTAGAGCCCCATCTGCTTACTGATGATCTCATTCATCACTTCCCGCGTTCCCCCACCAATCGACAGAATCCGATTATCGCGATACAGCCGTTCCACCAGGTTCTCGCGCATATAACCCAGGCCACCGAGGATCTGCACGGCGTCGTTGGTAATGCGATCAGCCGTGTCGGTAGCAAAATTCTTGGCCATGGAAATCTCCTTGATCACGCTCTGCCCGGCGGCCATTTTCGCTGCCTGGCGGTAGGTGAATTCCCGTGACACCTCCAGCGCCGTGGCCATTTCCGCGAGACGGTGCTTGAGCACCTGGAACTTGCCGATGGGTTTGCCGAAGGCTTCCCGTTGACGAGCCCACTTCAGGCTCTCCTCCAGCGCCAATTGCGCGCTCATGTTGGCCATCAGCGCCAGGGCCAGGCGCTCGCTCTGAAAGTTACCCATGATGCAGGCGAAGCCCATGTTCTCGGCCCCGATCAGATGACCCGCCGGCACCCGGCAATCATCGAAAAACAATTCGGCGGTGTCTGACGCCCACCAGCCCATTTTCTTCAACTGACGACCGACGGTGAAACCGGGTGTGCCCTTCTCGATCAGCAGCAAACTGATGCCGCCAAAACCCGACTCTCCGGTGCGCACCGCGACGGTGTAGAAATCCGCACGAACGCCACTGGTAATGAAGGTTTTGCTGCCGCTGACCCTGTAAAAGTCGCCGTCTCGCACGGCGCGGGTTTGCAGGTTGGCGACGTCGGAGCCGCCGCTGGGCTCGGTGACAGCCAGGGCGCTGATCTTCTCGCCCGCCAGCACCTGAGGCACAACGCGATCGCGGACTTCGGGCCTGGCCCACTTGAGGATCGGCGGCAGACCAATGTCCAGCGAGCCCAGCCCCGCGACCAGACCACCGGAACCACAGCGCATCAGCTCTTCACTGGCAGCGATCTTGGCAAACAGGTCCCCTTCATGGCTACCGCCCAAGGCTTCGGGATAACCAATACCCAGAATCCCCGCCGCGCCGGCCTTCAGGTAGAGTTCACGAGGGAAGCTTTCGGCTTCTTCCCACTGGTCGATGTCCGGAAGAATCTCACGCTCGACGAAACGTCTGACGCTGTCGCGGACCAATTGGTGGCTGGGGTCGAAGTATTCCTGAAAGGCAGGCATCGGCGAGCTCCACTGAAGGTTCAGCGAAGTTAACCGAGCGCTTGCTTGGTTTTCAAGTGGACTGTGTGAATCAAGGAAACCGAGGCGAGCCATTCGCGAGCAAGCCCGCTCCCACAGGGGATTTGCGGCGCACACAAATCAAATGTGGGAGCGGGTTTGCTCACGAAGACGTCAGTCCAGACAGCACCGTTACAGCGAGATCGGCTTACGCCCGGCAAACGAATGCGCCAATGTCCCGCCATCTACCAGTTCCAGCTCACCACCCAACGGCACGCCATGGGCGATGCGCGAGGCGATCAGGCCTTTGTTGCTGAGCAACTGGGCGATGTAATGTGCCGTGGCCTCGCCTTCCACCGTCGGGTTGGTGGCGAGGATTACTTCAGCAAACGTGCCCGCTTCTTCGATCCGCGCCATCAATTGTGGAATGCCGATGGCATCCGGCCCTAATCCGTCGAGGGGTGACAGATGGCCTTTGAGCACGAAGTAGCGACCGCGGAAACCGGTCTGCTCCACCGCATAAACGTCCATCGGACCTTCCACCACACACAGCAAGGTGTCGTCGCGGCGTGGGTCGGCGCATTGCGGGCACAGATCGTCTTCGGTCAGCGTGCGGCACAAGCGGCAGTGCCCCACTCCTTCCATGGCCTGGCTCAGCGCCTGGGCCAGTCGCGAACCGCCGCTGCGATCACGCTCAAGCAGTTGCAACGCCATGCGCTGGGCAGTTTTCTGACCCACTCCCGGCAAAATTCGCAAGGCGTCGATCAGTTGGCGAATCAAAGGGCTGAAGCTCATGGGGAAAAATCCGACATAACAACGAGACGCGGTTTATACCCGCGCCTCTGTTTAGCGTCAAATAACAGCGTCAATTACTCAGTCCACGCAACCCGCACCACCCGTTTGCCGAAGTTGCAGGACTGGTTGACAGTCGATGCTTGCGGCATGCGAACGCCTCCTCGATCGATGAATTTCGGCTGTATAGGGAGCAGACCTTTGTATAGGTGTCGGGTTCGAAGTTTCGTCAGTTGTACCGAGGTGACTTCATCGCGGGCAAGCCACGCTCCCACAGGATTCAGGTAATCCCTGTGGGAGCGGGCTTGCCCGCGAAGGCTGCCTCACAGGCACCATACTTCCAACAGACAGAAACAAAAATGCCAGGCGCGATGCCTGGCATTTTTTTGAACCCATCCGACGCGCGTTGGCGAATCAGAATGGCAGTTTCATACCCGGTGGCAATTGCATGCCAGCGGTCACGCCGGACATTTTGTCCTGGCTGTTGGCTTCGATCTTGCGCACGGCGTCGTTGACGGCTGCGGCGAATACCGCTTCCAGCATTTCCTTGTCGTCTTCGCTCAGGCCTTCGACCAGGCTTGGGTCGATGGTTACGCGCTTGACGTCGTGACGACCGGTCATCACCACGGTGACCATGTCGCCGCCGGCTTTACCGGTGACTTCGGCGTTGGCCAGCTCTTCCTGCATCTTGGCCATTTTTTCCTGCATCTGCTGCGCCTGCTTCATCAGGCCGGCCATGCCACCTTTCATCATGGGAATCACCTCAAAAGTACTTGGATAAAAACAGCGCCCGGCGAATGTGGCCAAGCGCCTTCAGTTATTAGCCCTGACTGACCAGGGCCTCGACAGGTTCAATAGTATCGTGACGGACCACCGCCCCGAACTGCTGCATCATTTGCTGGATGAACGGATCGCCGTGGATCGATTCCTCGGCCTCACGCTGACGATTGGCACGACGCCGGGATGAGGCCTGAGCCGGGGTTTCCTGCTCGGGCTTGATCAGCTCCATGCTCAGGGTCAGCGTGCGCCCGTGGAGCTGGTTCAGTGCATCGTTGAGGCGACGTTGTTGTGTCGCGTTGAACAAGGCACTGTGGGCCGGGTCCAGGTGCAACAACCAATTGTCGCCATCGACGGCGATCAGCGTGCAGTTGGCGGCGATGCTGGCGGTCATGCCGGATACCGGAAGTTTCGGGAACAACTCCAGCCATTGCAGGGCCAGGCCGGTGGCCGGCATCGCGGCCGGTTCAGGTTCGGGTTCCGGCGCAGGTTCGGCGGTGTGCTCGCTGGCCAGGTCGTCGAGGTAGCTGTAGGCCGAATCCATGTCCGGCTCGATGTAGTCCTCGTCCAGCGGCGGCTCGTCGTCCTGATCCATGCCTGGCGTGGCGGCATCGACTTCGGCCACGGACGGTTCCGGGATCGGCGCAGCAGCCCATTCCGGCGCATCCGGCACCACACTGTCCGGGGTCGGCATGGGCATCGGTGGCAATTCGGGTTGTTCGCCAGCCGTTTCCAGCACCGACTCGACGGCGGGCTGCTGGACAACTTCGGGCTCTACCGGGTCGTTCCACGGCAGATCGACGATCTCTTCGACCGCTACGGGCTCGACAACAGCCTCAGGCTCAGGCTCAGGCTCAGGCGCGACCGGCTCAGGCGCAGCTACCGGGACAGGGGCTGGTGCAACCACAGGCGCAACCGGAGGCGGTGTAACGGCCGTAGCGACTACCGGCGCAACAACCGACGCGGCAGCCACCGAGTTTGCGGAATCAACTGTGGCCTGGCTGATCCCCACTGGCTTTAGCGGTTGCCTCGGCGCGTCCGCAGTGTCTGCCGGCCGGAACGCGAGCATTCGCAGCAGGACCATCTCGAAGCCACCGCGCGGGTCCGGCGCCAGCGGCAAATCCCGCCGACCGATCAGGCCCATCTGGTAATAGAACTGCACATCTTCGGCCGGAAGCGCCTGGGCCAGCGCCAGGACCCGATCACGGTCGCCATGGCCGTTGTCGACGCCTTCAGGCAGGGCCTGGGCGATGGCGACACGGTGCAGCACATTGAGAATTTCCGAGAGCACGCCGTTCCAGTCCGGGCCTTGTTCGGCCAGATGGCGCACGGCTTCGAGCAACGCCTTGGCGTCGCCTTCGATCAGCGCATGCAGGACGTCGTAGACCTGACCATGATCAAGGGTACCGAGCATGGCCCGCACGTCGGCGGCCATGACTTTGCCTTCACCGAAAGCAATGGCCTGATCGGTCAGGCTCATGGCGTCGCGCATCGAACCGTCGGCGGCGCGGCCCAGCAGCCATAGCGCGTCGTCTTCGAACGGCACGTTCTCGACGCTCAGCACGTGAGTCAAATGCTCGACCACCCGCTCCGGGGTCATGTTCTTCAGGGAGAACTGCAGGCAACGCGAAAGAATCGTTGCCGGAAGTTTCTGCGGATCGGTGGTGGCCAGGATGAACTTGACGTAGGGCGGCGGCTCTTCAAGGGTTTTCAACAGCGCATTGAAGGAATGGCTGGAGAGCATGTGCACTTCGTCGATCAGGTAGACCTTGAAGCGCCCGCGGCTCGGCGCGTACTGCACGTTGTCGAGCAGCTCGCGGGTGTCTTCGACCTTGGTCCGGCTCGCGGCGTCGATCTCGATCAGGTCAACGAAGCGGCCTTCATCGATTTCGCGGCACACCGAGCACTCGCCGCAGGGGGTCGAAGTGATACCTGTTTCACAGTTCAGGCATTTGGCGATGATCCGCGCGATGGTGGTCTTGCCGACCCCGCGGGTACCGGTAAACAGGTACGCGTGGTGCAGCCGCTGGCTGTCCAAGGCATTGATCAGAGCCTTGAGCACATGGGTCTGGCCGACCATTTCGCCGAACGAGCGCGGACGCCATTTACGTGCAAGAACCTGATAACTCATCGAAAACCGTCGCAACGAAGGAACAGAAGCGGCTAATGCTAGCGGAGCAAGGCCAAAATTGCATCCGGTGCGCTCGTCTATTCTGGCTAAGCTGCACTTTGAGGGGCTTTTATTGGCTCAGGTTAGAGCCGTACCGGAGCGTTTATGCGTTTTGCCTTGGGGGCACTGCTGTTGGTCAGCCTGAGCGTCGCAGCCGCCGAGGCGCCATTGCGCTTTGTCGTGTCCGACAGCTGGGCCATGCCCATGGTGCAGATGGAGCGCGGCGGCCGACCGACCCAGGGCATTCTGCACGACATCATGCTCAGCCTGGCGACACAGGTCGGCATGCCGGCGCAATTTCATGTCTTGCCTCGGGCACGGGTGCAAAACGCCATGGAACACGGCGAAGTCGATGTGCGCTGTTATATTTCACAATCCTGGCTGCCGAATCTGTCCGGCAACTATATCTGGAGCGTTCCACTGCTGGTTCAGCGCGACTTGCTGATTGGCCGGCGAGGCTCACCCGACACGGTCAACCCGGCAGAGCTGCCACAGCAGTCGATCGGCACAGTGCTCGGCTATAGCTACCCGACCCTGCAACCGCTGTTCGACGCCGACCGCCTGCACCGCGATGACGCGCGCAATCAGGAACAGGTGCTGGATAAACTCCTGGCCGGACGCTACCGCTATGCCGTGAGCAGCCAATGGACCCTGGACTGGTTCAACCAGCGCCTGCTACCCGACCGACAACTGCAAAGCGTAGCGCTGGTGCATGAACAAACCGTCGGTTGTTACGTGCGCAACGACCCCAAGGTGCCTGTGCAACGCATTCTGAACACGTTGCAGCACATGAAAATGTCCGGGGAGATCGATGACATCATCCGGCTCTATACCGGTAACCCTGGTCAGTAGCAGCTGCCGAAGCCTGCGTTCGGCGGCGCAGCAGTCGTGAGAAGAGGCCCTGCGGTCTTTCAGTTAAAACGCGAACTCAGGATTTTACGACGGCTGCGCCGCCGAACGCAGGCTTCGCCAGCTGCTACAGGGCGCCGATGGCTCAGGCTGTCTGCTCGAGTGCCTGCCATTGCAACGGGGCGACAAACCCCGCCACCCAGTCCGGCACCTCACCGGGCGGCATCGGGCGCGCGATGAAATAGCCTTGAGCGACTTCGCATCCCAGCCGCAACAGCAATTCACCGTGCTCAACGCTTTCCAGCCCCTCGGCAATCACCTGCCGGCCGAACGCGCGGGCCAAGCCAATCACCGCTGTGGTCAGGGCCAGGTCGTCACGATCATTCAGAATGTCGCGCACGAACGATTTATCAATCTTGATGGTTTGGGTACGTAAACGCTTGAGGTAACTCAGGGACGAGTAACCCGTGCCAAAGTCACCCAGGGAAAACTGCACCCCCAACGCCTGACAGGCCTGCAAACAGGCACTGACATGCTGGATATTCTCGATCGCCACCGACTCGACGATTTCCAGATCGAGCATCTGCGGGGCGACCTGGGCATGTCGAGCGAGTACGTGCTTGAGCCGGTCGACGAAGTCCGTGCGCTGAAAATGTCGCGCCGCGATATTGATACTGATCGGCCAGCCCTGCCCCGCTTGCTGCCAACGGTGCAACTGCGACAGAACCTGATCCATCACCCATTCGCCGATATCGATGATCAGGTCGGTGTCCTCCACCAGCGGCAAAAACTCCCGGGGTGGCACCATGCCGTTTTGTGGGTGCTCCCACCGCAACAACGCCTCAAAACCGACGACCACGCCACGGCGCATGTTCACTTTGGGCTGAAAATGCAGGCGCAACTCACCGGCGACCAACGCCTGACGCACCCGCTCGACGGTCTGGTGAGTGGCCTTGACCTCCTGATCCCGAGAGACATCGAATAGATGAAAGCGGTTTCGCCCGCTCTGCTTGGCCACATACATCGCCTGATCGGCATGACGCAGCAGGGTTTCGGCATCTTCGTTGTCGTGGGGAAACAGGGTAACGCCGATACTGGCGAACACATTGATGTCCTTGCTATGCAGCGTGTAAGGCGCCGAAATCGCCCCCAACACGCGATTCAGCGCTGCGCACAATTCCGGCAGATCACGCACATAACGCAGCACCAGCACGAACTCGTCGCCGGCCAGTCGGGCCACCACGTCTTCGCCGCGCACAATGTCGCGCAAACGCTTGGCCACTTCCACCAGCAACATATCGCCACTGGCGTGACCGTAACCGTCGTTGACCGCCTTGAACCCGTCGAGGTCAAGCATGCACACCGCCAACGGAATGTTTTCATGCCGGGAGAATTCCAGCGCCTGATCGAGTAAATCCGACAGGAAGGCGCGATTGGGCAGCCCGGTCAGCACGTCATGCCCGACCCGCCATTGCAAGGATTGCAGCAGTTGGCGTTTTTCGCTGATGTCGAAACGAATCGACAGGTATCGGTGAACGCGTCCGGTGGCATCGTCGAGCACCGGCACCATGGTGCTGTCGACCCAATACAGGCTGCCATCCTTGGCGCGATTACAGATTTCGCCCTTCCAGATATTGCCCAGGGCGATGGTGCGCCACATGGCGGCGAAGAAATCGGCGGAATGCAGGCCGGAGTTCAGCAGGCGATGGTTCTGCCCCAGCAGTTCCTCGCGGCTGTAGCCGGACACGGCGCAGAACTGATCGTTGACATAGGTAATCCGGCCGTCCAGATCGGTCTCGGAAAAAATCGCGGCTGCATCCACGGCCCTGCGGTATTTCTCATCCATGAGTCAGGCTCACTGTCGCTAGCGGTGGTACCGCTCGACCAGCGCAGGATGCCCGGAAGAGGTGTTTTGAGACGTACTGCGCAGAGACACGTTATCACTCCATGAACAGCATTTGATGACCCCGGACCGCCGAAGATCCAGGGCAAAGTAGCAACACCGACTCTGGTAATATTTCGCGAGGCTTCAGACCGTCAGCGGCCTTTGTGCAGACCCGGCAGGGAACGCAATGCTGGCTTTTTCATATCGCCTAAACTTCAGAAAGCAGATCACCCCAAAATCCTTCGAAGCGGCGATTCTACGAAATGCATCACATTTTGCAAAGCAAGGTGATGGATCATGCAGTTGCCTAATGCAGAAATCTATCGTTAAGTTCTTGATTCTAAATGGGAATTGAGCGATGCAAATTTCAAGTTTGGGTCCGGCCATCCGACGCTACCGTAAGGTCGCAGGGCTTACTCAGGCTGAACTCGGCGAAAAAACCGGTTTTGACCCCAAAACCATCAGTCGCTTCGAAACCGGCACCTATACCCCCAGCGTGGAAGCATTGTTTTTGCTTGCCGACGTGCTGGGCGTGAAGCTGAAAGCCTTTTTCGCAGATCTGGAAGACGAAGATGAACAGCGGGCATACCTGTTCAGCGTCATACACAAAGCCACCCCGAAGGATCTGGGAAAGCTGATCGCAGCGGTTGACCAGGCCTTGTCCAAGCCTAGTAAATGAAGAAAGGAGGCCGATCTGTCGAATGCGACAGATCGGCCTCCTTTTTTATATCCCGCGCTTTAATTCGGAAACGACGAAAAACCGCCCTGGATGAGCTCCATGGCAGGGAAAATAAAACAGTATGTTTAAATAGAAAACACGAAAGAGGGTTCGTGCTGCGTTATGGAGGCAACCCCACCAGCCACACCCCGGCACACAATGTTCCCGCTGTGGCTGCTTCCTTCCGGATCTGACCAGGTTCACGGGTAATCGTTGCGGGGGGACCGATGGGGTCACCATAACGACGCTCACCTGACGGCGAGCCGCGCCATTGTACCTATCTGAGACGAAGTTACAACCGTTCGCGGAGATTAAAAAATATGAGTCCGGTCAAGGACATGCGCTGACCTTTAAAGATCGCAGCCTGCGGCAGCTCCTACATGGATCGGCGTACACCTGTAGGAGTTGCCGCAGGCTGCGATCTTTTGATCCTATTGCGCCAACACCTCATCCGCCCTGCCGCCCTCTTGCTGGATCACCAGATGAATGAAGTGCAGCTTGGCAATCACCGCCGGCGGCAGGGCGAACGGATAAAAATCCGGCTGACCCATGCTGCGCGACAATTCGTTGAGCATGCCGGCCAGTTCGATCCATGCGTTGACGAACGACAGGAACGCCGGACCGCCAGGGTGTTGCGGGTCGAATAGCGTACTGGGCGGAAACGGCTGGTAATCGAAATCCATTTCCTGCGCACTCATGCCAAACCCCAAGGCAGTGTCCACTGCATCCATCATGTGCAGGTAGTGAGCCCAGGTTTCCGCCCAGTCTTCCCAGGGGTGCATGGTGGCGTAGGCGCTGACGTAATATTGCTGCCAGTCGAGCGGCGCGCCTTGCTGATAATGCCGCTCAAGGGCCTCGGCATAGCTTGCTCGCTCGTCACCGAACAGACCGCGGAACGGCTCCAGCCAATGACTGTTGGCGACCAGGCGGTCCCAGTAGTAATGCCCTGTCTCGTGACGAAAGTGACCGAGCAGCGTGCGATAAGGTTCGTGCATCTGCACGCGGACCTGCTCGCGATGGGCATCGTCGGCTTCCTTGATATCGAGGGTGATCAGACCGTTGGCATGCCCGGTGGTCGGCGGCTTGCCTTCGAGATCGATACCGATGAAGTCGAAGGCCAGACCGATGTCTTCGTCCATGGATTTCGGAATGACTGACAAGCCCAGGCTGATCAACTGCGCTACCAGACGACGCTTGGCAATTTCCACTTTGCGCCAGCGCTCGTGGTTCTCGGGGATCGACAGGTCGGGGATGGTGCGATTCAGGCTACAGGCAATGCACAAGGCATCGTGATCATTGGCCGGCAGCAGCCAGTTGCATGCGGCCGGAGAGTCGAGATTGGCGCAGCGGCGGAACACTCCAGCTTCGGGATCGGTGTCGAGCAACCAGGTATCCGCTTGCGGACCGGGCTGCAACGACGACAAGCGACTCTGCTGCGGCTGATAGCCCAGCGCTGCCGAACAGGCCAGGCACTGGCTGTTGCGAAAGAACAGCGACTGCCCACAGCGGCAATGCCAGACCTTGCTGTTGCGCGAACGCTCGCCCATGAAGGGTGCGGCGATGCGTGAACTGAGCTGTTCGAAAAATCGGTACATGGCGATCTCTCCCTGGGGCCTGCGAAGACTAGATCATTCTTGTACCGTGATCGTTCCCACGCTCTGCGTGGGAATGCCGCCTCGGACGCTCCGCGTCCGTTGTGACGCAGAGCGTCACGGGATGCGTTACCACGCAGAGCGTGGGAACGATCAACAGCTGCCGAAGGCTGCGATCCTGGCGATCTTAAACGTCGATACCGTGTTTCTTCAGAAACTCGACAAACGCCTCTTCATCCAGCACTTTCAACCCCAGCTCATTGGCCCTGGCCAACTTCGAGCCCGCGCCCGGCCCGGCGACCACGCAATGGGTCTTGGCCGACACGGAACCGGCCACCTTGGCACCGAGGCTTTCAAGTTTGTCCTTGGCGACATCGCGACTCATCAGCTCCAGCGAACCCGTCAGCACCCAGGTCTGCCCGGCCAGCGGCAAGCCTTCGACGACTTTCTTTTCACTCTGCCAATGCATACCGAAATCGCGCAGCTGCTTTTCGGCAGCTTCGGCGAGCTGACGATTTTCCGTGCCCGCAAAGAACTCACGAACCGAAGTCGCCTGTTTCTCCGGCAGCGCCTGACGCATGTCCAGCCAATCAGCACTCATCACCGCTTCGAGTGAGCCGAACTTGTCCGCAAGCTTCTGCGCCCCGCCCGGCCCGACCGACGGAATGTGCAACTTGTCGAGGAAGCCGCCCAGTGTCGTACTGGCGGAAAATTCGGCACCCAACTCGCCCTGATCCTGAATCTGCATACCGTGCTTGAGCAGATCCGCGATCACCTGCCGGTTATGCGCGTCTTCAAAGAAGCTGTGAATCTCGTGAGCCACTTCCAGCCCGACATCCGGCAGGTACGTGAGCACTTGCGGCAACGCCTGTTGAACACGCTCCAGCGAGCCGAGAGAGCGCGCGAGCACCTTCGCCGTTTCTTCGCCGACATCGGGAATGCCCAAGGCGTAGATGAACCGCGCCAGACTCGGCCGCTTACTGTCTTCAATGGCGCCAAGCAGGTTCTTGCTCGACAGCTCGGCAAAGCCTTCCAGATCAACA
Organism: Pseudomonas sp. TE12508; assembly: GCF_056279485.1. NCBI lineage: Bacteria > Pseudomonadati > Pseudomonadota > Gammaproteobacteria > Pseudomonadales > Pseudomonadaceae > Pseudomonas > Pseudomonas sp. TE12508. Next base: position 363,858 of record NZ_JBWCCN010000002.1, on the reverse strand, counting down.
ATCTGCTCGAACGTCAGGGCATAGAGATCGGCCGGCGAACTCACCAGGCCTTCGTCCACCAATTGCTCGACGCTCTTCTCGCCCAGCCCTTCGATGTCCATGGCGCGGCGCGAGACAAAGTGAATGATCGCTTGCTTGAGTTGCGCACCGCAGGCCAGACGGCCGACACAGCGATACACCGCGCCTTCGCTGATGGTCTCGCGGCCCTTGCTGCGCTTGACCAGTTGCGTACGCTCGACATGAGAACCGCAGACCGGGCACTGCTCGGGAATCTGCACCGGCCGGGCATTCTCCGGACGGCGCTCGGCGACCACTTGCACCACTTGCGGAATCACATCACCGGCGCGACGGATGATCACCGTGTCACCGATCATCAGGCCCAGCCGCGCAACCTCATCCATGTTGTGCAAGGTCGCATTGGCCACGGTGACGCCAGCCACCTTGACCGGTTTCAAGCGCGCCACCGGCGTCACGGCACCGGTGCGCCCCACCTGGAACTCCACATCGAGCAGTTCGGTGAGCTCCTCCATGGCCGGGAATTTATGGGCGATTGCCCAACGCGGTTCGCGGGCGCGAAAGCCCAGTTCACGCTGGGACGCAATGCTGTTGACCTTGAACACCACGCCGTCGATTTCATACGGCAGCGCATTACGGCGTTCGCCGATGTCACGGTAGTAATCCAGGCATTCAGCGATGCCATTGGCCAGTTTCAGCTCATGACTGATCGGCATGCCCCAGGCTTTGAGTTGCTGCAGATTGCCGATGTGCGTGTCGGCGATATCGGCCGAAATCTGGCCGATGCCGTAGCAGCAGAATTCCAGCGGACGGTTGGCGGTAATCTTCGAATCCAGCTGCCGCAAGCTGCCCGCCGCCGCATTACGCGGGTTGGCGAAGGTCTTGCCGCCGACTTCCAGTTGCGTGGCGTTGAGCCGCTCGAAACCGGCCTTGGACATGAACACTTCACCCCGCACTTCCAGGGTCGCCGGCCAACCGGTGCCATGCAGCTTGAGCGGAATATTGCGCACGGTGCGCACGTTGACGCTGATGTCTTCACCGGTGGTGCCATCGCCGCGTGTGGCGCCACGCACCAGCACACCGTCCTGGTACAGCAGACTGACCGCCAGGCCATCGAGCTTGGGTTCGCAGCTGTACTCCACCGCCGCGCCACCGCCGAACAGGTCGCCGACCGGCAAGTCCAGACCTTCCGTCACCCGGCGATCGAATTCGCGCATGTCGGTTTCTTCGAAGGCGTTGCCCAGGCTGAGCATTGGCACTTCATGGCGCACCTGAGTGAACGCCGACAGCGCCGCGCTGCCGACACGCTGGGTCGGCGAGTCGCTGGTGATCAATTCGGGATGGGCTGCTTCGAGGGCCTTGAGCTCGTGGAACAAGCGATCGTATTCGGCGTCCGGAATGCTCGGTTCGTCCAGCACGTGGTAGCGATAGTTGTGCTGATCGAGCTCGGCGCGCAGCTCTAGAATGCGGTTTTTGGCGGCGGTCATGGGTGTTCTCTCATAAAGCAAAAGAGCAGCCGAGGCTGCTCTATCTCATCTCATCAAGATCAAGAGATCGCAGCCTCGTTTCACTCGACAGCCCCTACAGAAAATCGCGAACCCTGTAGGAGCTGTCGAGTGAAACGAGGCTGCGATCTTTTGACTTTAACGCTTCTGGGTCAAAGCGCGACGCTCGAACTCAACGATGCGCTGACGGTAGTGCTCAATCGTTTGGGCAGTCAGCACGCTGCGCTGGTCGTCTTTCAGTTCGCCGTTCAGCTCTTGGGACAGTTTGCGAGCAGCAGCCACCATCACGTCGAAAGCTTGCTTGGGATGACGCGGGCCTGGCAGACCGAGGAAGAAGCTCACCGCCGGGGTGCTGAAATGATCGATATCATCCAGATCGAAGACACCCGGCTTGACCGCGTTGGCCATGGAGAACAGGACTTCGCCGTTACCGGCCATGCTTTCGTGACGGTGGAAAATGTCCATCTCGCCGAAACGCAGACCGCTTTCCAGAATGTTCTGCAGCAGTGCCGGGCCCTTGAAGCCAGCCGGGTCGCGGCAGATCACGCTGATCACCAGTACTTCTTCGGCTTGCGGCTGATCTTTCTCGGCCGAGCTGGCAGGCTTGCTGTCATCCGGGAAATCGTCGTCGCGGCTGTTGAAGCTCGGGCCGCCGTCCAGATCCAGATTGAGATTCAAGTCGCCTTGCGACGGCTCGCCGTGGCCACGCTTGCCGCGCTTGGAACCCGACTCGCGAGGTTCACGGGCAGGCATGCTCACCGACGGCAGATCATGCTCGTCCAGTTGCGGTTCTTTATGGGTATCCAGCACGCGGGGCGGGCCCAACAGCTCGGCGCTGGTGTCCTCATCCGGCAAATTGGACAAACTTCGGTCAAGACGGAATTTCAGTTTTCCCTTGCCGCCGCGCATGCGACGCCAGCCATCGAAAAGTATACCGGCAATGACAATAATGCCGATGACGATCAGCCACTCGCGCAGACCGATTTCCATGTAATCCCGTGCCTCTATAAAAAATGCTGAAAAATAAGGGGTTTACATTGTGCAAACCGCTTTAAAACGTGGCGCCAACTCTATGTTCTGACAGGCGTTTTGCCCACGTATACGAAAAATTGACATTAAACTAGCACGACCAAAGGCAACTTTACACCGTCTCTCACAGTGGCTTGCGCGAATTATGTCGATTGGCCAGCAAGTCAAGGCAGGTAAAAAGCCCTACAGTTCAATAATACTTGCCCTACACGCAATGACTCAGGCGTCCACCATGGCCATCGCCTCCTCCACATCCACTGCCACCAGACGCGAGCAACCGGGCTCGTGCATCGTCACCCCCATTAATTGATCGGCCATTTCCATAGCGATCTTGTTGTGGGTGATGTAGATGAACTGCACCGTCTGCGACATTTCCTTGACCAGCCGTGCGTAGCGTCCAACGTTAGCGTCATCCAATGGCGCGTCAACCTCATCGAGCATGCAGAACGGCGCCGGATTCAATTTGAAGATGGCAAATACCAGGGCCAATGCGGTCAGGGCTTTTTCGCCACCGGAGAGCAAATGGATGGTGCTGTTCTTCTTTCCTGGCGGCTGCGCCATGATCGTTACCCCTGTATCGAGTAGATCTTCGCCCGTCAGTTCCAAATACGCGCGTCCTCCACCGAAAACTTTTGGGAAAAGGGCCTGTAAACCGCCATTGATCTGATCAAAGGTATCTTTGAAGCGGTTTCGGGTTTCCTTGTCGATCTTGCGAATGACGTTCTCAAGCGTGTCCAGCGCTTCCACCAAATCGTCGTTCTGAGCATCCAGATAACGCTTACGCTCGGATTGTTGCTGGTATTCGTCGATGGCTGCGAGGTTGATCGCCCCGAGGCGCTGAATCCGCGCGGCAATGCGCTCGAGTTCTTCTTCGGCGTCTTTCTCGTTGGCCCCGGCCAGCAGCGTGGCGAGCACGCCGTTGAGGTCGTAGCCGTCTTCGAGCAATTGATCCTGCAACGTCTTGCGTCGCACCGTCAGCGCTTGCCATTCCATGCGCTGCTGCTCGAGCTGGCTGCGAATCAACTGGGATTGCTGCTCGGCCTGAGTGCGGCGCTTCTCGGCATCGCGCAGTTCGCGGTCGGCATCTTCCATGGCCATTTGCGCGGTCTTGAGTTCTTCGTCAACCGTCATGCGCTTGTCGAGCAGCTCTTCGAGTTTCAGCCGCAGCTCTTCCAGTGGCGCCTCGCCCTCTTCCAGATTGAGGCTCAACTGTTCGCGCTTCTCGGTCAGGCGCTCGGACTGCATTTCCAGCCGTTCAAGGGCCTGACGAGTGGAGTCGTGTTGCGCCTTCAGCGAACCGAGGCGCACCGCCAATTGATGCGCATGATCCTTATGCTGTCGGGCTTCCTGACGCACCCGGTCGAGGCGTTCGCGCAGGCTGTCGCGCTGGGCCAACAGCAATTCACGCTGCTCGGTGTCCAGCGCCATGCTGTCGAGAGCTTCCTGCAATTGCAGGCGCGCTTCGCCGATGTTCTCGTGTTCCAGGGCGCGCTGTTCACTCAACTCGGTGAGTTCTTCATCGAGACGGGTACGGCGCAACGTCAACTGCTCGACCTTGGCTTTGCCGGCGGACAGCTGGGCTTTCAATTCGCCTTGCTGACGGGCTTCGTCTTGCAGCAAACGGCGCAAATGTTCGCGGCCGTTTTCCTGCTGACGCTGTTGCGCCCTGAGATTCTGAAGTTGGGTTTCCAGGGTTTCGACCGTGGCTTCGCGCTCTTCGCGTTCAAGGCCCAAACGCTGGATTTCCTGGCCACGGGCGAGCACGCCGCTTTCCGCTTCGCTGGCCCGCCGCACACGTAAAAAGTGTCGGCCGACCCAGTAACCGTCGCGGCTGATCAGGCTTTGCCCGGCAGCCAATTGCCCGCGCAACGCCAAGGCCTGTTCAAGGCTGTCGACCGGTTTGACCTGTCCCAGCCATGGCGACAAATCAATCTGCGCCTCGACCTTGTCGAGCAAACTGCCGGGCACTCGCACGCCATCGGTGGCCGGGCTGAGCAGGCGCAAATCGCCTTGGGCAAACCCGGCCAGATCGAAATCACCGAAGTCATCCACCAGCACCGCTTGCAGGTCGGCGCCGAGCACGGTTTCTACCGCCAGCTCCCAACCGGCCTCGACCTTCAGGCCTTCGGCCAGACGCGGGCGATCCGCCAGATGCTGTTCGCGCAGCCATTCGGCAGTGCCGGTGCCGGGATCGAGCGCGGCTTGCTGCAAGGCTTCCAGCGACGCCAATCGCCCGTTGAGCCGCTGCAAATCACCTTGGGCCTGCTGCTGCGCCGAAAGCGCTTGCTGCAACTCCTGACGCAGTTGCTCAAGGCGCTCGACCTGAGCCTCTTCACTGGCCTGCAAGTCTTCGAGCGTGGCCTCGGACGCCGCCAACTGCTCGCTGAGTTCCATGATCGCCGCGTCTTCCGGATCCGCCGATAGCAACGCACGCTCTTCACCAAGACGCTTCTGACGATCGGCCAAACGTTCCAGGCTGGTTTCCAGCTGCTGGATCCGCGACTGCTGAACTTCAGCCTGACGGCGCGGCTCGGCAGCGGTGAGGTTGAACGCGTCCCACTGTTCCTGCCAGCCATGCATGGTGGTTTCGGATTCTTCGAGCGCGGCAGCAGCTTCTTCGGCGGCGGCGCTGGTGACTTCCTGTTCCGGCGTGAGCATGTCCAGCTCTTCGCCCAAGGTCAGCAGCAAGGTGCGGTCGTGACCCAAGTGAGACTCGGTTTCCAGCCGCGCGCGCTCGGCTTCTTTCAGGTCGTCCTGTAGCTGACGCAAACGTTGCTGACCGTGCTGAATGCTCTGCTCGACCCGGGCGATGTCGCCGCCGACCGAATAGAAACGCCCCTGCACCAGATTGAAGCGTTCGGACAGATCGTGATGACCGTCGCGCAGGCGTTCGATGGCCGCGTCGGCATTGCGCTGCTCAGCCACCAGGGCTTCGAAGGTGATTTCCTGGGTGCCGATGATCGACTCGCGCTGGCCGACCTGTTCGTTCAACGCCTGCCAGCGCAGGGCCGACAGCTGGGCCTTGAGCTGGCGCTCTTCGCCTTTGTATTCCTGATACTTCTTGGCGGCCTCGGCCTGGCGGTGCAAGCGTTCAAGCTGACGCTCGAGCTCTTCGCGCAGGTCGGTCAGGCGGGCAAGGTTTTCGTGGGTGCGGCGGATACGGTTTTCAGTCTCGCGCCGACGTTCCTTGTACTTGGAAATACCAGCGGCTTCTTCGATGAAATTGCGCAGGTCTTCGGGCTTGGACTCGATCAGCTTGGAGATCATGCCCTGTTCGATGATCGAGTAGCTGCGCGGGCCGAGGCCGGTACCCAGAAAGATGTCGGTGATATCGCGGCGACGGCATTTGGTGCCGTTGAGGTAGTAAGTGGTCTGGCTGTCGCGGGTCACTTTGCGGCGAATGGAAATCTCCGCATAGGCGGCCCATTCGCCGAGCAGGGTGCCGTCGGAGTTATCGAACACCAGCTCAATGCTCGCCTGACTCACCGGTTTACGGCTGGTCGAGCCGTTGAAGATGACGTCGGTCATCGACTCGCCGCGCAAGTTCTTGGCCGAGCTCTCGCCCATCACCCAACGCACGGCGTCGATGATGTTCGACTTGCCGCAACCATTGGGCCCGACCACTGCCGCCATGTTACTGGGGAAGTTTACCGTGGTCGGGTCGACGAAGGATTTGAACCCCGCCAGTTTGATGCATTTGAGCCGCACGCTTAAGCGACCGTCAGGGCAGAAATCACCAGATCGCAACTGCGCTGGGCATACGCCATCAGCACCACGCGGATCTGAGGAAAGTCACGAGCCAGCACGGCAGCGAGCAAGCGTTCGAACAGCTCGAGGAACTCGCTCATCGAGGCCTTGCGCTGATCCAGCGCGAGGAAATACGCGCGGCTCATGGCCGGCTGCAAATTCTCGACGGTTTCCTGCAAGTACGGGTTGTTGGCGAACGGATAGGCGGCGCGCATCACACTGAAGCTGTCGTCGACGAACGTGCGGATGTCCTGGCGTTCGTAGCTGGCAGTCAGGCGCTGCTGGATCTCCACGAACGGTGCCATGTCGGCCTGGACTTGCCAGCCGCTGGCCACGGCATTGCCGAGCAGAATGTACAACTCGCTCATCAGCGTGCACAGGCTTTGTACCTTGTGCGCCGTCAATTCGGTCACGTGGGCGCCACGTCGCGGCAAAATCGCGATCAAGTGGCGGCGCTCAAGGATCAGCAAGGCTTCACGGACTGAACCGCGGCTGACATTGAGCGCCAGCGTGACCTTCTGTTCCTGAATGCGCTCCCCCGGCTTCATTTCGCCGCGAATGATACGTTCGGCGAGGTGGTGAGCGATTTGCTCGGCGAGGCTGTCCGGCGCCTTGAACGTCATGGTTGTCCTTCAAACTCTTCGATCTGCACAAGCGGCGCAGTGTAGCGCAATTGATCGGTCATGGCGGAGTGCCCACCCAGCGGTTTTTGGCACGATTCACGCAAACAGCAAGCTATCCCGTGAGGGTCAATAATGAAGGAACGAGTCGTTGATCGACAAAATGCTATTTCCTGACCTTTAAGTCAGAAAATCATTGACCGAAAAGTCAGACCTGATAAATTCGGCTCATGTCGGTTAACAACAATAATGAGTTTGCGAGGCCTTCCGTGATCCAGTTTTTACTCAACCAGGAACTCCGTAGCGAGCACGCCCTGGACCCGAACCTGACCGTGCTCAACTATCTGCGCGAACATGTGGGCAAACCCGGCACTAAAGAAGGCTGCGCCAGCGGTGACTGTGGTGCCTGCACCGTGGTGGTCGGCGAGCTGCAGACGGACGACGATGGCCGCGAACACATTCGCTATCGCAGCCTCAACTCGTGCCTGACGTTCGTCTCCTCCTTGCACGGCAAGCAACTGATCAGCGTCGAAGACCTCAAGCACCAGGGCGAACTGCACAGCGTGCAAAAAGCCATGGTCGAGTGCCACGGTTCGCAATGCGGTTTCTGCACCCCGGGCTTCGTGATGTCGTTGTTCGCGCTGCAAAAGAACAGCGACCAGCCCGACGCCCATAAAGCCCACGAAGCCCTGGCCGGCAACCTCTGCCGCTGCACCGGTTATCGGCCGATCCTGGCCGCTGCCGAGCAATCATGCTGTGGCAAACAACCCGACCAATTCGATGCGCGAGAAGCAGACACCATCGCTCGCCTGAAAGCCATCGCCCCCACCGATATCGGCGAACTCAACAGTGGCGACAAGCGCTGCCTGGTGCCGTTGACCGTGGCCGATCTGGCCGACCTCTACGATGCTTATCCACAGGCCCGCCTGCTGGCCGGCGGCACTGATCTGGCGCTGGAAGTCACCCAGTTCCACCGCACCTTGCCGGTGATGATCTACGTCGGCAACGTCGCTGAAATGAAACGCATCGAACGCTTCGACGATCGCCTGGAAATCGGCGCCGCCACCGCCCTCTCCGACTGCTACGACGCCTTGAAGGCCGAGTACCCGGACTTCGGCGAGTTGCTGCAACGCTTCGCCTCCCTGCAAATTCGCAATCAGGGCACCTTGGGCGGCAACATCGGCAACGCCTCGCCGATCGGTGACTCACCACCGCTGCTGATCGCCCTCGGCGCGCAGATCGTCCTGTGTAAAGGCGAAACTCGCCGCACCATGGCACTGGAAGACTACTTCATCGATTACCGGGTGACCGCGCGTCAGGAAAGCGAGTTCATCGAAAAGATCATCGTGCCGCGCGCCAGCGTTGAACAACTGTTCCGCGCCTACAAGGTATCCAAGCGTCTGGACGATGACATTTCCGCCGTTTGTGCCGCGTTCAACCTGCGCATCGACACCGGCGTGATCGCCGACGCCCGCGTTGCTTTCGGCGGCATGGCGGCCATTCCAAAACGCGCCAAAAACTGCGAGGCCGCCCTGCTCGGTGCGCCGTTCAACAACGCCACCCTCGAACGCGCCTGCGCTGCATTGGCCGAAGACTTCACGCCACTCTCGGACTTTCGCGCCAGCAAGGAATACCGCCTGCTCAGCGCGCAGAACCTGCTGCGTAAATACTTCATCGAACTGCAAACACCGCACATCGAGACTCGGGTGACCGCTTATGTCTAATCATCACGCTGTAGAGAAGACCCAAGCCGAACTGGCTGAATTGTTCGCCAAGGACCTGACCACCGGTGTCGGCCGCAGCGTCAAGCACGACAGCGCCGACAAGCATGTGTCCGGCGAAGCGCAGTACATCGACGATCGGCTGGAATTCCCCAATCAGCTGCACGTTTATGCACGGCTGTCAGACCGCGCCCACGCAAAAATCATCAGCGTCGACACCAAGCCTTGCTACGCCTTCGAAGGCGTGCGCATCGCAATCACCCACGAAGATGTGCCAGGCCTGAAAGACATCGGCCCACTGCTGCCGGGCGACCCATTGCTGGCCATCGATGACGTGCAGTTCGTCGGTCAACCGGTACTGGCCGTTGCGGCGAAAGACCTGGAAACCGCACGCAAAGCAGCGATGGCCGCGATCATCGAATACGAAGATCTCGAACCCGTTCTGGACGTGGTAGAAGCCCTGCGCAAACGCCACTTCGTGCTCGACAGCCACACCCACCAGCGTGGCGATTCGGCCACCGCGCTTTCTACTGCCGAACATCGCATTCAAGGCACGCTGCACATCGGCGGCCAGGAACACTTCTATCTGGAAACCCAGATCTCTTCGGTGATGCCGACCGAAGACGGCGGCATGATCGTTTATTGCTCGACCCAGAACCCCACCGAAGTGCAGAAACTGGTGGCGGAAGTGCTGGACGTGTCGATGAACAAAATCGTCGTTGATATGCGCCGCATGGGCGGTGGTTTCGGCGGCAAGGAAACCCAGGCGGCAAGCCCGGCGTGCCTGTGCGCGGTGATCGCGCACCTGACCGGCCAGCCGACCAAAATGCGCCTGCCGCGTGTCGAAGACATGCTGATGACCGGCAAGCGTCACCCGTTCTACGTCGAGTACGACGTGGGCTTCGACAGCACCGGTCGCTTGCATGGCATTGCGCTGGAACTGGCCGGCAACTGCGGTTGCTCACCGGATTTGTCGGCGTCAATTGTCGACCGCGCGATGTTCCATGCCGACAACTCTTATTACCTGGGCGACGCGACCATCAACGGTCACCGCTGCAAAACCAACACCGCGTCGAACACCGCTTACCGTGGTTTCGGCGGCCCGCAAGGCATGGTCGCCATCGAAGAAGTGATGGACGCGATTGCCCGGCATCTGGGCCTCGATCCGCTGGCCGTGCGCAAGGCCAACTACTACGGCAAGACCGAGCGCAACATCACCCATTACTACCAGACCGTCGAGCACAACATGCTCGAGGAAATGACCGCCGAACTGGAAGAAAGCAGCCAGTACGCCGAGCGTCGCGAAGCGATCCGTCGCTACAACGCCAACAGCCCGATCCTGAAAAAAGGCCTGGCGCTGACCCCGGTGAAATTCGGTATCTCCTTCACCGCCAGTTTCCTCAACCAGGCCGGCGCACTGATCCACATCTACACCGACGGTAGCATCCACCTGAACCACGGCGGCACTGAAATGGGCCAGGGTCTGAACACCAAGGTTGCGCAAGTCGTGGCTGAAGTGTTCCAGGTGGAAATGGACCGCGTGCAGATCACCGCGACCAACACCGACAAGGTCCCGAACACCTCGCCAACCGCTGCTTCGAGCGGCGCCGACCTCAATGGTAAAGCGGCGCAAAACGCGGCTGAAATCATCAAGAAACGCCTGGTGGAATTCGCCGCGCGGCAATACAAGGTCAGTGAAGAAGACGTGGAGTTCCACAACGGTCACGTTCGGGTCCGCGATCACATCCTGACGTTTGAATCGCTGATCCAGCAGGCGTATTTCGCTCAGGTGTCGCTGTCGAGCACCGGCTTCTACAAGACCCCGAAAATCTACTACGACCGCAGCCAGGCGCGGGGTCGGCCGTTCTACTACTACGCCTTCGGTGCAGCCTGCGCCGAGGTGATCGTCGACACCCTGACCGGCGAGTACAAGATGCTGCGTACCGACATTCTTCACGATGTCGGCGACTCGCTGAACCCGGCGATCGACATCGGTCAGGTCGAGGGTGGTTTCATCCAGGGCATGGGCTGGCTGACCATGGAAGAACTGGTGTGGAACAACAAGGGCAAACTGATGACCAACGGCCCGGCCAGCTACAAGATCCCGGCGGTGGCAGACATGCCATTGGACCTGCGGGTGAAGCTGGTGGAAAACCGCAAGAACCCGGAAGACACGGTCTTCCATTCCAAGGCCGTGGGTGAGCCGCCGTTCATGCTCGGCATTGCCGCGTGGTGCGCGATCAAGGACGCCGTGGCCAGTTTGGGCGACTACCAGCATCAACCGAAAATCGACGCACCGGCGACCCCGGAGCGGGTGTTGTGGGGCTGTGAGCAGATGCGGCAGTTGAAGGCTTTGAAGCCTGTTGAGGCTGAAGTCGAGTTGGCTTCGCTCTAAACCGCGGCGCGGCCAATCGCCAGCAGGCTGGCTCCCACAGGATTTGCGTTGAATCCAGATTGTGTGGACACCACAAACCCTGTGGGAGCTAGCCTGCTAGCGATGACGGCCGAACAGACAACAAAGATGTCGAGGTGAAACATGTACAACTGGATCGACGCCCTCGCCGACCTGCAAACCCGGGGTGAACCCTGTGTGTTGGTGACCATCATCGAAGAGCTCGGCTCGACGCCGCGTAATGCCGGCTCGAAGATGGTCATCAGCGCCACGCAAACGTTCGACACCATCGGTGGCGGGCATCTGGAGTACAAGGCCATGCAGATCAGCCGCGAGATGCTGGCCAGCGGCCGACAGGACACCCATCTGGAGCGCTTCAGCCTAGGCGCCAGCCTGGGCCAGTGCTGCGGTGGCGTGACCGTATTGCTGTTCGAACCGATGGGCCAGGTTCAGGCGCAGATCGCTGTGTTTGGCGCCGGCCACGTCGGCCGGGCGCTGGTGCCGCTGCTCGCCAGCCTGCCCTGCCGGGTGCGCTGGATCGACTCGCGGGAAGCTGAATTCCCCGATCAGATCCCCCACGGCGTGCGCAAAATAGTCACTGAAGAACCGCTGGATGAAGTGGATGATCTGCCCGCCGGCAGCTACTGCATCGTCATGACCCACAACCACCAGCTCGACCTTGAACTCACCGCCGCGATTCTCAAGCGCAACGACTTCGCCTACTTCGGCCTGATCGGTTCGAAGACCAAACGGGTGAAGTTCGAACACCGCCTGCGTGACCGCGGCTTCGACAGCACCGTGCTGCAACGCATGCGCTGCCCGATGGGCATCGGCGAAGTCAAAGGCAAGTTGCCTGTGGAAATCGCCATCTCCATCGCCGGCGAAATCATCGCCACCTATAACGCGAATTTCGGCCAGCACACCGCCAGCGCCGGATCATCGATCGCCAAACTGCTGCCTGCTTCACGCCGCAGCCAAGCTTTGAACTGAAAGCTTCGAACTGAACAGCTTCGAACTAATTGAGAACGCTCATGCCTCTGACTCGCAAAGCCTACCGCGCCGCCATTCTGCACAGCATCGCCGACCCTGCCGAAGTGGGTATCGAAGCCTCGTACGAATATTTCGAAGACGGCCTGCTGGTGGTCGATAACGGCCAGATCAGTGCCATCGGCCACGCCAGCGAATTGCTGCCGACCCTGCCGGCCGACATCGAGATCACCCATTATCAGGACGCGCTGATCACCCCGGGCTTCATCGACACCCACATCCACCTGCCGCAAACCGGCATGGTCGGCGCCTACGGCGAACAACTTCTGGACTGGCTGAACACCTACACCTTCCCCTGTGAAAGCCAGTTCGCCGACAAGAACCATGCGGACGAAGTCGCGGACATTTTCATCAAGGAACTGCTGCGCAACGGTACCACCACGGCGCTGGTGTTCGGCAGCGTGCATCCGCAGTCGGTGAACTCGTTCTTCGAGGCCGCCGAACAGCTGGACCTGCGAATGATTGCCGGCAAGGTGATGATGGATCGCAACGCGCCGGACTACCTGACCGACACCGCCGAATCGAGCTACGTTGAAAGCAAGGCGCTGATCGAGCGCTGGCACGGCAAGGGTCGCTTGCACTACGCGGTCACTCCGCGTTTTGCACCGACCAGCACCCCGGAACAACTGACCCTCGCCGGCCAGTTGCTCAGCGAATACCCGGATCTGTACATGCAGACCCACATCAGCGAAAACCTCAAGGAAATCGAGTGGGTCAAGGCGCTGTTCCCGGAGCGCAAGGGCTACCTGGATGTCTACGATCACTACCAATTGCTCGGCGAGCGCTCGGTGTTCGCTCACGGCGTGCACCTGTGCGACGACGAGTGTGCGCGGCTGGCGGAAACCGGCTCGGCGATTGCGTTTTGCCCGACCTCGAACTTGTTCCTCGGCAGCGGCCTGTTCAATCTGCCGATGGCCGAGAAGCACAAACTCAATGTCGGTCTCGGTACCGACGTTGGTGGCGGCACCAGCTTCTCGCTGCTGCAAACCCTGAACGAAGCCTACAAAGTCATGCAACTGCAAGGCGCGCGGCTGAGCCCGTTCAAGTCGCTGTACCTGGCCACCCTCGGCGGCGCCCGCGCGCTACGTCTGGAAGACAAGATCGGTACCTTGCAACCGGGCACCGACGCGGACTTCCTGGTGCTGGATTACAACGCCACGCCACTGCTCAGCTATCGCCTGAAACAGGCCAATAACATTGCCGAGACGTTGTTTGTATTGATGACGCTGGGGGATGACCGGACTGTTCTGCAGACGTATGCGGCGGGGAATCTGGTGCATCAGCGCTAGTTTTCTCCAAGCATAAAAAATCCCCCGCAATCGTTGGTTGCGGGGGATTGATCGTTCCCACGCTCCGCGTGGGAATGCAGCCCGGGACGCTCCGCGTCCCAATCCAGAGCCGAACGCAGAGCGTCCGTTGAGGCATTCCCACGCAGAGCGTGGGAACGATCAGCGTCAGGAAGTCAGAGCTTGGCTGTTGAACGCCCAGGCTTCTTGGTCTGCAACAAATGCGAAAACACCGCATGCAAATCATCCGACGCACTTTCTTCGTCGAGGTTGAGTTTGCTGTCGATGTGGTCCATGTGATGCATCATCAAATCCACCGCCAGCGTCGCGTCCCGCGCTTCGATGGCGTTGATCAACTGAGTGTGTTCATCGTAGGAACAGTGGGAACGGTTGCCGCTCTCGTACTGGGCGATGATCAACGAAGTCTGGGACACCAGGCTGCGCTGGAAGCTGATCAGCGGCGCGTTTTTCGCCGCTTCGGCCAGCTTCAAGTGAAACTCGCCCGACAGACGGATTCCGGCACCACGATCGCCACGGGAGAAGCTGTCGCGCTCATCGTTGACCATCTGCCGCAAGTCGGCAATTTCCTCGGCGGTGGCATGCTGAACCGCCAATTCAGTGATCGCCCGCTCCACCAGACGCCGCGCCATAAACACCTGGCGGGCCTCTTCGACACTCGGGCTGGCAACGACAGCACCGCGATTCGGTCGCAGCAACACCACGCCTTCATGGGCCAGACGCGACAGCGCTCGGCGAATGATGGTGCGGCTGACCCCGAAAATTTCCCCCAGCGCTTCTTCGCTCAACTTGGTGCCGGGCGCCAGACGCTGTTCGAGGATGGCCTCGAAGATATGCGCGTAGACAATATCGTCCTGGGTACCGCTGCGCCCGGCTTTGCCTGCTCGCGGTTGTTTCTTGAGGGGTTGCAACTGTTCGTTCATGGGCACTCGAGTCGGGAGAACTGCGGCGAATTGACCGTGACTGTAATACGGCACAGTGGGTCGCTGGCAAGTATCGCGTAAAAAACACCGCGATTGTACACAATGGAAGGTGGCAACACGACTGTACGGCTGTTTGTCGCCTTCGCTGTATTGCAACGACCGGTTACTTTTCAGTTTAGGCTTGAACGCAGAATCCGCAGCCTGAACACAATCCCTTGTGGGAGCGTGGCTTGCCCGCGAAGGCGCCGTGTCATTCAGCATTGATGTCGACTGACACTACGCCTTCGCGGGCAAGCCACGCTCCCACAGGGTTCAGCGTCGCTTCGGACATCTTCATGTATAAGGAACACCGCTTTCATGACCGACGCCACGCACACGCAGCTTCGCCCTCTGACTGACACATCACCCTCGGCCATCGTCGCCGGGTTCATTGCCATGATGACCGGCTACACCAGCTCACTGGTGCTAATGTTCCAGGCCGGGCAAGCAGCAGGCCTGACCAGCGGACAGATTTCGTCGTGGATCTGGGCGATCTCTATCGGCATGGCGGTGTGCTCGATCGGCTTGTCCCTGCGCTACCGCACCCCGATCACCATCGCCTGGTCGACCCCTGGCGCAGCGTTGCTGATCACCAGCCTTGGCGGTGTCAGTTACGGCGAGGCCATCGGCGCCTACATCACCTGCGCGGTGCTGGTGACGATCTGTGGCCTCACCGGCAGCTTCGAACGGTTGGTGAAAAAGATCCCGGCATCGCTGGCGGCGGCGTTGCTGGCGGGAATTCTGTTCAAAATTGGCAGCGAGATTTTCGTCGCTGCCCAGCACCGCACTGCGCTGGTCCTGGGAATGTTCTTCACCTATCTGCTGGTCAAGCGCCTCTCGCCGCGCTACGCCGTGCTCGCCGCGCTGTTGATCGGCACTGTGCTGTCAGGATTTATGGGGTTGCTGGATTTCAGTGGCTTCCATCTGGAAGTCGCGACACCGGTCTGGACTACACCGCATTTCTCCCTGGCCGCGACCATCAGCATTGGCATTCCGCTGTTCGTGGTGGCGATGACCTCGCAGAACATGCCGGGTATCGCCGTATTGCGCGCCGATGGCTACAACGTGCCGGCCTCACCGCTGATCACCACCACCGGCATTGCCTCGTTGCTGTTGGCGCCCTTCGGCTCCCATGGGATCAACCTGGCCGCCATCAGCGCGGCAATCTGCACCGGGCCGCATGCCCATGAAGATCGCAACAAGCGCTACACGGCCGCCGTCTGGTGCGGGATTTTCTACGGGATTGCCGGGGTGTTCGGCGCGACGCTGGCGGCGTTGTTTGCCGCATTACCTAAAGAGCTGGTGCTGTCGATTGCCGCGCTGGCGCTGTTCGGCTCGATCATCAATGGGTTGAGCATTGCCATGGCGCAAGTGCAGGAACGGGAAGCAGCGCTGATTACCTTTATGGTCACGGCGTCGGGGTTGACGCTGTTTTCCATCGGTTCGGCGTTCTGGGGGATTGTGGCGGGGGTGTTGACGTTGGTTATTTTGAACTGGCGTGGAGCCTAGAAGATCGCAGCCTCGTTTCACTCGACAGCTCCTACAGGGCAACGCGTTCCAAGGTAGGCGCTGTGTAGAGGCTGCGATCCTTTGATCTTCACAAAAAAAACGGCGACCCTTGGGTCGCCGTTTTTTAGAACATCAAGCTACCGGATTGATCGGCTTTTCCGGGTACCAGACGTCGATCAGCGGGCTGACGGTTGCTTCGGTCAGTTCGCTGCGGCCTTTGAGCCAGGCTTCAACAGCAGCACGCTGCTCTTCGGAGACCGAGCCACGCTTTTGCAGGCAAACCAGACCGAAGTCGTCGCCGCCAACATAGCCCAGACCGTTGGCTTCCATGGCTTCTTTCAGGAACGCGTCGAGGAAAGCATCAATGGCTTCATCAGCCAAATCTTCTTTGAAATCCAGGTTCAGTTCGAAACCCAGCTCTTGAAATTCATCGACGCACAGTTTTTTGCGCAGACGCTGGGAACGGTTAGTCGCCATTGGAACAATCCTCATAAGTATTAACGGGCCGCACTTTAGCAGTTTAAGGCGCCGATTGCCCGTCTCAGAATGCCGCTACACCTACCGCCGGTAAAAAAATAGCGGATTAGACGACCGGGGTACGGCACAAGCTGTTGCACCTTGGGGCATAATGCCGACACTTTCATGACCGCTGAGGGAATTTATCTCCATGCCCTCGTCTTTTTTCCCCTCGGCTGTAGGGTTTTATTTCAAATGATCAAATCTTTGCGTCCATTGCTGCTGGCCAGCCTTCTTCTGCCCCTGGCCCTCCCCGTTTCCGCCGCCTCGATCAACACCGCCCTGTCGCCCAACGTCGAAAAGGCGCTCAAGGCCAGCAAACTGCAAGACAGTGCCCTGTCACTGGTAATGATCCCGCTCAACGGCCCGGGCACCCCAACCATTCATAACGCTGATGTTTCGGTCAACCCGGCCTCGACCATGAAGCTGGTGACCACGTACGCCGCGCTGGAAATGCTCGGCCCGAACCACCAGTGGAAAACCGAGTTCTACACCGACGGCACCCTCAGCGGCGGCATCCTCAACGGCAACCTCTACCTCAAGGGTGGCGGCGATCCGAAGCTGAACATGGAAAAACTCTGGCTGCTGATGCGCGACTTGCGCGCCAACGGCGTGACCCAGGTCACCGGCGACCTGGTGCTGGACCGCGGCTTCTTCGTTCAACCACAACTGCCTGAATTCAACGACGACGGCAACGACGAGAACAAACCGTTCCTGGTCAAACCCGACGCGCTGCTGGTCAACCTCAAGGCCCTGCGCTTCGTGGCCCGCAACGACTCGGGCAAGGTCCTGGTGTCGGTCGAGCCGCCGATTGCCAGCATCCGCATCGACAATCAGGTCAAGGCGCTCAACTCCAAGCAATGCACCGGTGGCGTGCGTTACAACCCGGTGCCCCAGGCTGATGGCAGCGTCACCGTGACCGTCGGCGGTCAGTTGGGCGAAGGCTGCAGCTCCCAGACCTACCTGTCGCTGCTCGACCACGCGACCTACACCGCTGGCGCTGTGCGGGCGATCTGGAAGGAATTGGGCGGCAGCATCCAGGGCCAGGATCGTCTGGCACCGACGCCGAGCAACGCCAAGGTGCTGGCCCGGGCCTACTCGCCAGACCTGGCGGAGATCATTCGCGACATCAACAAATACAGTAACAACACCATGGCTCAGCAGTTGTTCCTGAGCCTGGGCCAGAAGTTCCGCACGGATGCCGACGGTGACGACGCCAAGGCAGCCCAGCGCGTGGTGCGTCAGTGGCTGGCGAGAAAAGGCATCACTGCGCCGCACCTGGTGATGGAGAACGGCTCCGGCCTGTCCCGCGCCGAGCGAGTGAGTGCCCGTGAAATGGCCGCGATGCTGCAAGCCGCCTGGCGCAGCCCGTATTCCGCCGAGTTCATCAGCTCGATGCCAATTGCCGGCACCGACGGCACCATGCGCAAACGCCTGAAGACCACCGCGATGCGCGGTGAAGCCCACGTCAAGACCGGCACCCTGAACACCGTACGCGCCATCTCCGGCTACAGCCGCGACATCAATGGCAATACCTGGGCGGTGGTGGCGATCCTCAACGACAAGGCACCATTTGGCGCCTCCTCGGTGCTGGATCAGGTGCTGCTGGATCTGTACCGCCAGCCGAAACTGCCGGAAACGGCTTCGGTGTTGTAACCCCCCAATCCGATCGTTCCCACGCTCTGCGTGGGAATGCAGCCGGTGACGCTCTGCGTCACTGCCAAAGCGGACGCGGAGCGTCCATTGAGGCATTCCCACGCAGAGCGTGGGAACGATCACACAGCCCCCTCGCCACAATTCGCTCCCACAGGGTCCGCATGCTGTCCTAGCTCATCTGCCCCTCAACCCGATCCCTTCCCGCCTGCTTCGCCGCATATACCCCTGAGTCCGCCCGCAACAGCAGCGCATCCGCGCCCTCTCCGGCCCGCCAACTGGCAATCCCGAAACTCGCGGTGACGATCCCGACCTCGTCGATCGGCGCACTGCGCAACCCTTGCCACAACTCCACGGCCAGCACGAGGGCCTGTTCGCCGTCGATATCCGGGCAAAGCACCATGAACTCTTCACCGCCCAGGCGACAGAACACATCGGTGCGCCGCAAGCGACCGCCAATGCGCTCGCACACGGCCTGCAATACCCGATCACCCACGGCATGACCGTGCTGATCGTTGATGCGTTTGAAGTGATCGATGTCGAGCATGATCACCGACAACTCGCCACCGCCGCGCTCGACCCGAGCCATTTCGGTGGTCAGGCGCTCCTGGAAGTAGCGACGGTTATGGATCCCGGTCAGGGAGTCGGTCACCGACAGTGCGCGCAATTCCTCTTCCACTCGCTTGAGGTCGGAGATGTCCGAAATGTAGCCATGCCACAGCACACCGCCACCAGGCAGTTCCTCCGGCGTCGCTTCGCCGCGGACCCAACGCAGACCGCGCTCAGGCAATTGCACGCGGTACTCTTCACGCCAGGGGCTGAGGGTGTCCGCCGACGCCAGGATCGAAGCGCGGACCCGGCGCGTGTCCTGAGGATGAATCCGCGCGAACACCGCTTCGGCGTTGAGCAACAGCACCTCCGGCTCGAGTTCGTAGATATCGCGCATACCGTCGCTGGCGTAGATCACGCTGAAGCGCCCATCGAATTCCATCTTGAACTGGTAGATCCCGCCGGGCACATGGGCGCTGAGTTTCTTCAACAACAGGTCACGTGCCGCCAGGGCTTCGTGGACGCGCTTGCGCTCAGTGATGTCGATACAAATCGCCAGGTGCCCGACCCACAAGCCTTGCTCGTCGAGAACCGGGGCCGCCAGCATGTTCACCGTCAAGTGACTGCCGTCGTGGCGGACCAGTGTCCACTCTCGCGCTTCGTGACCGCCCTCTTCCCCGCCTTCGACCAGCATCGCCTGACACGTCGGGATGGGCTTGCCATAGCGCGCGCTCAACTCGGCCGAGCGCGCTTCGAGTTCCCGGGGCAGATGCAGGCTTTCCAGGGTCATATGGCCTATGACCTGCGCACTGCAATAACCGAGCATTTGCTCTGCACCGGCGTTGAAGGTGCTAATCACCCCGCGCAAGTCGGTGGCGATAATCGCCACCTGAGTCGCGGCATCCAGCACACCGCGCAACTGGCCGTGCGTGCCGCGTAACTCTTGCTCACGGTCGTGAAGTTCCCGGGTCCGCTGCTCCACCATTTTCAGCGCTCGCTGGCGCTGGCTGACCAACACATAGAGAAACACACTGAGCAGCAGGCTGAGCAAACCGCCGAGTACCACCAGGCTGGCCACCGAGGAATGGTTGGCTTTCAGGAACGCGGCGCTGGGACGCATATCCACTTGATAGTCATGGTCGGCCAGACGTAGCAAACGCGTGGAGGACAAGCCACTGGCCCCCGCCGTGTTGGCCGACTCATACAACACTTCATGCTGATCATCGGTGGACATGTCGAGGATACGCACCGAGAGAGAGTCATGATTCTCTTCCGGCAGCCCGTCCGCCAACAACTGACGCATGCTGATCACCGCCATGACATAGCCGGCGGGCGCAGCATTGGGGATGTTCTGATGGATGACCGGAGCCACTAGCAACACGCCCCGCGAATAGGCGGGCTCGATGCCTACCAGATGCAACGGTTGCGACACGGCCATGCGGCCATTGCGATCGGCGCGTTCCAGGGTCGAACGGCGCAGGGGCTGGGCCAGCAGGTCGTAACCCAGCGGCGTGGGCAGTCGGCTTTGGGTTTGGGTGTAGAGCACGGGCACGTACTCATCTCGCAAGCCGGCTGGTTGCAACTGACCATCGGCGTTGAGTTCGCGAAAGGTGAAATCGCTCAATCCCTCTGCGCTCACCGCGCGTTCAAGTAGCGGTCGTTCAGTGCGGGAAACCCGAGGGGCCCAGGAGTAGGCCTGGGTGCGACGCAAAAGAGGTTTGGCGTAACCGTCGAATTCCTCGCGGGACACCGATTCGGAATTGACGAAGAACCGACGCAGGCCGTCAAGGCGCTGCTCCTGATCTTCGAAACGTTCTTCGATACGGCTGTAACGTTCACTGGCGAGCAGCTGGAAACGTTGCCGCAATTGCTGATGAAATTGATTGAACGTCGCCCAGGCCAGCAATCCCGTGAGAACCCCGCCGACAAGCAATGCCAACAGTGCGACCAGCCAGGCCGAAACATCTTCGCGGATAAAACCCAGGATCTTGGGGCGCACGGCGTGCAGCGACATAGATACAACTCAAAACGCCAGGTGCCGGAAAAGCCCATTGGCCATGCATTGAGTTATAGCTATTAGCCACTAATTTGACCAGCACTGAAAGAACCCAAGAGCCTTTAAAAATCAAGGCTCTGGATCCAATCAGGCTCAAGTGTCAGCGAGCAGTGATCTTCCACGCACGGTGGATCTTGCCATTACGGGCAAAATCCGGATCGATGGTCTGGGTGGTGATTTCTTCAACGGCATAACGTTCGGTGAGGTTTTCCTCAAGCGTGAACTTGCGGAAGTTGTTGGAGAAGTACAACACCCCACCCGGCGCCAGACGTGCCATCGCCAAGTCGATCAACTGCACCTGATCACGCTGCACGTCGAAGATCCCTTCCATGCGCTTGGAGTTGGAGAAGGTCGGCGGGTCGATGAAGATCAGGTCGTACTCGTCACGGCAGGCATCGAGCCAGACCATCACATCGCCCTGTTCCAGACGGTTTTTGTCGGAAAAACCGTTCAGCGACAGGTTGCGACGCGCCCAATCCAGATAGGTTTTCGACAGGTCGACGCTGGTGGTGCTGCGCGCACCGCCCTTGGCTGCATGAACGCTGGCGGTCGCGGTGTAGCAATACAGGTTGAGGAAGCGCTTGCCGGCCGCCTCTTTCTGGATTCGCATGCGCATCGGCCGGTGGTCGAGGAACAGCCCGGTGTCGAGGTAGTCGGTGAGGTTCACCAGCAGCTTCACGCCACCTTCGTTGACCTCATTGAACTTGCCCTGTGCGCTCTGGCGTTCGTACTGCTTGGTGCCGCTCTGACGCTCGCGACGTTTGACCACCACGCGGTTCTTGTCGATGTTCAGCGCCTGCGGGATCGCCGCCAGGGCATCGAACATCCGTGCCGAGGCTTTTTCCGGATCGATGGATTTCGGTGCAGCGTATTCCTGAACGTGGACCCAGTCGTGATACAGGTCGATGGCCATGGAATATTCCGGCATGTCGGCATCGTAGACGCGGTAGCAGTCGATACCTTCACGCTTGACCCACTTACCGAGGGCCTTGAGGTTTTTTTGCAGACGGTTGGCAAACATCTGCCCGCCTTCGCTCAAGCGCGGTTGCTCGATCACCACCGGGGCCGGTTTGATCGGGTTGCCGTTCTTGTTGTACTTCTCGTACTTGCCCGGCGCTTCGATGTTCGACGGTGCATCGGACTCGGCCTGTTCGCGCTCGATCTGGCGCTGTTCCGGAGTGCGACGCTCGCCGGTGACAAACTGGTCCGGCGTGACCTTGATCAGCAGCAATTTGCACGGCAAGGCGCCGTTCCAGAACGAGTACTGCTTGTGGCTGCGGATGCCCATGCGCTTGCCCAGGTCCGGAGCGCCGGTGAACACCGCCGCTTCCCAGTTCAAGCATGCCTGACGCAGACGTTCGCCGAGGTTCTGGTAGAGGTAGAGCAGGCTCGCCTCATCGCCCAGACGCTCGCCGTACGGAGGGTTGCAGATCACCAGGCCTTTCTGGTTCTGGTCCGGCCGCGGCTCGAACGTCGCGACTTCGCCCTGGTAGATCTTGATCCACTCGCTCAGGCCGGCACGTTCGACGTTATTGCGGCCCGGTTGAATCAGGCGCGGGTCAGCTTCGTAACCGCGAATCCACAGCGGTGACCTGGCCAGGCCAGCTGCGGCGCGTTCGGTGGCTTCTTCGTGAAGTTTTTTCCACAGCGCCGGCACATGACCGAGCCAGGCGGTGAAGCCCCACTGCTCACGACGCAGGTTCGGCGCCATGTCGGCGGCGATCATCGCGGCTTCGACCAGGAACGTACCGACACCGCACATCGGGTCAGCCAGTGCGCCACCATCGGCGGCAATCCGTGGCCAGCCGGAACGGATCAGAATCGCCGCCGCGAGGTTTTCCTTCAGCGGCGCCGCGCCCTGCTGCAAGCGGTAACCGCGCTGGTGCAAGCTATGGCCGGAAAGGTCGAGAGACAAAATCGCTTCGCCACGGTCCAGGCGCAGGTGAATGCGCAGGTCCGGGTTGAGCTTGTCGATGGACGGACGATCGCCCTGGGGGGTGCGCAGTTTATCGACGATCGCATCCTTGACCTTCAAGGCGCCGAAGTGCGTGTTATCAATGCCCGAACCGTGACCGCTGAATTCGACGGCCAGGGTGCCATCGTTGAGCATGTGGTCTTGCCACTCGATATCCAGCACGCCGTGGTAGAGGTCTTCGGCGTCCTTCATCGGGAAGCGCTTGAGCACCAGCAGCACCCGGTTCGCCAGACGCGACCACAGGCACAGGCGATAGGCGGTTTCCATGGTGGCCATGCCGCGCACAGCCGAGGTGTGCTCACGTGCGTCCTCAAGGCCAAGCCCGACGGCTTCCTCGATGAGCAGGCCTTCAAGGCCTTTGGGGCAAGTGAGGAAGAGTTCGAAACGATCGGACATGGTAATTCCAGAGCCTTTAGCTAAGTGAACCGGCAACGCATTGCCGATCCGGTTTTCAATCAGGCGTTTTTCTAACAGAACGCCCGCGTGGCACGAAGGTGTGCCGTCCCACCCTGACTGCTCGGGTTAAAAGAGCTTAGATGCCAGGGCAGATAAAAAAGTTGATGCAACAAAATGTCATAAGTCGACCCTTCGTCGAATAGTCCCCAAGTGAACGGGTGTCATTCTCGTTAAAGGCCTCAACCCTCTCATCCCGCGCAGGGCCGATCATACCGGGGTTTGGCCAACAAACACGGGACAAATATCGTGTTACTTATGGCCATAGCATCTTTATGGTTACGTTCTTATGACAAAACGATCATTCCCTCGATGTGACGCATTGGTTAGAACTCAACTCAGGTTGACGTCGCAACGGCGTCAACACCTTGGCTCGCGACGCCGGCAGCGAGCCACCAACGGCAGAATTTTTCTGCCTGACCTCGATTGAGGTCGACGCGATAAATACAGTCAACAAGTGAGGGCAACACCCTATGAGAAGACTTAAGCGTGATCCGTTGGAAAGAGCATTTTTGCGCGGATATCAATATGGCGTTGGTGGTAAATCCCGTGAGCTTTGCCCTTTTACTCTACCGTCGGTACGCCAAGCCTGGATCAATGGCTGGCGAGAAGGACGCGGCGACAACTGGGACGGTATGACCGGCACTGCGGGAATCCACAGACTCAACGAACTTCACGCCGTCGGCTAATACAGGGCACACACTCCGACACGACAATCTGATTACGTAATGACTTAACCACGCACGTCCCATCCGGACGGCGGGCTTCGGCCCAGGGGCTCCTTCGAGGAGCCCTTTTTTATGCCTGATCCAAATTCAGCGAAGAAACAATTGTGGCGAGGGGGCTTGCCCCCGTTGGGCTGCGAAGCGGCCCCAAAACCAGACGACGCGGTGAATCAGCGAGAACACGGACACAGGGTTTACGACTGCTTCGCAGCCGAACGGGGGCAAGCCCCCTCGCCACAAAAGCCCTCGCCACAAGTCTCCTACCCAGGGATTTAGCGCAGCGCGGCGATGGCATCCACCGATTCACGAATCAGCGCCGGGCCTTTATAGATAAAGCCAGAGTAAATCTGCACCAGGCTCGCACCCGCGGCAATTTTCTCAGCCGCGTGCTTGCCTTCAGTGATGCCGCCTACGGCGATGATCGGCAGACGACCGGCCAATTCCGCCGCCAGCACTTTAACGGTGTGAGTGCTCTTGTCGCGAACCGGCGCGCCGGACAACCCGCCCGCCTCGTCACCATGCTCCATGCCTTCGACGCCAACGCGGCTCAGGGTGGTGTTGGTGGCAATCACCGCGTCCATCCCGGTTTCGATCAACGCTTGAGCGACTTGAATGGTTTCTTCATCAGTCATGTCCGGCGCGATCTTGATCGCCAGCGGTACATGCTTGCCGTGGCGCAGGGCCAGCTCCGCCCGGCGGGTGGCCAGGTCGGCGAGCAATTGCTTGAGCGAATCACCGAATTGCAGGCTGCGCAGGCCCGGGGTGTTCGGCGAACTGACGTTGACCGTCACGTAGCTGGCGTGGGCATAGACCTTGTCCAGGCAGATCAGGTAGTCATCGACCGCACGCTCAACCGGCGTATCGAAATTCTTGCCGATGTTGATGCCCAGTACGCCCTTGTACTTGGCCGCCGCGACGCGAGCGAGCAAGTGATCGACGCCGAGGTTATTGAAACCCATGCGGTTGATGATCGCCTCGGCGTCCGGCAAGCGGAAAATCCGCGGTTTCGGATTACCCGGTTGCGGACGCGGCGTGATGGTGCCGATTTCGACGAAACCGAAACCCAATTGGGCAAAACCATCGATCGCCGCGCCGTTCTTGTCCAGACCGGCCGCCAAACCCACCGGGTTCGGGAACTCCAGGCCCATGACCGTTACCGGCAGTTTCGCCGGTGCCTTGCACAGCAAGCCGTTAAGGCCCAAACGCCCGCCCGCGCCGATCAGGTCCAGGGACAGATCGTGGGAGGTTTCCGGGGAAAGTTTGAACAGCAGCTGACGGGCCAGGGTGTACATGGGCAGGCTTGACTCGGTTGGCGATGAGAGGCGGCGATTATAGCCGTGCATCGGGTCCACAGGCGAGGCGCGCAACAAAATCAGCCGGCGATGGCATATGCCTTGCACCAATCACAGGCATCAGCACTCATGCCAACGGCGGGATGAGTGGAAGGACAATGGCGTCGTCACCCGGCTTTGCCCACGCAAAGGCCTTGGGACGACGCTTTTTTTTGGAAGGTGCGAAATCGATGAACGAACCATCAGCCGGCCCACTGGCCTGGGTCAACGGCAGCGATGCCCCGGAAAAGACTGAAATCAACCTCGGCTTCATGGCCCTGAGCGACTGCGCCTCAGTGGTGGTCGCCGCCACCCAGGGCTTCGCCCAACCCTACGGCCTTACCCTGAACCTCAAGCGCCAGTCGTCCTGGGCCAACCTGCGAGACAAACTGGTCAGCGGCGAACTCGACGCCGCCCACAGCCTGTACGGCCTGATCTACGCCGTGCACCTGGGCATCGGCGGCGTAGCCTCCACCGACATGGCCGTGCTCATGGGCCTGAACCAGAACGGCCAAAGCATCAACCTTTCCCACGGCTTGCAGGCCTTGGGCGTGACCAGTCCTGAAGCACTGGACCGGCACGTGCACCAAAGTCGCCCAAAACTGACCTTCGCTCAGACTTTTCCCACGGGCACCCACGCCATGTGGCTGTATTACTGGCTCGCGAGCCAGGGCATTCATCCGTTGCAGGATGTCGACAGTGTGGTGGTACCGCCGCCGCAAATGGTCGCGCACCTGCAAGCCGGGCGCATCGACGGTTTCTGCGTCGGCGAGCCGTGGGCGGCCAGTGCGGTGCAGCAGAATCTCGGGTTTACGATGGCCACCAGCCAGACCCTGTGGCCCGATCACCCGGAAAAAGTCCTCGGCTGCACCCGCGCCTTTGTCGAGCAATACCCCAACACCGCACGGGCATTGGTGATGGCGATCCTCGAAGCCAGCCGATTCATCGAAGCCAGCCACGAAAATCGCCGCAGCACCGCGCAACTGTTGAGTGCGCCTGAGTATCTGGATGCTCCGCTCGACTGCATCGAACCACGGTTGCTCGGTGACTACGCCGACGGCCTGGGTAATCGCTGGCAAGACCCGCACGCCATGCGTTTTCACGTTGGTGGCGAGGTCAATTTTCCGTATTTGTCCGACGGTATGTGGTTCATGACCCAGTTCCGTCGCTGGGGGTTGTTGCGTGACGACCCGGATTACCTCGGCGTGGCCCGTCAGGTCCAGCAACTAGACTTATACCGTGAGGCCGCCACCGCTGTCGGCGTGCCCGCCCGGAGCCAGGAAATGCGCAACAGTCAATTGATCGACGGCAAAGTCTGGGACGGCTCGGACCCGGCCGGCTATGCCCGCAGCTTCACGCTGCACGCCATGAGCGACAGCGCTCCCCTTCTCGCCAGCCGCTGACAGGAGCCTGCGAATATGTTGCGTATCCTGCTGATCAATGACACAGCGAAAAAAGTCGGGCGCCTGAAGGCGGCTCTGACCGAAGCCGGGTTCGAGGTCATCGACGAGTCCGGCCTGACCATTGACCTGCCCGCGCGCGTCGAAACGGTGCGTCCGGACGTGATCCTGATCGATACCGAGTCACCGAGCCGCGATGTGATGGAGCAAGTGGTGCTGGTGACCCGTGACCAACCACGGCCGATTGTGATGTTCACCGACGAGCACGACCCCGACGTGATGCGCCGCGCAATCAAGTCCGGCGTCAGTGCCTACATCGTCGAAGGCATTCACGCACAACGCTTGCAGCCGATTCTCGACGTGGCCATGGCGCGCTTTGAAAGCGACCAGGCCCTGCGCGCGCAACTGCACGCTCGCGACCAGCAACTGGCCGAGCGCAAGCGCATCGAGCTGGCCAAGGGGCTGCTGATGAAGATGAAGGACTGCAACGAAGAAGAGGCCTACACCCTGATGCGCCGCCAAGCCATGAGCCGCCAGCAGAAGCTGATACAGGTGGCGGAGCAGATTATTGCCATGAGTGAACTGCTTGGCTGAGGTATTGCGGTGCCTGTCAGGGCCTGCTCGCGATTGGCCGCAACTCGGTCTCAAACAGTTGGCACAGATCTCGCTAGGTAATCACCGCAAGGTAACCAACGGCGGTTGCCCCACCTACGACGAAGACGTCGCTCACCTCATTCGCCCCCTGGCGGATCGGGTAGCGGCGTTTTTTCGTTTTGGCCCCAGAGACCGGGGCCGGTGGTGCGGCCGTAGCGGCGCCCCACCCGCAAGCTCATGACTCCTTCTTGATACGCCTGACAGCTGAGGTGCGCGATGAATTCAAGCTTCTGGAAATCCGGCCATACCCCGACACTGTTCGCAGCCTTCCTCTATTTCGATCTGAGCTTCATGGTCTGGTACCTGCTCGGCCCTCTGGCGGTGCAGATCGCCGCTGATCTGCACCTGACCACCCAACAGCGCGGGCTGGTGGTGGCCACGCCGATTCTGGCCGGGGCCGTATTGCGCTTTGCGATGGGCCTGCTGGCTGATCGCCTTTCGCCAAAAACCGCCGGGATAATCGGCCAGGTGATCGTCATCTGCGCCCTGTTCGTCGCCTGGAAAGTCGGCATCCACAGTTACGAGCAAGCGCTGTTGCTGGGTCTGTTCCTCGGCATGGCCGGTGCGTCCTTCGCCGTCGCCCTGCCGTTGGCCTCGCAATGGTATCCGCCGCAGCACCAAGGCAAAGCCATGGGCATCGCCGGTGCCGGTAACTCGGGCACCGTGCTGGCCGCCTTGATCGCTCCGGTGCTGGCCGCCGCATTTGGCTGGAGCAACGTGTTCGGATTCGCCCTGATCCCGCTGATCCTGACCCTGATCGTCTTCACCTGGCTGGCCAAAAATGCACCCGAGCGCCCGAAAGCCAAGTCCGTGTCTGACTATTTCAAGGCCCTGGGTGATCGCGACAGCTGGTGGTTCATGTTTTTCTACAGCGTAACCTTCGGCGGTTTCATCGGTCTGGCCAGCGCCCTGCCCGGCTACTTCAACGACCAGTACGGCCTGAGCCCGGTGACTGCCGGCTACTACACTGCTGCTTGTGTGTTCGGTGGCAGCCTGATGCGTCCGTTGGGTGGCGCGCTGGCGGATCGCTTCGGCGGGATTCGCACCCTGCTGGCGATGTACACCGTGGCAGCGATCTGCATTGCAACGGTAGGTTTCAATCTGCCGAGCTCCTACGCCGCGTTGGCGCTTTTCGTCTGCACTATGCTCGGTTTGGGTGCAGGAAACGGTGCGGTATTCCAGTTGGTCCCGCAGCGTTTTCGTCGGGAGATCGGTGTGATGACCGGCCTGATTGGCATGGCCGGCGGCATCGGTGGCTTCGCACTGGCGGCCGGCATGGGCGCGATCAAGCAAAGCACCGGCAGCTATCAAATGGCCTTGTGGTTGTTCGCCAGCCTCGGCGTACTCGCCTGGTTTGGTCTGCATGGTGTGAAACGTCGCTGGAGAACCACTTGGGGTTCGGCAGCCGTTACCGCAGCACGGGTGTGAGGACTGAATGAGCCTGCAACTGAGCTTCGCCGAACACAGCGCCATCGGCCCCCGCGAGGAGAACCAGGACGCTGTGCGCCTGGTCACTCCGGCCCCGGCGCTGGCGGCAAGCAAGGGTTACCTGTTCGCCATCGCCGACGGTGTCAGCCAATGTGCCGATGGCGGGCTCGCAGCCCGTTCGACCTTGCAGGCCTTGGCGCTGGACTACTACGCCACCCCGGAAACCTGGGGCGTCGCCCAGGCATTGGACCGTCTGCTACTGGCGCAAAACCGCTGGTTGCAGGCGAACGGCGGCGGGCAACCGCTGCTGACTACCGTCAGTGCCTTGGTGATGCGCGGCCGGCGTTTCACCCTGGCGCATGTCGGCGATTGCCGGGTTTATCGCTGGCACGCCGACACACTGCAACGGGTGAGTGAGGATCACGTCTGGGACCAGCCGGGCATGCAGCATGTGCTCAAACGGGCCCTTGGGCTGGATCAACACCTGGTGCTGGACTTTCTCGATGGTGAACTGCGCCTGAACGAGAGTTTCGTGCTGCTCAGCGACGGCATCTGGGCCGTGCTGGGCGACACGGCCATTGCGGCGATTCTGCGCGATCAACCCGACCTGAACAGTGCCGCGCAGACCCTGGTCAATGCTGCACATCTGGCCGGCAGTCAGGACAACGCCAGCGCCCTGTTGGTGCGGGTCGATGCCCTCGGTGAAACCAGCATTGGCGACGCGCTGATTCATCTGCAGCAATGGCCGCTCCCGCCTGCGCTGAAACCGGGCCAGACTTTCGAAGGCTGGCAGGTCGAAGGGATCCTCGGCCAGAGCCAACAATCGCTGCTCTACCGGGTGCGCGACGCACAACAACAGCCCTGGCTGCTGAAAACCTTGCCCAGTGCGCTCCGTGACGATCACCAGGCCGGGCAGGCGTTGTTGTCGGAGGAATGGTTTCTCAAGCGTGTGGCCGGGCGGCACTTCCCTGAAGTCCATGCCGCCAGTCAGCGTCAGCATTTGTACTACGTGATGCGGGAATATTCCGGGTCGACCTTGGCTGAGCTGCATGAGCGTGTCGCAACGCTGCCATTGGCTCAATGGCTGGACCTGGCCGAACGCCTGCTGCGGGCCATCGGCATATTGCATCGACGGCAAATTCTGCATCGCGATATCAAACCGGAGAACCTGCTGCTGGGGGACGACGGTGAGCTGCGCCTGCTGGATTTCGGCCTCGCCTACTGCCCCGGGCTGTCCGAAGATCAAGCCTGCGCACTACCCGGAACACCCAGCTATATCGCGCCGGAAGCTTTTCGAGGTGATCCTCCTACACCACAGCAGGATTTGTATGCGGTCGGCGTGACCTTGTATTACCTGCTGACCGGGCATTATCCCTACGGCGAAATCGAAGCATTCCAGCGCCCTCGGTTTGGTGTGCCTGTCAGCGCCAGTCGCTACCGGCCCGACCTGCCGGATTGGATTGCGCAAAGTCTGGAGCGCGCGGTGGCGGCAGCTCCGGATCAGCGCTTTGAAACGGCGGAAGAATGGTTATTGCTACTGGAACAGGGAGAACGTCGCAGTTTGAGCGTGCGCCCCAGACCGTTGCTGGAGCGCGAACCGCTGAAAGTCTGGCGGACGTTGGCACTGGTGTCGTTGCTGGTGAATCTGGTGCTGCTGTTTTTGTTGTTTCATGGTTAAAAGATCAAAAGATCGCAGCCTGCGCCAGCGCCTACCGGTGCCCACGATCTCCTGTAGGAGCTGGCGAAGCCTGCGATCTTTTGATCTTTTCTGCTTCAAAACCGGGCATGGCGCATTGATCCGGTGCACGCAAACACCCTCCTCCCACGGTGAGAGCCCATAAATTCCGCATTTGTGCGACTTGGCACAACCACTGCATTACCTTTCCCAACATACATAAAGCCCAACCTTCAACGTAGAAGGCTGCGCTGCCCGAGAGAACGGGACAAGGACAAAGGCGTCCTCGCTAGTTAACTAGCGGGACGCCTTTTTTTGTTTGCGCAAAATTTTGTCGAGCAAGGCCTGAATGCCCTGATGAGGCAGGCCCGAGCTCCCCGGAGAACCTGATGAAAAAACTAAAACTAGTGATGATCGGCAACGGCATGGCCGGGGTACGTACCCTGGAAGAACTGCTCAAGCTGAGTAATGAGCTGTACGACATCACGGTCTTCGGCGCCGAACCCCATACCAACTACAACCGCATCCTGCTGTCGCCCGTGCTGGCTGGCGAACAGACTTTCGAAGAGATCGTGCTCAACGATCTGGACTGGTACCTGGAAAACAACATCAAGCTGCTGCTCAACCGTAAAGTGGTGGAGATCGACCGGGTCAAACGTCGGGTCATCGCCGAAGACGGCACCGAGGCCGAATACGACCGCCTGCTGATTGCCACCGGTTCGACCCCGTTCATCCTGCCGATCCCCGGCAACACCTTGCAGGGCGTGATCGGCTACCGCGACATTGCCGACACCCAGGCGATGATCGACACCGCCAAGACCCACAAGCACGCCGTGGTCATCGGCGGCGGCCTGCTGGGCCTTGAAGCCGCCAACGGCCTGATGCTGCGCGGCATGCACGTCACCGTGGTGCACATCGGCGAATGGCTGCTGGAGCGGCAACTGGACAAAACCAGCGGCCAACTCCTGCAAACCGCCCTGGAAGCCCGTGGCCTGCATTTCCGCCTGTGCGAACAGACCCAGGCCCTGCACGATGCCGGCAATGGCCGGGTCGGCTCGGTTGAGTTCAAGAACGGCGACATCATCCCGGCCGACCTGGTGGTGATGGCCGCTGGTATTCGTCCCAACACCGAACTCGCGGAAAAATCCGGCATCCCGTGCAATCGCGGGATTCTGGTCAACGACACGATGCAAACCTACGACCCTCGGGTCTACGCCATCGGCGAATGCGCCAGCCACCGTGGCATCGCCTACGGCCTGGTCGCGCCGCTGTTCGAACAGGCCAAGGTCTGCGCCAACCACCTCGCCCAGCTGGGTTTCGCCACCTACAAGGGTTCGGTGACGTCGACCAAACTGAAAGTCACCGGCATCGACTTGTTTTCCGCCGGCGACTTTATGGGCGGCGAAGGCACCGAGACCATCACCCTCTCCGACCCGATCGGCGGGGTTTACAAAAAACTGGTGATCAAGGATGACGTGCTGGTCGGCGCCTGTCTGTACGGCGATACGGCAGATGGCGGTTGGTATTTCCGGCAGATCCGTGAGAACCACGCCATCGGCGAGATCCGCGATCACCTGATGTTCGGCGAAAACGCTCTTGGCGATGTAGGACATCAAGGCCAGGACAAGGCCATGAGCATGGCCGACACCGCCGAAGTCTGCGGCTGCAATGGCGTGTGCAAAGGCACCATCGTCAAGGCCATCCAGGAACACGGCCTGTTCAGCGTCGATGACGTGAAAAAACATACCAAAGCTGCCAGTTCTTGCGGCTCCTGCGCCGGCCTCGTCGAGCAGATCCTGATCAACACCGTGGGCGGTGCGGCGGACGTCAAGCCGAAAAGCGAGAAAGCCATCTGCGGTTGCAGTGACCTCAATCACGGGCAAATCCGCCAGGCCATCCGCGACCAGCACCTGCTGACCATCGCCGGCACTATGAGCTACTTGAACTGGCGCACCCCGAACGGTTGCGCCACGTGCCGTCCGGCGCTCAACTACTACCTGATTTCCACTTGGCCGGGCGAAGCCAAGGACGATCCACAATCGCGCCTGATCAACGAACGCGCCCACGCCAACATTCAGAAAGACGGCACTTACTCTGTAGTCCCGCGGATGTGGGGCGGTGTGACCAATCCTTCAGAGCTGCGGCGCATTGCCGACGTGGCCGACAAGTACAACGTGCCGATGGTCAAGGTCACCGGCGGCCAGCGCATCGACTTGCTGGGGATCAAAAAGCAGGACCTGCCAGGCGTCTGGAAAGACCTGGACATGCCGTCCGGTCACGCCTACGGCAAATCCATCCGCACGGTAAAAACCTGTGTCGGCAGCGAGTTCTGCCGCTTCGGCACCCAGAACTCCACGCAACTGGGCATCGAGCTTGAGCACGACCTGTTCAACATGTGGTCGCCGCACAAAGTGAAACTGGCCGTCTCCGGTTGCCCACGCAACTGCTCGGAAGCGGGGATCAAAGACGTCGGAATTATCGGCGTGGATTCCGGCTGGGAGATGTACATCGGTGGCAACGGCGGGATCAAAACCGAAGTCGCGGAATTCTTCGTCAAACTGAAAACCGCCGAAGAAGTGCGCGAGTACAACGGCGCGTTCCTGCAGCTGTATCGCGAAGAAGCCTTCTACCTTGAGCGCACCGTGCACTACCTGCAACGGGTCGGTATGGAACACATCAAGAAAGCCGTGCTGGAAGACCCGGAACGGCGCAAGGCATTGAATGATCGCCTGCAATTTTCCCTGTCGTTCGAGCAGGATCCCTGGAAGGAACGCCTCGAACAGCCGCTGCTGAAAAAAGAATTCGAGGTCATTCCCGTGAAGAACCTGGAGGTGCAGGCATGAACTGGCTGGATATCTGCGCACTGGAAGAGATCAACACCCTTGGCTCGCGGATCATCGCGGGCCCGAAAGGCGACATCGCGATTTTTCGTACGAGTGACGATGAGGTTTTCGCCCTCGACGATCGCTGCCCGCACAAGGGCGGGCCGCTGTCCCAGGGTTTGATCTATGGCAAACGAGTGGCCTGCCCGCTGCACAACTGGCAGATCGACCTGGAAACCGGCGAGGCCCAGGCCCCTGATATTGGCTGCGCCCACCATCATTCGGCACGGGTCGAGAATGGCCGGGTGCTGCTGGCCCTGCGGGAAGCAAGCTGATGAACCAGATCACCGCCTCCACCTGCTGCTACTGCGGGGTCGGCTGTGGTGTGCTGATCGAGCACGACGGCGAGCGCATCCTCGGCGTCAGCGGCGATCCGGCACACCCGGCCAACTTCGGCAAGTTGTGCAGTAAAGGTTCGACCCTGCACCTGACTGGCGACCTGACGGCACGGGCGTTGTACCCGGAACTGCGCTTGGGCAAAGGCCTGGCCCGCAGCCGCACCGACTGGGACACTGCCCTCGATCACGCCGCCAACGTCTTCGCCGAAACCATCGCCGAGCATGGCCCGGACAGCGTTGCGTTCTATATCTCCGGGCAGTTGCTGACCGAGGATTACTACGCCTTCAACAAACTGGCGCGAGCGCTGGTGGGCACCAACAACATCGACAGTAATTCACGGCTGTGCATGTCTTCAGCCGTGGTCGGCTACAAGCGCAGCCTCGGCGCCGACGCCCCGCCCTGCAACTACGAAGACCTGGAATTGAGCGACTGCGTGATGATCGTCGGCAGCAACATGGCCTACGCCCACCCGGTCCTGTTTCGTCGCCTGGAAGAAGCGAAATCCCGCCGCCCACAGATGAAAGTCATCGTCATCGACCCACGGCGCACCGACACCTGCGATTTGGCTGACATGCATTTGGCGATTCTGCCTGGCACCGATGTCGCCTTATTCCATGGGATTTTGCACCTGTTGCTGTGGGAAGACTGGGTCGACCGCGACTTCATCAAGGCCCACACCGAAGGCCTGGCCGAGCTGAAAAACCTGGTGCGTGATTACACCCCGACAATGGCGTCGCAACTCTGCGGCATCAGCGTCGAGCAACTGCATCAATGCGCGCAATGGGTCGGCACTTCGCCGAGCTTTCTGTCGCTGTGGTGCATGGGGCTGAATCAGTCCACTGCCGGCAGCGCGAAGAACAGCGCGTTGATCAACCTGCACCTGGCTACCGGGCAAATCGGCCGGCCCGGTGCAGGACCTTTCTCGCTGACTGGTCAGCCAAATGCCATGGGCGGCCGGGAAACCGGCAGTTTGTCGAACCTGCTGCCAGGCCATCGCGAAGCGGCCAATGCCGAACACCGCGCGCAAGTGGCTGACTACTGGGGCGTTGATCAACTGCCCGCGAACACCGGACTGACGGCCATCGAACTG
The DNA here is from genome assembly GCF_056279485.1 of Pseudomonas sp. TE12508. NCBI lineage: Bacteria > Pseudomonadati > Pseudomonadota > Gammaproteobacteria > Pseudomonadales > Pseudomonadaceae > Pseudomonas > Pseudomonas sp. TE12508. The sequence continues at coordinate 329,281 of NZ_JBWCCN010000002.1, read as the reverse complement.
TTCGAGCAGATGCGCAGCGGCAAGATCAAAGCCCTGTGGATCGCCTGCACTAACCCTGCACAGTCGCTGCCGGACCAGACCGCTGTGCGCGAGGCACTGCAAGCCTGTCCGTTCGTGGTGTTGCAGGAAGCCTTTCGCACCACCGAAACCGCCGCGTTCGCCGACCTGCTGTTGCCCGCCGCCAGTTGGGGTGAAAAGGACGGCACGGTCACCAACTCCGAACGGCGCATTTCCCACGTCCGTCAGGCTATCGGCGCACCCGGTGAAGCACGGCCCGACTGGTCGATCACCATGGATTTCGCACAGCGCCTGGAAAAACATCTGCGCCCTGGAGCCACCAGCCTGTTTGCCTTTGAAACCCCGGCGCAGGTCTTCGACGAATACAAACACCTGACTCGCGGCCGCGACCTCGACCTCTCCGGAATCAGCCATGCGCTGATCGACCAGCTCGGCCCGCAGCAATGGCCCTTCCCCGCCGGGGCCCGCGAAGGCACGGCGCGGCTGTATCTCGACGGAGTTTTCCCGACCGCCAGCGGGCGTGCACAGTTCATCACCGACCCGTATCGCGCCGCCAAGGAACAACGCGATGCGCGCTTCCCGCTGACCCTGATCACCGGCCGCCTGCGCGATCAATGGCACGGCATGAGCCGCACCGGCACCGCCGCGCAGCTATTCGGCCATGTCAGTGAAGCCGTGTTGAGCCTGCACCCGGATGAACTGCGTCGGCATCGCCTGCAACCGGGCGATCTGATCAATCTGAAAAGTCGCCGGGGCTCGGTGATCGTCCCGGTCAGCAGCGATGACAGCGTACGTCCGGGCCAGGCATTCATGCCGATGCACTGGGGCGACCGCTTTCTCAAGGGCGGCGTGAATACCCTCACCCTTCCCGCCTTCGACCCATTGTCGAAACAACCGGAACTCAAACACAGCGGTGTGCGACTCGAGCCTGTGCAATTGCCTTGGCAGCTTTTCGCCCTGATAGAGGGTGATGTTCAACAGCACTTAGAGACGCTGCGACCGCTCTGCGAGGCGTTTTCCTACGCAAGCCTCAGTCTTACCGGCCGTGAACGCCCTGCACTGCTGATACGCGCCGCCAGCGCCACCGCGCCAGAGCCACAGCTGTTACGTGATATCGATCAATACCTGGGGCTCAACGACGGCCCGGTATTAGCCTACGACGATCCTCGGCGCTCGATCGGCAAACGGGTACGCATCGAAAACGGCCGGATCACCGCGATTCGCCTGGCCGGTGAAACGCTGGCCCAACACTGGCTGCAAAGTCTGTGGCTCGAAGGTCGCGCCGACGAACAGCTACGCCGTTGGCTGCTGGCGCCTTTGAGTGCGCCACCGGGCAGCGCTGGCGGTCCGGCATCGGGCACCAAAACCCTGTGCAACTGCATGAACGTCAGCCAGAACGCGGTGTGTGCCGGCATTGGCCGTGGCCTGGATTTGCAGGGTTTGAAACAAGAACTGGGTTGTGGCACGCAATGCGGCTCCTGCGTCCCGGAAATCAAGCGTTTGCTGGCCGCCACCGCGCAGCCAGTCGCCGTCATCTCGTGAGGAAAACACTATGAGCGCAAAAGTCTGGCTGGTGGGTGCGGGTCCTGGCGACCCTGAATTGCTGACCCTCAAGGCGGTTCGAGCGTTGCGCGAAGCGGACGTGGTGCTGATCGACGATCTGGTCAATGAGGCGGTGCTGGAGCATTGCCCGAACGCGCGAATCATTCCTGTGGGTAAACGCGGTGGCTGTCGCTCCACGCCTCAAGCCTTCATTCATCGCCTGATGTTGCGTTATACCCGTCACGGCAAATGCGTGGTGCGGCTCAAGGGTGGTGATCCGTGCATCTTCGGGCGCGGCGGTGAGGAAGCGCAGTGGCTGCGTGAGCGTGGCGTCGAGGTTGAACTGGTCAATGGCATCACCGCTGGCCTTGCCGGTGCGACCCAATGCGATATTCCGCTGACGCTGAGGGGTGTCGCGCGTGGTGTGACACTGGTCACCGCGCACACCCAGGATGACAGCAGCCTGAACTGGCAGGCCCTGGCACAAGGGGGCACAACACTGGTGATTTATATGGGCGTGGCGAAACTCAGTGAAATTCGTGAGCAACTGCTGGCCGGCGGAATGGCTGCCGATACGCCTGTGGCGATGATCGAAAATGCTTCCCTGCCGCATCAACGGGAATGTCGGAGCGACTTGGCAGCCATGGAAAACGATGCCTGTGACTTCCAGCTCAAAAGCCCGGCGATCCTCGTGATCGGTGCTGTGGCGGCCTGCGATGAGATCAAAAGATCGCAACCTGCGGCAGCTCCTGCATTGGCTCGGTGTTTATCCTTGTAAGGATCAAAAGATCGCAGCCTGCGGCAGCTCCTACATGGATTTGGCATTTAGCCCTGTAGGAGCTGCCGCAGGCTGCGATCTTTTCGGAACACCGCCAAAACCTCGCTGAAACCCAAATCGCAGACAAAGAAAAGCCCGGCCTAAGCCGGGCTTTTCCAGAGCTGCGAGCTAATTACTTAGCGCTAGCTTCAACCTGCGCTTCTACGCGACGGTTTACAGCGCGACCAGCTTCAGTTTTGTTGTCAGCAACTGGGCGGGATTCGCCGTAGCCAACAGACTGAACGCGGGACGATTCAACACCGTACTGGTTGGTCAGAACTTGCTTAACGGCGTTTGCACGACGCTCGGACAGTTTCTGGTTGTAAGCGTCAGGACCGACGGAGTCAGTGTGACCTTCAACAGTAGTAGTGGTGGATGGGTACTGCTTCATGAAGTCAGCCAGGTTTTTGATGTCGCCGTAGCTGTTAGGCTTGACTACCGACTTGTCGAAGTCGAACTTCACGTCCAGCTCAACACGAACAACTTCAGCAACTGCTGGGCAGCCATCAGCGTCAACAGTTACGTTGGCTGGGGTGTCCGGGCACTTGTCAACGTTGTCGCAAACGCCATCGTTGTCGCTGTCAGCGCAGACTTCAGCTGGTGCTGGAACTGGAGCAGCAGCAGGCTTGGAGCCGCCACCGAAGTTCACACCGATACCGACGCTTGGAGCCCACTCGGTGTCGCCCTGGTCGATGTTGTATTGAGCTTCAACGCCAGCACGGGCGTAGAAGTTGTCGGTGAAGTACAGCTTGGCACCGCCGCCAACGTTGGCGAAGGTGGAACCGTTACGACCACCGGAACCGTTCTGACCGATGCTCTGGTCGGAGAAACCAGCCGATACGTATGGACGCAGCATGTCGCCCGGGTTGTTGAAGTGGTACAGAGCATCCAGAGCAGTGTTGGAGCCCTTGATGTTACGGCCATCTTCGGCACGTGCGTTGTGCACTTCGTCGTAGGCCAGACGCAGTTCAACGTCGTCGGTCAGGAAGTAACCGATCGAACCGCCGAACAGGTTGCCGTTGTTCTTGAAGTCACGAGCGCTATCGAACATTTCTTTCTTAGCGAAGCCTTCGATTTCAACTGCGCCTTGGCCTTGTGCCAGAGCGCCGAACGAAGTGGCAGCAATAAGAGAACCAATGGCCAAGCCCAAGGTGTTTTTCAGTTTCATCCGTTAAATCCCCATCTGGTGATTGTGAAGCAGTCCCGCAAACCGGGGGACAACTCGGCGGCAAGTCTATCAGAACTTGCCTACACGTAAGAGATATTTGCGCCGAACTAAGTTTCAGCAATGCCTGCAAATTTCTCACGCAATTTGTCTAGAGCGCGTTTGTAACGCATTTTTGTTGCACTCAAACCCATGTGCATTATGTCTGCGATCTCCTGAAATTCCAGCTCTGCGACAAATCGTAGCACCAGAATTTCTCGGTCGATCGGGTTCACATACACCAGCCAGCGATCAAGTCCGCCCTTTTCCTCGGGTTTCGGCATCTTTTCTTCAGATGCTTCCTCGAGGGGGTCCAGACTCAAAGCGTCCATCAAGCGACGCTTTCGCCGTTCTTTCCGATACTGCGTGATGCACTCGTTGTACGTGATGCTATATAGCCATGTCTTGAACTTCGATTTCCCCTCGAAGTTCTTCAGGCCGTACAGCACCTTCAACATCACTTCCTGACAGACATCGTCTGCATCACGATCGTTCCCAAGATACCGTGCACAAACGTTAAATAATGTTCGCTGGTAACGCCGCATCAGTTCTTCATAAGCGCGCGTTACGTGAAACAGCTCGGTATGCGAGCGCGCGACCAACTCCTCATCAGAGAGCTCGCGGGGGTCGTAGCGCGTGGAGAGCGATTGAGCTTTATTCAAAACAAGTCTGGCCGACAGTCAGGTCAATGTCCGCCGCAGTCCTTCAGGACATTTTGCGGCGGCATACATTAGCAGGATTTGCCGGGTTAGCGGCTACTCACATGCTGCTCCAAGAGAATCCGATTCGAGAGAGAGACTAGCTCACCCTCATCGGTCAGCACGGTGGTTTTAACCGTGCCGATCTCTTCGATCTGACCTTCGACCTCGCCAACTCGCACTTGTTGCCCAACCTGATACAACTCACGCACATAGATTCCCGCAAGAATCTGACCGGCAATTTCCCGGCTTCCCAACCCCATGGCCAGCGCAACCGCCAGACCAACGGTAATCAAGACGATCACGATCACATGGTTGAGCAGGTCAGTCTTGACCTCCAACTGGCTGATCGCAACCGAAATACTGATGATGATCACCAGGCCCTGGGCAATTCGCCCCAGACCCGCGGCGTAATCAAGCCCTACGCCTTCAGCCGCGCCACGCACCAGCCCATTGGCCAGTTGCGCCAGCAAGACCCCCACCAGCAGTACCAGCGCAGCACCGAATACTTTCGGCAAATACAGCGCCAACATGTCCAGCGTAGCCGAAACTCGCTCAAGTCCAAGAGATTCTGCGGCAGAAACCAGAAAAATCAGCAGAACAAACCAATACACGATTTTACCGATCAACGTCGAGATAGGCACCTGAAGGCCTGCTCGGGACAGCAATTTGGTCAACCCGGTGCCGCCCATCAGGCGATCGAGGCCCAGTTTGGCGAGCAATTTGGAGAGCAGTGTGTCCAGCAGTTTGGCCACGACAAAACCCAGCAGCAGCACAACCAGTGCGCCAAACAGGTTCGGAATGAAGTTTGCAACCTTGGTCCATAACGCAGTCATTGCAGTGACGAGGCTCTGAGTCCAGAGATCAAGTTCCATATTCAATCAGCCTTATCAGCAGTGCGAGCGGTAGGTTTACGAAGACGGGAAACCGGCGAGATATGGGCCGATCCGTTATTCAGGGCGATCATCAGCGCGGGCAACCAGCGGCCCAGCAGGCTGAACAGATCGCCGGCACCGACCTGGCGGTTGGCGGTTTTCAGCACGCGGCCCAGGCAGGCATCGTCGTCACGGCTGGACGGCGAAGCTTTGAGCATGTCACGCAAAGACTGTTCAAACGGATCGTGCATACGCACCTCTCGTGATATCTGTGAAAGACGCGGTCAAATTTGGTCGGGTCACATGACTCATCATCAGAACCAGCGCAAACGTCGGAATAGCCACCACTGCCCCAGCGCTACCGAGCCTGCCAGCAAGCAGGCGATCAGGAAGCCATAAGGGCTGGTGGAGAACGGAATACCGCCGACGTTGATGCCCAAAAGGCCGGTCAGAAAACTCATCGGCAAAAAGATCCCGGTGATGATCCCGAAGCGGTACATCGTGCGATTCATGCGCACGCTCAGACGCCGGTCTTCGGCCTCCAGGACCAGCCCCACGCGCTCTCGGGTCAATTCCAGTTCCTCGAGATAACGGGTCAGGCTGTTGTTCAATTCGTTCCAGTAATCGCCATCGTCTTCGACGAACCACGGTAGTTTTATCCGCGTCAGCTGACCGAAAATATCCCGCTGCGGTGCCAGAAAACGTTTCAGTGCGGCCGCCCTGCGACGGATCTGCAAAACGGCCCCATGCTCAGGTGTATACCGTTCGTCGGTATCCAGCTTTTCTTCTTCCTCATCGACGATTTCCGAGAGGCAGCTGACCAGATCCTGCACTTTGTTAGTCAGGTATTGCGCCATATAAAGAATGAGTTCGGAGGCGGTTTTCGGCCCTTTGCCTTCGGTCAGTTGCACCAGCAACTCATCGGTGGCGCGCAACGGCCGCAGACGCAGGGAGATCACGCGCTGGGCCGAACCGAAGATCCGCACCGAGACCATGTCTTCCGGCTCGGCACCTGGATTGAGGTTGATCCCGCGCAAAAACAGCAACAGCTCGGCGTCCGGCAGCGGCAAAAGGCGCGGCCGGGTGTTCTCTTCCAGCAACAAGTCGCAACTAAATTCACTCAGACCGCTGTATTTACGCAGCCAGGTCTGGGTTTGCGGATGACTGCGATCCCAGTGCAGCCACAGGCTTTCATGGGCCTGCAACTGCAAGTCATCGAGTTCAGTCCGGGCTATCGAACGCGCACCGCCTTTACCGTCCAGCACCAGGGCATGCACCAGCCCCCACTGCGCGTTTTCTTCCTCGAACGTCCTCACCCCTTTAATGAAACGCGCTTTATTCAGGCATCTTCAGCGGGCTTGGCGAAATGATCACGCCGTTGTTATCCGCATAAACATAGTGACCCGGGTGGAAGGTCACACCCGCGAAGGTCACGGCAATATTGAGTTCACCCACACCGCGCCGGTCGGTTTTCATCGGGTGACTGGCCAGGGCTTGAACCCCCAGATCGGTTTGCGCGATGATGTCCACGTCGCGAATGCAACCGTAGATCACCAGCCCTTCCCAACCGTTACTGGCGGCTTTCTCGGCCAGCAGGTCGCCCAACAGCGCGCGGCGCAGGGAACCGCCACCGTCGACCACCAGCACTTTACCGTTACCCTTGAGCGCTACTTGCTCCTTGACCAGCGAATTATCTTCGAAACATTTGATGGTCACGATTTCGCCGCCGAAAGAATCACGGCCACCGAAATTGCTGAACATCGGTTCCAGCACCTGCACCAGCTCCGGATAGGCATCGCACAGGTCAGGCGTGAGGTAATGGTTCATCGAGAAACTCCTGTAGGAAGGAAGACAATCGAGTAGGCAGCATACGCGGGCCAAGGCTGAACGGCCGCAAACGCGCAGAGCGAAACAGTCACCAAAAGTGACCAGAACCGCTTAATGCGTCATATCTTAGCCGCAAGCCGTTCAGAGCGAAATGCCCTTGTTAGAGCATCAGGTTCAAACGGCCGAGGCCAAATCCGGCTTTCCACCCAGCAAAGGCGTCTGTTGATCTGCCAGCCAACGCGCCACCAACGGCCAGACTTCAGTTTGCGCAGATTTGCTGACAAGCATTTCCACATGACCGAAATTATCGCCAAAGCCTTGCTCGCGGCCAAGGGTGATGAATTGCTTGTGCTCGGAGCCGACCTGATCGAACAGCTTGCGGCAGGCCCAGGTCGGGTCCTGATGATCGCCCGCGGCACTCACGGCCAACACCGGTAACTGAATCTCGGCCAAACCCGCCCACCAGTCCTTGTCGGCATCGCCAAAACGCCCGAACAGCCCGTACCAGCGCATGCTTTCCAGGGCCAGGCCAATCGGCTCGTCCTCCGGGCCGCGCTTGAGGCGTGAACCTGACAGTTGAGCAAACCGCTTGAGGATGAAGCGCCCGCTCCACTCCACCGGTGGAAACTTCAACGGCCAATAGGTACGGCTGACCTGCGTACCGAAGAACGCGGCAGACGCGACGACAGGCTCGCCGATGTATTCTCCACCCAGCGCCGCCGCCAGCGTAATGCCACCCAGCGAGTGACCGATCCAGTGTGGGACCTGGCCGCTTTGCTCGCGAACGAATGCGCCAATGGCCGGCAAATCGTAACGCGCGTAGTCGGCGACGCGGTTTTTGCGATAGTCCTGATTGCGCTGAGACAGCCCATGACCGCGCATTTCCGGAATCCACACATCGAACCCCAGACGCGTCAGATAAGCCCCCAACCCCAAACCTTTGGGAGAGAACCAGAAACGTCGATTGGAAAAGCTGCCGTGCAACAGAATCACCGGCACGCCACGCACCGTCGGCTCATCGGCCAGACCCAGGCGTGTCACAGCCAGTTCGACGGTGCCGTCGGGGCTGTTGCCGGGTTTCAAACGATAGACGTCTTCGCTCAGATCACCGCGCCGCTCGGCGCTGATCAGGGCGACAGGAAATAGGTTGCTGCTGCTTTGCATAATGCTCTTGCACAAAAAAGGGCGGCATCCAGAGGAGCCCGCCCTACTTGAATATCTAAAAGAGCCGGCCAGTGTTGGAGCGAGCCTGCTCGCGAAGGACGCCAGAACAACGCGTTTATCCAGCAAGTACGCGTTATCGTTTACGACCATCGCGAGCCGGCTCGCTCCCACAGAGAGCGGCCCGTCCACACCATCAGGCCGGAGCTTGACCTTCAGCCAGGAAGAACCAGGTTTCCAGCACGGAATCGGGGTTCAGCGAAACGCTTTCGATGCCCTGCTCCATCAGCCATTTGGCCAGATCAGGGTGGTCCGAAGGACCCTGACCGCAAATGCCGATGTACTTGCCGGCCTTGTTGCAGGCCTGAATAGCATTGGCCAGCAGCTTCTTGACCGCAGGATTACGCTCGTCGAACAGGTGCGCGATGATCCCGGAGTCACGGTCCAGGCCCAGGGTCAGCTGGGTCAGGTCGTTGGAACCGATGGAGAAGCCGTCGAAGAACTCGAGGAATTCTTCAGCGAGGATCGCGTTGGACGGCAGCTCGCACATCATGATGATGCGCAGACCATTCTCGCCGCGAGCCAGGCCATTTTCGGCCAACAGATCGATCACTTGGCTGGCTTCGCCGAGGGTACGAACGAACGGCACCATGATTTCAACGTTGGTCAGGCCCATCTCGTTGCGCACGCGCTTGAGGGCGCGGCACTCGAGCTCAAAGCAGTCGCGGAACGATTCGCTGATGTAACGCGAAGCGCCACGGAAGCCCAGCATCGGGTTTTCTTCTTCCGGCTCGTAGAGTTTGCCGCCGATCAGGTTCGCGTATTCGTTGGACTTGAAGTCCGACAGACGCACGATGACCTTTTTCGGGGTGAACGCAGCGGCCAGGGTGCTGATGCCTTCAACCAGTTTGTCGACATAGAAGTCAACAGGATCGTTGTAACCGGCAATGCGCTTGTCGACGCTGTCTTTGATTTCTTGTGGCAGGCCGTCGTAGTTCAACAGCGCTTTGGGGTGCACGCCGATCATGCGGTTGATGATGAATTCCAGACGGGCCAGGCCCACACCGGCGTTCGGCAGCTGCGCGAAGTCGAAGGCGCGGTCCGGGTTACCAACGTTCATCATGATCTTGAACGGCAGATCCGGCATGGCATCCACGGAGTTTTTCTTGATGTCGAAGCCCAGTTCGCCTTCGAAGATGTAACCGGTGTCGCCTTCAGCGCAGGAAACGGTCACGCCCTGGCCGTCTTTCAACAGCTGGGTAGCGTTGCCGCAACCGACCACGGCCGGGATACCCAGCTCACGGGCGATGATCGCCGCGTGGCAGGTACGACCACCACGGTTGGTAACGATGGCACTGGCACGCTTCATCACCGGTTCCCAGTCCGGGTCGGTCATGTCGGAAACCAGAACATCGCCCGGCTGGACTTTGTCCATCTCGGACACATCCTTGATGATCCGCACCTTGCCGGCGCCGATGCGCTGGCCGATAGCGCGACCTTCCACCAGCACAGTGCCGGTTTCTTTCAGCAGGTAACGTTCCATGACGTTGGCCTGGGTGCGGCTTTTCACGGTTTCCGGACGGGCCTGCACGATGTAGAGCTTGCCGTCGTCGCCGTCTTTGGCCCATTCGATGTCCATCGGGCACTTGTAGTGCTTCTCGATGATCATCGCTTGCTTGGCCAGCTCGCTGACTTCGGCGTCGCTCAGGCAGAAACGTGCACGATCGGCCTTGTCCACGTCGATGGTCTTGACCGATTTACCAGCCGTGGCCACTTCGCCGTAAATCATCTTGATGGCTTTGCTGCCCAGGTTGCGACGCAGGATGGCCGGACGACCGGCTTGCAGCGTGCCTTTGTGGACATAGAATTCATCCGGGTTCACCGCGCCTTGTACGACGGTTTCACCCAGGCCGTAAGCGCCGGTGATGAACACCACGTCACGGAAGCCCGATTCGGTATCGAGGGTGAACATCACGCCGGCAGTGCCGGTTTCGGAGCGGACCATGCGCTGCACACCGGCCGACAGGGCAACCAGCTTGTGGTCGAAGCCCTGGTGGACGCGGTAGGAAATCGCACGGTCGTTGAACAAGGAAGCGAACACCTCTTTGGCGGCGCGAATAACGTTTTCGACACCACGGATGTTCAGGAAGGTTTCCTGCTGGCCAGCAAAGGAAGCGTCCGGCAAGTCTTCGGCGGTAGCGGAAGAGCGCACGGCAACGGCCATGTCAGGGTTGCCGGCCGACAGCGTGGCGAACGCAGTGCGGATCTCGGCGTTGAGCTTCTCGGGGAATTCGGCTTCCATGATCCATTGACGGATCTGGGCGCCGGTTTTGGCCAGGGCGTTGACATCGTCGACATCCAGCGCGTCGAGGGCTGCGTGGATCTGATCGTTCAGACCGCTCAGTTCCAGGAAATCACGATACGCCTGAGCTGTCGTGGCGAAGCCACCGGGCACCGATACACCGGCACCTGCAAGGTTACTGATCATCTCGCCCAGGGATGCGTTCTTGCCCCCCACATGCTCTACATCATGGACGCCGAGCTTATCGAGGGAAACTACGTACTCTACCAAGGTGATCTCTCCACTAACTGTGTTGGAAAAGCTCAGAAGCCGGCGACTCGGGGGAGCATTTGCCGGCTGTATGGCCTGGACCTGGAAAATAAGTGAGAATGCTGGCCACTGGCGGCCGACAAATCGCGCCTACTATATCCAAGAATCGTTACTAGCTTAAGGCCCAAGGTGCAAATGAAACGATCTGCTTTCTTTATCTCCGATGGCACGGGCATTACGGCCGAAACCCTAGGTCAAAGCCTGTTGGCGCAGTTCGAAAACATTACCTTCAGCAAAATCACGCGGCCCTACATCGACAACGCGGATAAAGCGCGGGCCATGGTACAACAAATCAACAAAGCCGCCGAAAACGATGGTTTTCGTCCGATTATTTTCGACACCATTGTCAATCAGGACATTCGTGAGATCCTCGCGACCTCGAATGGTTTCATGATCGACATTTTCTCGACCTTCCTGGCGCCACTGGAACAGGAACTGACCGAGCATTCTTCCTACACCGTCGGCAAATCCCACTCCATCGGCGGCAACTCCAATTACATGGAGCGCATCGAGGCGGTGAACTTCGCCCTCGACAATGACGATGGCGCCCGCACCCACTATTACGACAAAGCTGACCTGATACTAGTGGGTGTGTCGCGCTGTGGTAAAACCCCGACGTGTTTGTACATGGCCATGCAATTCGGCATCCGCGCGGCCAATTACCCGTTGACCGAAGACGACATGGAGCGCCTGCAACTGCCAACCGCCCTGCGCGCCCATCATCACAAGCTGTTCGGCCTGACCATTGACCCGGACCGGCTTACAGCCATCCGCAATGAGCGCAAGCCCAACAGCCGCTATTCGAGCTACGCACAGTGCGAATTCGAAGTGCGCGAGGTGGAGAATCTGTTTCGCCGCGAGAACATTGCCCACATCAATTCCACGCATTTCTCCGTGGAAGAGATTTCGGCGAAGATTCTGGTGGAGAAAGGTGTGGAGCGGCGGTTCAAGTAGTTCTTCCGCGCCTGTCAGGCCGCCTTCGCGAGCAAGCCCGCTCCCACATTTGATCTTCAGCGAACACAGATTTTGTGTACGACAAAGATCCAATGTGGGAGCAGGCTTGCTCGCGAAGAACGATAACTCGATCTCCTAGATCACAAACAAATCCACAAACCGGTTCACCGGAGTCGCTTCAAGCGCAGCCTGGTCCTTGCACAACGCAAAAATCTCGGCACTGCGCTGAGCCGTGAAGCGCGTAGCCAGATTGGCTTTGAACTTGTCTTCCAGCAACGGAATACCATCGATGCGGCGACGGCGATGGCCGATCGGGTATTCCACCACCACGTTCTCGGTGCTGGAGCCGTCCTTGAAGAACACCTGCACCGCATTGGCGATGGAGCGTTTATCCGGCTCCAGGTATTCGCGGGTGAAACGCGGGTCTTCGACGATGACCATTTTGTCGCGCAGCACGTCGATGATCGGATGCACGGCGTGGAAATCGTCTTCATATTGCTCGGCCACCAGATTACCGAACACCAAGGGTACGGCGATCATGTACTGGATGCAGTGGTCGCGGTCCGCAGCGTTGGCCAGCGGGCCGACCTTGGAGATGATGCGGATCGCCGATTCGTGGGTGGTGATGACGATCTTGTCGATTTCGTGCAGGCGATTCCTGACCAAGGGGTGCAAGGTGACGGCGGCCTCGCAGGCAGTTTGCGCGTGAAACTCGGCGGGAAAGCTGATCTTGAACAGCACGTTTTCCATCACGTAGCTGCCGAACGGCCGGGAGAAGCTGAAGGCACGTTTGTCTTCAGGCTTGAGCGCCAGGTCGTTGTTGGAGTGGCTGAACAACACGTCGTAGAAACCCCATTGTTTGGCGGTCAGCACACCGGGAATACCCATCTCCCCACGCATCGCAATGTCCGCCAGACGCACGCCACGACTGGACGCATCCCCCGCTGCCCAGGATTTACGCGACCCGGCATTGGGTGCATGCCGGTAAGTGCGCAGCGCCTGGCCGTCGGCAAAGGCATGGGACAACGCCGACAGCAGTTGCTCGCGATTGGCGCCCATGAGCTTGGCGGCGACAGCGGTCGAGGCGACTTTCACCAGGATGACGTGATCGATACCGACACGATTGAAGGAATTTTCCAGCGCAATCACGCCTTGAATCTCATGCGCCATGATCATCACTTCCAACACCACACGAATGGTCAGCGGTGCATCGCCATTGGCCAGGCGTTTTTGCGACAGGTGGTCAGCCACCGCGAGAATGGCACCGAGGTTATCGGACGGATGACCCCATTCGGCGGCGAGCCAGGTGTCGTTGTAATCGAGCCAGCGAACGATGCAACCGATGTCCCACGCCGCTTTGACCGGATCGAGACGGTAACTGGTGCCCGGCACGCGAGCACCGAAGGGAACGACCGTGCCTTCGACGATGGGGCCCAGGTGTTTGGTGCATTCGGGAAAACGCAGGGCCAGCAGACCGCAGCCGAGGGTGTCCATCAGACAGTTGCGGGCGGTATCCAGCGCTTCCGGAGATTCGATTTTGAAGTTGAGGACGTAGTCAGCGATGTCCTGCAGGACCGTGTCGTAGTCGGGGCGGTTGTTCAGGTCGACGTTGGCGCTCATGTTCGATTCACTCGGTCAGTGGTTCGCTGATGGGACCTCGGTTCAGGATCAATCTTAGTTGGTGACGCCATTCTTGTTATTGAAATGCAGTCAACTGTGGGAGCGAGCCTGCTCGCGATGGCGGTGCGACTGGCAACATAGATGTTGAATGTTATGGCCTCATCGCGAGCAGGCTCGCTCCCACAGGGTTTTGTGCGTATGTCTGGATTGGGGTTAGAAAGAATCCCCCGGCACACGGACGTAACCTTCCATCAACACCCGCGCACTGCGGCTCATGATGGCTTTTTTCACAGTCCATTCACCGTTAACCTGGCTGGCCTCGGCCCCCACGCGCAAGGTGCCTGAGGGATGACCGAAGCGCACAGCGTTGCGTTCGATACCGCCTGCCGCCAGGTTGACCAACGTGCCGGAAATCGCCGCTGCCGTGCCGATGGCCACCGCTGCCGTGCCCATCATCGCGTGGTGCAGTTTGCCCATGGACAGCGCACGCACCAGCAGGTCGACGTCGGTTGCCGCAATCGCCTTGCCGCTGGACGCAATGTAATCCGCCGGTTTGGCGACGAACGCCACCTTCGGTGTGTGCTGACGCTTGGCCGCTTCGTCCAGATGCTGAATCAGCCCCATGCGCAGCGCGCCGTAAGCGCGGATGGTTTCGAACATCGCCAGGGCCTTCAGGTCGCCGTTGATCGCGCCCTGCAATTCGGTACCGGTGTAACCGATGTCTTCGGCATTGATGAAAATAGTCGGGATGCCAGCGTTGATCAGGGTCGCCTTGAGCGTACCGACGCCCGGCACTTCGAGGTCATCCACCAGATTGCCGGTGGGGAACATCGACCCCCCTTCACCCTCTTCTTCCGCCGCCGGGTCGATGAATTCGAGCTGCACTTCGGCCGCCGGAAAGGTCACCCCGTCGAGTTCGAAATCGCCGGTTTCCTGCACTTCACCGTTGGTGATCGGCACATGGGCGATGATGGTCTTGCCGATGTTGGCCTGCCATACGCGCACCTCTGCCACACCGTTATGCGGGATGCGGCTGGCGTCCACCAGGCCATTGCTGATGGCGAACGAACCGACCGCAGCCGAGAGGTTGCCGCAGTTGCCGCTCCAATCAACGAAAGGCTTGTCGATGGACACCTGACCGAACAGGTAATCGACGTCATGGTCGGCCTTGAGGCTTTTCGACAGGATTACGGTTTTGCTGGTGCTGGAGGTCGCACCGCCCATGCCGTCGATTTGCTTGTCGTAAGGGTCGGGGCTACCGATCACGCGCAGCAACAACGCATCGCGAGCCGGCCCTGGGATTTGTGCCGCTTCGGGCAGGTCTTTCAGGCTGAAGAACACGCCTTTGCTAGTGCCGCCGCGCATGTAGGTAGCAGGAATCTTGATCTGGGGTGTGTGAGCCATATAGATCCTTATCGGCCAGCGCGGGGCTTAACCCCCCGCGCGGCTCGTCGTGTTAAACGGCAACCGCCGATTCTTCAAGGAAGTCCTGAGCGAAACGCTGCAACACGCCGCCGGCCTCGTAGATCGACACTTCTTCAGCGGTGTCGAGGCGACAGGTCACCGGCACTTCGACGCGTTCGCCATTCTTGCGATTGATCACCAGCGTCAGCGTCGCACGCGGGGTGCGGTCGCCGATCACGTCGTAGGTTTCGCTGCCATCGATGGCCAGGGTGTGACGGTCGGTGCCCGGCTGGAACTCCAGCGGCAACACGCCCATGCCCACCAGGTTGGTGCGGTGGATGCGCTCGAAACCTTCAGCGGCGATCGCTTCCACACCCGCCAGACGCACACCTTTGGCTGCCCAGTCGCGGGACGAACCCTGGCCGTAGTCGGCACCGGCGATGATGATCAGCGGCTGCTTGCGCTCCATGTAGGTTTCGATGGCTTCCCACATGCGCATGACCTGGCCTTCCGGCTCGACCCGCGCCAGGGAACCCTGCTTGACCTTGCCGTTTTCCTGAACCATTTCGTTGAACAGTTTCGGGTTGGCGAACGTCGCGCGCTGCGCAGTCAAGTGGTCGCCGCGGTGGGTGGCGTAGGAGTTGAAGTCTTCTTCCGGCAGGCCCATTTTCGCCAGGTATTCACCGGCGGCGCTGTCGAGCATGATCGCGTTGGAAGGCGACAGGTGATCGGTGGTGATGTTGTCCGGCAGTACCGCCAGCGGGCGCATACCCTTGAGCGGACGAGCGCCGGCCAGCGCGCCTTCCCAATACGGCGGACGACGAATGTAGGTGCTCATTTCGCGCCAGTCATACAGCGGCGTGACCTTGGGACCGGTGTCTTCGTGGATCGCGAACATCGGGATGTACACCTGACGGAACTGCTCCGGTTTCACCGAGGCCTTGACCACCGCGTCGATTTCTTCGTCGCTCGGCCAGATGTCTTTCAGGCGGATTTCCTTGCCATTGACCACGCCCAGCACATCTTTTTCGATGTCGAAACGGATGGTGCCGGCGATGGCGTAAGCCACCACCAATGGCGGCGAAGCGAGGAACGCGTTCTTGGCGTACGGGTGAATCCGGCCGTCGAAGTTGCGGTTGCCTGACAGCACAGCGGTGGCGTACAGATCGCGGTCAATGATCTCTTGCTGAATCACCGGGTCAAGTGCGCCGGACATGCCGTTGCAGGTGGTGCAAGCGAACGCCACGACGCCGAAGCCGAGTTGCTCCAGTTCGGTGGTCAGGCCGGCTTCGTCCAGGTACAGCGCCACGGTTTTCGAACCCGGCGCCAGCGAGGATTTAACCCACGGCTTGCGGGTCAGCCCGAGCTTGTTGGCGTTGCGCGCCAGCAGGCCGGCGGCAATGACATTGCGTGGGTTGCTGGTGTTGGTGCAACTGGTGATGGCGGCGATGATCACCGCGCCATCCGGCATCTGGCCGGGCACGTCGTCCCACTGGCCGGAGATACCTTGGGCCGCGAGATCGGACGTGGCGACACGGGCGTGCGGGTTGCTCGGGCCGGCCATGTTGCGCACCACCGAGGACAAGTCGAAGCTCAGCCCGCGCTCGTACTGCGCATTCTTCAAGCTGTCAGCCCACAGGCCCGTGGTCTTGGCGTAGTTCTCGACCAACTGCACTTGCTCGTCTTCACGGCCGGTGAGTTTGAGGTAGTCGATGGTCTGCTGGTCGATGTAGAACATCGCGGCGGTGGCGCCGTATTCCGGGGCCATGTTGGAGATGGTCGCACGGTCGCCCAGGGTCAGCGCGGAGGCGCCTTCGCCGAAGAACTCCAGCCACGCGCCGACGACTTTTTGCTGACGCAGGAACTCGGTCAGCGCCAGCACCATGTCGGTGGCGGTGATGCCCGGTTGCAGCTTGCCCGTCAATTCGACGCCGACGCTTTCCGGCAGACGCATCCACGATGCGCGACCAAGCATCACGCTTTCCGCTTCCAGACCACCAACACCAATGGCGATCACGCCCAGCGCATCGACGTGCGGGGTGTGACTGTCGGTGCCGACGCAAGTATCGGGGAAGGCCACGCCATCGCGGACCTGAATCACCGGCGACATTTTCTCCAGGTTGATCTGGTGCATGATCCCGTTACCCGGCGGGATCACGTCGACGTTCTTGAAGGCTTTTTTGGTCCAGTTGATGAAGTGGAAACGGTCTTCGTTGCGACGGTCTTCAATGGCGCGGTTCTTCTCGAACGCTTCCGGGTCGAAGCCGCCGCGCTCAACGGCCAGGGAATGGTCGACGATCAACTGCGTCGGCACTACCGGGTTCACTTGCGCCGGGTCGCCGCCTTGCAGGGCGATGGCGTCACGCAGGCCGGCGAGGTCCACCAGGGCGGTCTGGCCAAGAATGTCGTGGCACACCACGCGGGCCGGGAACCATGGGAAATCGAGGTCGCGCTTGCGCTCGATGAATTGCTTCAGGGATTCAGTGAGCGTGGCCGGGTCGCAGCGACGCACGAGGTTTTCCGCCAGCACGCGAGAGGTGTACGGCAGGGTGTCATAGGCGCCAGGCGAAATGGCATCGACCGCCGCACGGACGTCGAAATAATCCAGATGGCTGCCGGGCAGCGGTTTGCGGAATTTTGTGTTCATCGTCAGGACTCGGTCACGGTGGTTTCAAAAGGTGGGCGCCTGGCACTGCTCCCGAAGTGAACACAACCCACTGTGGGAGCGAGCCTGCTCGCGATAGCGGTGTATCAGTCGACATTGATATTGAATGTCAGTCCGTCATCGCGAGCAGGCTCGCTCCCACAGGGTTTCCGGTTTCTTCAGTAGCCAGCGTCAGTGCCCCCCCGGTCAGCGTTGTTCGATTGGCACGAACTTGCGCTGTTCGACGCCGACGTATTCGGCGCTCGGGCGGATGATGCGGTTATTGGCGCGTTGTTCGAACACGTGTGCAGCCCAGCCGGTCAGGCGCGAGCAGACGAAGATTGGCGTGAACAACTTGGTCGGAATGCCCATGAAGTGGTACGTCGACGCATGGTAGAAGTCGGCGTTCGGGAACAGTTTCTTTTGTTCCCACATGGTCTTGTCGATGGCTTCGGAGACCGGGAACAGCACCGTGTCACCCACTTCG
This sequence comes from Pseudomonas sp. TE12508, assembly GCF_056279485.1. NCBI lineage: Bacteria > Pseudomonadati > Pseudomonadota > Gammaproteobacteria > Pseudomonadales > Pseudomonadaceae > Pseudomonas > Pseudomonas sp. TE12508. The sequence continues at coordinate 311,419 of NZ_JBWCCN010000002.1, read as the reverse complement.
TCAGCGAGCTTTTTCGACCAGGCCTTGATGACCTCGTTGCGCGGATCGTTGTCCTTATAGATCGCGTGGCCGAAGCCCATGATCTTGTCCTTGCGCTCAAGCATACCGAGGGTGCCTTTGATCGCCTCTTCCGGCGACGAAAAGCGCTCGATCATTTCCATCGCCGCTTCGTTGGCGCCGCCATGCAGCGGGCCGCGCAGGGAGCCGATGGCCGCCGTGATGCAGGAATACAGATCCGACAGCGTCGAGGCGCACACCCGGGCGGTGAAGGTCGAGGCGTTGAACTCGTGTTCGGCGTAGAGGATCAGCGAAACGTTCATCACCTTGACGTGCAACTCGCTCGGTTTCTTATCGTGCAGCAGGTGCAGGAAATGGCCGCCGATGCAGGCTTCGTCGGTCACGCAATTGATGCGTTTGCCGTCGTGGCTGAAGCGATACCAGTAGCACATGATCGCCGGGAACGCGGCCAACAGGCGGTCGGTTTTGTCGTGCTGTTCGGAGAAGTCCTGCTCCGGCTCGATGTTGCCCAGGAATGAGCAACCGGTGCGCATCACGTCCATCGGATGAGCGTCGGCGGGGATGCGTTCCAGCACTTCTTTCAGCGCTTGCGGCAGGTCACGCAGCTTGCTCAGTTTTTGGGTATAGGCAGCGAGTTGTGCCTTGGTCGGCAGTTCGCCGTACAGCAGCAGGTAAGCCACTTCTTCGAATTGTGCGTCAGCCGCCAGTTCGCGAACGTCGTAGCCGCGATAGGTCAGACCTGCGCCCGACTGGCCCACGGTGGACAGTGCGGTTTGCCCGGCAACCTGGCCACGGAGCCCGGCGCCACTGAGTACTTTTGCTTCGGCCATTGCTGTCTCCAGTTTTTCTTGAATTTGTCAGGGAATCGGCAAATTGTGTTTCATCAGGTTCTTTGTGATGCCGAAAGATCGCAGCCTCGCTTCGCTCGACAGCTCCTACATTGACCCCGTTCGACAACAGCCCTGTAGGAGCTGTCGAGTGAAACGAGGCTGCGATCTTTTGATCTTTTGTTCTTTACTTCTTCGCTGCAAACAACGCATCGAGCTTCTGCTCGAAGGTGTGGTAATCGATGCGATCGTAAAGCTCCATACGCGTCTGCATGGTGTCGATCACGTTCTGTTGCGTGCCGTCACGGCGGATCGCGGTGTAGACGTTTTCCGCGGCTTTGTTCATGGCACGGAACGCCGACAACGGATACAGCACAAGGGACACGTCGACGGCAGCAAGCTGCTCGGTGGTGTACAGCGGTGTCGCGCCGAATTCGGTGATGTTGGCCAGGATCGGCGCTTTCACGCGGCTGGCAAACAGCTTGTACATCTCAAGCTCGGTGATCGCTTCCGGGAACACCATGTCGGCACCGGCCTCGATGCACGCCGCGGCGCGATCCAGCGCAGATTCAAGACCTTCCACCGCCAGCGCATCAGTGCGGGCCATGATCACGAAGCTGTCATCGGTGCGGGCATCAACGGCCGCTTTGATGCGGTCGACCATTTCCTGCTGCGAGACGATCTCTTTATTAGGACGGTGACCGCAGCGCTTGGCGCCGACCTGGTCTTCGATGTGAATCGCCGCCGCGCCGAACTTGATCATCGACTTCACGGTACGGGCGACGTTGAACGCCGAAGAACCGAAACCGGTGTCCACGTCCACCAACAGTGGCAAGTCGCAGACGTCAGTGATGCGACGCACGTCGGTCAGCACGTCATCCAGACCGGTAATCCCCAGGTCCGGCACGCCGAGGGAGCCGGCAGCTACCCCGCCACCCGACAGGTAAATAGCCTTGAAACCGGCGCGCTTGGCCAGCAGTGCGTGGTTGGCGTTAATCGTGCCGACCACTTGCAGCGGATGTTCGCTGGCGACCGCATCGCGGAAACGCTGGCCTGGAGTGCTCTTGTTGGAACTCATGACTCACCTCGTTCAGTGGCTGTCGGGTTGGCGCCGTCCTGGTAGTGACGGGCGATATTGCGTTTGGAGGCGCCGATGTGACGGCGCATCAACAACTCGGCCAATTCACCGTCACGGTCGGCGATGGCATCGAGAATTCGGTGGTGTTCGGCAAACGCCTGGCGCGGCCGATTGGGTGTGGTGGAAAACTGGATGCGGTACATGCGCACCAGCTGATAGAGCTCACCGCACAGCATCTGGGTCAGGGTGCGGTTGCCGCTGCCCTGGATGATCCGGTAATGAAAGTCGAAATCGCCTTCCTGCTGGTAGTAACCGACACCGGCCTGAAACGCCGCATCGCGCTCGTGGGTTTCGAGCACCCGGCGCAGTTCGTCGATTTCTTCGACCGTCATGCGTTCAGCCGCCAGACGGCACGCCATGCCTTCCAGGGATTCGCGAATTTCGTAGAGTTCCAGCAGTTCGGCGTGGCTCAGCGACACCACCCGCGCGCCGACGTGCGGCACGCGAACCAGCAGGCGCTGGCCTTCCAGACGGTGAATCGCCTCACGCAGCGGCCCGCGGCTAATGCCGTAGGTGCGCGCCAGCTCCGGCTCGGAGATCTTGCTCCCCGGGGCGATCTCGCCTTTGACGATGGCCGCCTGAATGCGTCGGAAGACGTTTTCGGAAAGTGTTTCCGAGTCGTCCTGAATCGTGACCGGGGGATCGAGTTGATCCAGCATATTGTCGACACCTTGAAAACCAATGCCGCAAAAACTAGCGAATATGGCCGGTCACGTCAAAGGATAATTCGATATTGTCGACAATCGTCTAATAACCACCCTGCACCATAAGGAAGCAACACCTCAAGTTATAGCCGTCGGCCAGCGCTGGCGCCATAAACCCACCGTGCTAGAATGCCGCCCGCATTTGCTTGTCATCTGCATTGCCTGTCATAAAAAACGGATAGGCATACGAGGGAGCTTGTGCAGCAATGCCAGGGCCTTGAATTGAAGAACGGACCGCTGCGCACCAGGATTTATGAGACTCAAGCCCTTCACCACATTCCTTTGTCTTTTTGGCCTGCCAGGTTTCGCCGCGGCAGGGGAAAAGACTGTGTACGGCCTCAATGAGTACGCTTCGCTGGACGGCATCAATCTGGAAGTCGCCGCCAAACTCGACACCGGGGCGAAAACCGCTTCGCTGAGTGCCCGCGACATCAAACGTTTCAAACGCAATGGCGAATCCTGGGTGCGCTTCTATCTGGCTATCGACGCCGCGCATTCGCACCCGATCGAACGACCGCTGGCCCGTGTCAGCAAGATCAAGCGCCGGGCCGGTGACTACGACCCGGAAGAAGGCAAAAAGTACACCGCCCGTCCGGTCATCGAGCTGGATATCTGCATGGGTTCGGCTTTACGCAGCATCGAAGTGAACTTGACCGACCGCAGTGCCTTCCAATACCCGCTCCTGATCGGCTCCGAAGCGCTCAAACGCTTCGATGCGCTGGTCGACCCCAGTCTTAAATACGCTGCTGGCAAACCCGCCTGCGCCACCGACGCACATACCGCAGAGTAATTCCAATGCGCGCTCTTACCCTCCATCTGAAACTGCTGATCGCCATCCTGGTGGTGCTGGGCATTTCAGTTACGGCCTATCAGATTTTCGTGCTCGGAATTCCGGTGACCGAAGACGCTACCGACGACTTGTGGAACATCGACGCCAAGGTCGAGTTCGTCGCCAATGCCAAAGACCCGATCAAGATTCAGATGTTCGTGCCACCGCTGAGCCGCGACTACGTGAGCCTCAACGAGAGTTTCATTTCCAATAATTACGGCGTGGCGGTGAACCGTGTCGATGGCAACCGCAAAGTCACCTGGTCGGCGCGTCGGGCCAAAGGCAATCAGACCCTTTATTACCGACTGGTGCTGACCAAACGCTACAGCGGCGAAAAATCCAAGGTCAAAGGCCCGACCTTCCGCGACAGCATTGCCGTCGAAGGCCCGGAAAAAATCGCCGCCGAAGCCCTGCTCGCGCCGATCCGCCAACACTCGGCCGACGTCGAAACCTTCATCGGCGAAGCCATCAAGCGCGTCAATAACCTCAACGACGACAACGTGAAACTGCTGCTGGGCGGCGATCCGTCCACCGCGAACAAAGCCAGAATCGTCGAGCTGGTACTGTCCATCGCCCACGTGCCGATCGAAAAGGTCCACACCATCCGCCTGGTGGCCGATCAACCACAGATGCCTGAACTCTGGTTGCGCAGCTTCAACGGCACCGACTGGCTGTACTTCAACCCGGAAACCGGCGAACAGGGCCTGCCCACCGACCGCTTGCAGTGGTGGACCGGCGATGAAAACCTGATCACCGTCGATGGCGGCAAAAAAGCCACCGTCACCTTCAGCCTGAACAACAGCGAAATGAACGCCATTCGCCTGGCCAAGCTGACCGACGAAAACTCCGACGCCAACTTCCTCGAATACTCGCTGTACGGCTTGCCGCTGCAAACCCAGCAGACGTTCATGATCATGGTGATGATCCCGATCGGCGTGCTGGTGATCCTGATTCTGCGCAACCTGATCGGCATTCAGACACTCGGCACCTTTACCCCGGTGCTGATCGCCCTCGCCTTCCGGGAAACCCAACTCGGCTTTGGTATTGTGCTGTTTACGATCATTACGGCGCTGGGGCTGTCGCTGCGCTCCTACCTTGAACACTTGAAGCTGCAAATGCTGCCGAGGCTATCGGTGGTGCTGACCTTCGTGGTGGTGCTGATCGCGGCGATCAGCCTGTTCAGCCACAAACTCGGCCTGGAACGCGGCTTGTCGGTGGCGCTGTTCCCGATGGTGATTCTGACCATGACCATCGAACGCCTGTCGATCACCTGGGAAGAGCGCGGGGGCGGCCATGCCATGAAAGTGGCGATCGGTACCCTGTTCGCCGCCTCTTTGGCGCACCTGATCATGAGCGTGCCTGAGCTGGTGTACTTCGTGTTCACCTTCCCGGCGATCCTGCTGATTCTGGTGGGCTTCATGCTGGCCATGGGTCGCTATCGCGGTTACCGCCTGACCGAGCTGGTGCGTTTCAAGGCTTTCCTGAAGAAGGTTGACGCCTGATGTTCGGTCTCTGGAAGACCTGGAAAGCCCTTGAGGCCCGGGGCATCATGGGGATCAATCGGCGCAACGCAGACTACGTGCTCAAGTACAACAAGCGCAGCCTGTACCCGATCGTCGATGACAAGATCATCACCAAGGAGCGCGCCATCGCCGCCGGCATTCATGTGCCGGAGCTGTACGGCGTGATCTCCACCGAGAAAGAAATCGACAACCTCGGCGAGATCATCGGCGGGCGTACCGATTTCGTGGTCAAACCGGCCCAGGGCGCCGGCGGTGACGGCATTCTGGTGATCGCAGACCGCTTCGAGGGCCGCTATCGCACGGTGTCGGGCAAGATCATCAGTCACGAGGAAATCGAGCATCAGATTTCCAGCATCCTGACCGGCCTGTATTCGCTCGGCGGTCACCGCGACCGCGCGCTGATCGAGTACCGCGTGACCCCGGACCAGATCTTCAAAAGCATCAGCTATGAAGGTGTGCCGGACATTCGCATCATCGTGCTGATGGGCTATCCGGTGATGGCCATGTTGCGCCTGCCGACTCGCCAGTCCGGCGGCAAGGCCAACCTGCACCAGGGCGCCATCGGCGTCGGTGTCGATCTGGCCACCGGCCTGACATTGCGCGGTACCTGGCTGAACAACATCATTAACAAACACCCGGACACCACCAACGCCGTGGACGGCGTGCAACTGCCCTACTGGGACGGTTTCATGAAGCTCGCGGCCGGCTGCTATGAGCTGTGCGGGTTGGGTTACATCGGTGTCGACATGGTGCTCGACCAAGAGAAAGGGCCGTTGATTCTTGAGCTTAACGCCCGGCCCGGGTTGAACATTCAGATCGCCAACGACTGCGGGTTGACGTTGCGTACCCACGCGGTCGAAGCGCGACTGGAAGAATTGAAGGCTCGTGGGGTTGTTGAGACGGTTCAGGAGCGGGTTGAGTTCGTTCAGGAAATGTTTGGGCATATTCCAGCGGTTGAGGGCTGATCCCTTACACTGATCGTTCCCACGCTCCGCGTGGGAATGCATCCCGTGACGCTCCGCGTCACAGGCGGACGCAGAGCGTCCGTGGCGGCATTACCACGCGGAGCGTGGGAACGATCAACAGCCCTCAACCTTGTCGCCAATCTACCAATCCCCGACATCCCCTCTAGGAGCAAATCCCGCAGAGGACTACAATCGCTCCCCCGCCTCGATGGCTGATCTGCCCCGCCCATGCTGACCTGCTCCGTACATCCGCTGCCCTATCGCGCCAACCCCGCCGAATACTTCGCGGCGATTCGTCATGCCCCCGGTGCCGTGCTGCTCGACAGCGGCCGGCCGAGCGCCGAGCGTGGGCGTTATGACCTGCTCAGTGCCTGGCCGCTGGAACAACTGGCTGTGTTACCGGATGAAAGCGGCAGCCATTTCCTGCAACGCCTTCGCGACACTCTGAAGCGACTCGGTAAAGCCACTGCTCCTTTCGACCTGCCTTTCGCCGGTGGCCTGATCGGTTATCTGAGCTATGACTTCGGCCGGCATCTGGAAAACCTGCCGAGCCAGGCGCGGGACGACCTGCAATTGCCTGACGCACGTTTTGGACTGTACGACTGGGCCCTGATCAGCGATCACCACTTGGCCACCAGCCAACTGGTGTTCCACCCGGCGCTGATCGACAGCGAGCGGCAGCGGCTGCTCGAACTGTTCACGCAACCTGCACCTCAGAAAACCGAGCCTTTCAAACTCGACGGCCCGATGAGTGCCGACCTGAGCGCCGACGACTATCGACAAGCCTTCGAACGCATTCAGCAGTACATTCAGGCCGGCGACTGCTATCAGGTCAACTTCGCCCAGCGCTTTCGTGCGCAATGCCAGGGCGATCCATGGGCCGCGTACTGCGCGCTGCGGGCGGCGTGCCCGACACCTTTTTCCGGTTTCCAGAGCTTGCCCGACGGCGACGCCGTGCTGAGCCTGTCGCCAGAGCGTTTCGTCAAAGTCAGTGAGCGCCACGTCGAAACCCGCCCGATCAAAGGCACACGCCCCCGCGGTCTGACTGCAGTTGAAGATGCGGCGAACGCCGCCGAACTGCTGGCCAGCCCCAAGGACCGCGCGGAAAACCTGATGATCGTCGATTTGCTGCGCAACGACCTCGGCCGAACCTGCCGCATCGGCTCGGTGCGGGTGCCGGAGTTGTTCAGTCTGGAAAGCTATCCGAACGTGCATCACCTGGTGAGCAGCGTTACCGGCGAGCTGGCGGCTAACAAGGATGCGCTGGACTTGATTGCCGGCAGCTTCCCCGGCGGCTCGATTACCGGCGCCCCGAAGATTCGTGCCATGCAGATCATCGATGAGCTGGAACCGACCCGTCGTGGATTGTATTGCGGTTCATTGCTGTACCTGGACGTACGCGGCGAGATGGACAGTTCCATCGCCATCCGTAGTTTACTGGTCAAGGATGGACAGGTGTGCTGCTGGGGTGGCGGCGGGATCGTCGCGGATTCGGACTGGCAGGCGGAATATCAGGAATCGATAACCAAGGTGAAGGTGCTGCTCGATACACTGCAAAACCTCTGATATCAGGCTTCTGTGGCGAGGGGGCTTGCCCCCGTTGGGGTGCGAAGCGCCCCCAAAACCCGACACCGCGAATTTTCAAATAGACCGCATGCACCGGTTTACGACTGCTTCGCAGCCGAACGGGGGCAAGCCCCCTCGCCACAATGTTGTGTTTACAAACTCAACGCCCGATTCGAAGCCTTGATGAACTCCTGCTTCAACTCCGCAAAGCTGTGCACCGCCGGGAACTGTGGAAACTCACGAATCACATTGTCCGGTGCATGGAACAGAATCCCCGCGTCCGCCTCGCCCAGCATCGTCGTATCGTTGTAGGAGTCCCCCGCCGCGATCACCCGGTAGTAGAGGCTCTTGAACGCCAATACCGACTGCCGCTTGGGATCTTTCTGACGCAACTGATAGCCCGTGACCCGACCGGCATCGTCGGTAATCAGACGATGGCAAAGCAAGGTCGGAAAGCCCAGTTGACGCATCAGCGGCTGGGAGAATTCGTAAAAGGTGTCCGACAGAATCACCACCTGAAAGCGCTCACGCAGCCAGTCGACGAATTCGCTGGCGCCTTCCAGAGGCTTTAGCGTGGCGATCACTTCCTGAATGTCGGAAAGCTTCAGGCCGTGCTCGTCGAGAATCCGCAAGCGCTGCTTCATCAACACGTCGTAGTCGGGAATGTCCCGAGTGGTGGCCCTGAGGGAGTCGATCCCGGTTTTTTCGGCAAAGGCGATCCAGATTTCCGGGACCAGCACACCTTCAAGATCCAGACAGGCAATTTCCACAAGACACTCCCATTTTGTACTGTTTATTGAGTCGAGCGAGCAAAAGGACTGCCGAACTCTAGCGACTCGCCCTCCTCTGTGCAACGCAGAGGGCGCACCAGCCACCGCAGGATTTTGTTACCATCGACGCATATAGAGCGCCCAGCGCCACCGACCTGTAGGAAGCCGCCCTGATGAGCCCATCGTTCGATGTCGTGGAACTCGCCACGACCTATGCCAACAAATCCGCTCAGGACATCCTGAAACTCGCGTTCGCCGAGTTCGGCGATGACCTGTGGATATCTTTCAGCGGCGCCGAGGATGTGGTGCTGGTGGACATGGCCTGGAAGCTGAACAAGAACGTCAAGGTGTTCAGCCTCGACACCGGTCGCTTGCACCCCGAGACCTACCGCTTCATCGAACAGGTGCGTGAGCACTACAAGATCGATATCGAAGTGGTATCGCCGGACTACACCAAGCTCGAACCTTTCGTGAAGGAAAAAGGCCTGTTCAGTTTCTACAAGGACGGCCATGGCGAGTGCTGCGGCATCCGCAAGATCGAGCCGTTGCGTCGCAAGCTCTCGGGCGTGACCGCCTGGGCCACCGGCCAGCGTCGGGACCAGAGCCCGGGCACCCGCAGTGCGGTCGCGGTACTGGAAATCGATACCGCGTTTTCTACCCCGGAACGCACTCTGTACAAATTCAACCCGCTGGCACAAATGACCAGCGAAGAGATCTGGGGCTACATTCGCATGCTGGAGCTGCCGTACAACAGCCTGCATGAGCGCGGTTTCATCAGCATCGGCTGCGAGCCTTGCACCCGTCCGGTGTTGCCGAACCAGCATGAGCGCGAAGGTCGTTGGTGGTGGGAAGAAGCCACGCAGAAAGAATGCGGGCTGCATGCCGGGAACATCATCAGCAAATCCAAGGCTTAAAAATCACAGTCTAAAACCGCGTTATCGTTCATCGCGGGCAAGCCTCGCTCCCACAGGTTTTGTGTCGTTTACATCATTACTATACGACTCAAAACCCTGTGGGAGCGGGCTTGCTCGCGAAGGCCGCACCTCGGTTCTAAATCAGGCTCAAAGCGCACTGAACCGCTGCCCCAACCCCTGCTCCGCAAACTGCTCAATGATGAAATCGACAAACGCCCGGGTCTTGCCCGGTAGCAGTTTGTGTTCGGCGTAATAGATGGAGATGTTGCCGTCATCGACGTACCAGTCAGGCAACACCCGCTGCAACGTCCCCGCATTCAGATAACCCACGGCAAACGGCATGCTCACCAATGCAATACCCAACCCCTGAGCCGCCGTGGCGCAGGCGGCTTCCGAATCGCTCATGGTCATCCGCGCCTTGAGCGTCAGCGGGCTGTGTTGCCGGGTGCGACTGGTCAACAGCCAGGAACGCACGCGCCCCGTCTGTGGCGACCGTATCAAGATGCCGTCGTGGTGTTTGAGGTCGTCGGGCTCGATGATCGCCTCGTGCTTCGCCAAGTACTCGGCTGAAGCTACCAATACCCGATGGGCTGGCGTCAGTTTGCGCGCCACTACGCCCTGCGGCAGTTCGAATCCACCACCAATCGCCGCATCGAATCCCTGGCCGATCAGGTCGACCTGGCGGTTATCGAAATGCCAGTCCGGGTTGATCGCCGGAAAGCGCTGCAGAAACTCGCCCAGCAACGGCACGATGTACAAACGCCCGAACACTGTGCCCATGCTGACTTTCAATGTGCCGGCGGGACGTCCTTCGGCGCTGGCCAGGTTGGCCACGGCATTCTGGATCGTATGCAGGCTGGCGCTGACTTCGCCGAGAAACAGCTGACCGGCCTCAGTCAGCGTCAAGCTGCGCGTGCTGCGCTGGAAAAGCCGCACACCCAGTCGCGCCTCCAGCTTGGCAACGCTCTTGCCCACCGCCGCCGGCGTCAGGCTCAAGCGCCGCGCCGCTTCGGCGAAGCTGCCAACCTCGGCGCTACGCACGAAGCATTCGATACTGCTGAAGGTTTCCATAAGCGTCACTATAAACTTCTGGTTTACACAGACTATAGCAATGACGGTCTACCCGCGAAGTAGTGCGAAGCCGATACTCGACTCCAACAACAAGGCAGCCCGCCTTGAATTTCTGGAGATCGACATGACCACTCAACACCTCAGCGGTAAAGTAGCTCTGATTCAAGGCGGTTCACGCGGCATCGGTGCTGCCATCGTCAAACGCCTGGCCGCCGAAGGCGCTACCGTCGCCTTCACTTACGTCAGCTCGACCGCCAAAGCCGAAGAGTTGCAAAACAGCATCACCAGCGACGGTGGCAAAGCCCTGGCCATCAAGGCCGACAGCGCCGATGCCGTCGCGATTCGCAATGCCGTTAAGGTCACCGTCGAAGCCTTCGGTCGCCTGGACATCCTGGTCAACAACGCAGGCGTTCTGGCCATCGCACCGCTGGAAGACTTCAAACTCGAAGACTTCGACCAGACCCTGGCGATCAATGTGCGCAGTGTGTTCATCGCCACTCAGGAAGCCGCCAAACATATGACCGAAGGCGGTCGCATCATCAACATTGGCAGCACCAATGCCGAGCGCATGCCCTTCGCCGGTGGTGGCCCGTACGCCATGAGCAAATCGGCGCTGGTCGGCTTGACCAAAGGCCTGGCCCGCGACCTCGGCCCACGGGGTATCACCATCAACAACGTGCAACCAGGCCCGGTCGACACCGACATGAACCCCGCCAGCGGCGACTTCGCTGAAAGCCTGATCCCGCTGATGGCCGTGGGTCGTTATGGAAGAGTGGAAGAAATCGCCAGCTTCGTCGCTTATCTTGTTGGCCCCGAAGCCGGCTACATCACCGGTGCCAGCCTGACCATCGACGGTGGTTTCGGCGCCTGATACAGGTCACTGTGGGAGCGGGCTTCTGTGGCGAGGGGGCTTGCCCCCGTCCGACTGCGAAGCAGTCGTAAAACAGGTAACCGCTTTCTAATTCAAGACCGCTCTGACTGGTTTCAGGGGTGCTTCGCGCCCCAACGGGGGCAAGCCCCCTCGCCACAGAAGCCCCACATCAGATAGGTGTTAAGCCCACTCAAGTGCCGGCAGGCCACATGCGCTGGGCTTGAACGCCTTCAACGTACGAAGAATGCCATCGGCGTGTGCGTACTTTTCGTCGGCCATCGCCGCATCCGGGATCGCAATCGCTGTCATCCCCGCCGCTTTCGCCGCCGTGACACCGAACGGCGAATCCTCGAACACCAGGCAATCCTCGGGCGCGACACCCAGGCGCCGCGCCGCCGTCAGGAAGATATCCGGCGCCGGTTTGGCCGCGCCCACTTCCGGGTCATCCGCGGTGACGATGAAGTCGAACAGCGCAAACCAGTCGCGGTGCAAGGTGGTTTTCTGGCCGAACGACTGACGTGAAGAACTGGTGCCCACCGCAATAGGAATGTTGTTGGCCTTCAAGTGCCTAACCAGCTCCTCTGCGCCAGGCATCGCCAGCGCCGTCGGAAAACGCTCGCGCATCAGCGGTTCGCGGATCACCAGAAACTCTTCGGCTGTAATTGGCAGGTCCAGCGCCTCGACCACATAGCGCGCCAGATCACCCGCACCACGACCGATGATGTTCTGTTTGACGCTCCAGTCGAAGGTCCGGCCATAACGCCCGGCAATAATGGACGTGACCTCGGTGTAAATACCCTCGGTGTCCAGCAGCAAGCCGTCCATGTCGAATATCACGGCCTTGATCGGGCCGAACTCATCCAAGGGTGCATTCATCGCATCTGATCCGTTTTCTCATGACATCCCAAGAGCGGCTAAGGCACGCCGGGGTCGTGATGGATTAAAGGGTTCAGCAGCATAGCGAGCGCGGTTGGCAGAGAGCAACGGGCAATGCCTGGCGGACACAAAAAACTGTGTCGAGGACGCCCACGATGATTTAGCGACTTCCCCTACACCAAACACCTCTTTTCCCGACTTCTTTCCTCGTTGATCCCCCGCAAAGTCTTGCGCTCCAGATTAATCAGCGCGAGGGACTGCGAATGTTCGAACCTGACAAGGTCCTGGCCTTGAACAATGCCATCGGCTTGCTGGTGGTCGCCGCCATGAACCCCGAGCAGCCGGACATCGAAGCATTGCTCGGTGATTTTCGACTCTGCCTCAACGACTACGAGGCCTGGGCGGAAAACTTCTGGACCGGTGGGGCACTGGATGTCGAGCAGGTGTTCAAGGTCGGCAACGAAGTCCGGCTCAGCGCACCGAAGGACTCCACTACCCCTGTCAGTTCAACGCTCGCCATGTGCCCTGCCAGCGGTCCATTGACCCTGGTTCATATGTTTGAGGCCGCGCGTTTCGTGCCGATCGGCGATACGCCGGTGATGCTCGAACCGGTTATCTCGCAGCGTAATGGTGAACTGACGTTCGGTGAGCCCGTTCACGAAACCATCGGCCCCAGCGGCATCCTCGAAATCCCCGACTGCTGGCGCGGCCAGCGTTATCGCATCACCTTCTTTCCCAATGTTTGCGCTGATCACGTCAAAGCGCTCTATGCCTCCTATCAAGGCGTGATCGGCGAGCTGGAAGGTTGGTTGCGCAATGAATGGTCGAGCGAATTCGAGCCTTTATGGGCAGGTTTCTCCGAGGCAACCTTCACTCAGCGCTACGGCCTGCTGCAACAGGCCGACTGGCGCGGCCTTGAGCGTTCGCTGCAGGGTTTGTGGGATGACGTGAAGCAGGTCTACGCCCTGGTGGCCGACCTGCAAACCAATAGCGAAAAACTCCTTGAGTACCTGACCCAAGGCGAGCTCGAGACGCTGCTGAATGCCTCGGCTGAAGCCATCGCCAATGTGTTGCTGATGTTGAGCGATGAGCCATTGATGTTCATCCATCTCGCCGCCTTCATCAGTTGGATAAAGATGTTGCCGCCGCAGTACATCGCTGAAGTCGTGGCGCAAATTCGTACAGAACTATTGATCAGTTTCCTGCTGGTGCGCCTCACCGGCCCTACGGGCCTGAAGCTCGGCATGAGCGCCAAAGTACTGGACAAGATCAAGTCCCGGCAGGCGCGACAGTGGTTGGCGGCGGCCAGTTTGCGACTGGCCGAACTAACGGCCAAATCTGACCTGACAGCCCACGCTGGCGCGCTCAAACCGCTCGTGGTCAGTGCGCGAAATGCACCGCTGAAACCTGCACCAACGGTTCCGCTACAGATCAGCGCCGGCGACTCACCGGTTGTGCAGGTGAACAATCCAGTCGCCATTGCTCGCGACAAGTCCAACGCCATGACCCGGCTGGGCCGTCACGAACCTCACGACGATGCATCGAGTCAGGCGAAAAACCCCAACGGCGACAGCGCCGATTGCGCGGCACGGACCTGCACCAACGGCTGCCCGGTGTCGATGGTCACCGGTGAAGAGCTGCTGACCCTCACCGACGGTTCGCTGGACGGGCTGCTACCGTTTGCCTTTACCCGGTTGTACCGCACCAGCGCGGCGAAAATCGATTGCGGACTGGGCTGGGGCTGGAGCCATTCGCTGGCACAGCGGTTGGAGCTGGACGATGAACAGGTCGTCTGGATCGACCATGAAAACCGTCGCACCACCTTTCCGTTGCCAAGCGTCGAGCGTCCGGCGATTCATAACAGCCTGTCGCGGGCAGCGATTTACCTTGGGAATGAGTCGCAAGAGTTGATTCTCGCGTTGGCCGGCGAGACGAGCCGGTTCTATCACTTTCGAGAGGGTCGCTTGACGGCGATCAGCGACGTCTACAACAACCGCCTCCACATCACTCGCGACCGTCAGGATCGCATTCAACGCCTCGATAACGGCGCCGGTCGTTCCCTGCTGTTGCGCTACGAGCGCAGGCACCTCGTCGCCATTGAATATCAGTCGTTTCATCCCACCGATACCGTGGGTGAAGCCTGGCATACAGAGCAGACGCTGGTTTTCTATCGCTACGACGCCCGCCAACGCTTGATCGAAGCAACCAATGCCGCCGGTGAAAGCGAGCGTTACGATTACGACGACCAGCACGTGATTCTGCAGCGGCAACTGGCCGGTGGCGCGAGTTTCTTCTGGGAGTGGGAAAGGTCTGGCAAGGCCGCGCGATGCGTGCGGCATTGGGCGTCGTTTTCCCAGATGGACACGCGTTATGTCTGGGACGACCAGGGCGGCGTCACCGTCCAGAACATCGATGGCAGCCAAGAGGTTTATGTCCACGATGATCGGGCGCGGCTGGTGCGTCGGGTCGAGCTGGATGGCGGCGAACACCTTAAGGCCTACGACGACAATGGCCGGTTGGTAGCCGAACAGGATCCGCTCGGGGCGATCACTGAATACCGTTACGACGAAGTCGGACGGTTGGTCGCGCAGGTTCCGCCGCAAGACGAGCCAACATCCTACGAATACCGCAATGGTTTCCTGCATGCACGCTATCGCGGCAAAGCGGTGTGGAAGTATCAACGCAATGCCCAGGGGGATGTTACCGAAGCCACCGATCCGGACGGCCAGGTCACTCACTACCACCACGACGCTCAGGGGCGTTTGCTGTCGATCCGCTTCCCGGACAACAGCCGGCATGTCTTCATCTGGAACGGACTGGGACAACTACTCGAAGAGACCTTGCCGGACGGTAGTCAGCGGCGCTTTTCCTACGATGCGTTAGGTCGACAGACGACCCGTCAGGACGAGCACGGTGCGCTCACCCAGTACCAATGGGATGCCGTCGGGCGACTGGTTCAGACGACGCGTCCCACCGGCGCCAGTCGCGCCTTCAGTTACAACGCCTATGGCAAGATCACCGCCGAGCGCGATGAACTGGGCCGCGTCACTCGCTATGAGTACTCCGACGATTTACATCTGGTCAGCCGCCGGATCAATCCCGATGGCACACAACTGCGTTATCGCTACGACAACGCGCAGTTACGACTCACGGAAATCGAAAACGAATCTGGTGAACAATATCGGCTGGACTACACGCCCAACGGCCTGATCCGACAGGAAACCGGCTTCGACGGCCGCCGCACCGCTTACAGCTACGATCTCAACGGCCACCTGCAGGAGAAAACCGAGTTCGGTGATGACGACTCGCAGCTGATCACCGGCTATCAGCGGGACTCGGCTGGACGTCTGTTGGTCAAGACCCTGCCCGATGGCGTCAAGGTCAAGTACCGCTATGACCGCCTCGGCCGACTGGTCAGTGTCGATGACGGCCACGACCATCCGCTGGAGTTCGAATACGACGCCCAGGACAGGCTGATCACCGAGCATCAAAGTTGGGGCACATTGCGTTATCGCTACAACGCCTGCGGCCGACTCAATCACCTGCGCCTGCCAGACAACAGCAAACTCGATTATCACCGCGCCAAGGGTGGCGCGCTGACGGCCATTGACCTCAATGGCACACGACTCACCACCCACCAGTTTGCCTTCGGTCGCGAACAAAACCGCCAACAGGGTCTGTTGCTCAGCGAATACGCCTACGACGACCAGAGCCGGCTGAAGGCCCATGCTGTCAGCCAACATCGACATCCGCTGTACCGTCGCGACTATGCCTACAACACCAACGGCAATCTCGACCACATCGCCGACACCCGCCACGGCCAGCGCAGCTACCAATACGACTCGCTCGACCGCCTGATCCGCGTCCGCCATTCCCGAGACCAATCACCGGAAAGCTTCGCCCACGACCCGGCCGGCAATCTGTTGATGCAGGATCGTTCCGGCGTTGCGAAGGTGCTGGGTAATCGCCTGCTGATACAAGGCGATCGACATTACGACTACGACGCCTTCGGCAACCTGATCCGCGAGCGTCGCGGCACCGCGCAAAAACTCGTCACCGAATACCACTACGACTGCCAGCACCGGTTGATCGGCGCCACCCTGCCCAATGGCAGCCAAGCCACTTACCGCTACGACGCCTTCGGCCGCCGTATCAGCAAATCCGTCGACGGCAAAACCACCGAGTTCTTCTGGCAAGGCGACCACCTCGTCGCCGAACACAGCCAGGATCACCATCGAAGCTACATCTACGAACCCGGCACCTTCCGTCCACTGGCCATGCTCGACGGCAAAGGCCCACGTCAAGCCTGCCCGTTCTACTACCAACTCGACCACCTCGGAACACCGCAAGAACTCACCGACTACAGCGGCGACATCATCTGGGCCGCCCGATACACCGCCTACGGCCGCCTCACCCGCCTGAACCGCGACACTCACCAGGTCCTCGATCAGCCGCTGCGCTTTCAAGGCCAGTATTTCGACGCCGAAACCGGCCTGCATTACAACCGGCACCGGTACTACAACCCGGATGTCGGGCGGTACCTGACACCGGACCCGAGTAAGTTGGCGGGTGGGTTAAACGGGTATCAATACACGCGCAATCCGACGGGCTGGGTTGATCCGTTGGGGTTGAGTGAGTGTCCGGGAGGGGATGGGTGTAAGAAGCCGTCGTTTGGGGATGTGGATCCGGCGGGTAAGGTGGGGGTTGATGAGGGGGAGCCCGGAACCCCAAATCCAAAACAAGAGAACTATTATTTATACCGTGGTGACGACCGAGAACCATGGGAAATTTTTGAGGCAGGATTTGAGCCCTTGGGAGACAGTACAGATCTGTTTCTGCATGCATCAGATAACAGAAGCCCTCCCAGTTATTTTGTCAGCACTACGACAAACGAAAAAGAGGCAAAAAAGTTTGCCACAGGCTACGGTCTTGCCGACGGCTATATATATGTTCTGAAAAACATTCGCGGCATCGATGTAAATAAAGAACTGGGCATGATGTCACCACATCGGCGTGAGGCTGAGATAGCAATCCCAGGAGGAATAAAAAATCACGACATCGTGGGCGCCACTCCCGTCTATGATGATGGTAGCTATAAGGGCTACTCAATACCCAACCCTTTCAGGAAACAACCATGAAAACTATAGAGATTTTAATAAACAATCATGGCGTCATAGAAAGGGCCACAATCGAATGCGACAGAAAAAAACCGACACTCACATTCACGATGCAAAGTGGTTTAAAAAAAGTTTATACAGCCTCTGACCTTTACGTATGCTTTGGCATGTTAAGAGCCGACCATCCCGAGATAAAATTCTTGTGTAAAGGCGCCAAATTAAATGTTCATCCTTCACGAATGTCATCCCAAATGTCTAGCGGCTTGGTCGCATACGAACTTAAACTTGGAAAATCTAGCGAAGAAGAGGACATGGTACGAATTTTCGACTACGAAGACGAAAATATTACTAGCAATATTGAAGAGCAAAGAACCTTCTATAAAAACTGGATCGAGTCATTAATTATTAAAATACAAAAAAAACCTGAAGATAATACTCAATAAAACAACCAACAATATAGAATCATGAACTCACGCAAGACGCTGATTGCGCAAAACGTCAAGCATTAGTTACGCCTGTCAAAACATCCAAAGCCCAGCTCGACGCTGGGCTCAACTCTACGATAAACACTCTGACTCAGCCGCCAGAACCACCGACCTTATCTCCACTTCCTGCTCCGTCAGCGGTCTCATTTATCTCAAAATCACCTGACTCTCCAGACCCACTTCCAGAACCACTCCCCATCGAACTTCCACCGCTCATCGACCCACTTCCCTCCCCCGGGCTGGTGCTACTCCCGTTGGCATCACCACCATTCCCACCACCAATGGTGTCCGGTGGCGGCACCTTCCCATCCGAGGCGCCCGCATTCATTTCCGAGTATGGCGGCATCCCGCCCTTGTCGACCGGCGCATCGCGGCCAGAAGATTGAGCAAACGCCGCCAATGAACTGATCGACAATAAGCCGACCACCGTCAGGGTCGTCAGTTTTGACCTGATCATGGCGCACCTCCTTTAAAGAGTGCTTTACCTGATCTCTGGCAGCAGTCGCTTTCTAAAGGTGCCGCGCAATCGACGAGCGGCGATGGATCGCTGCGCAGGTTTCAGCTCGGTTCTCCCGATAGATCGTCACCGGCAATGTCCGGGTCATCGGGATGGGCTTCCACATCCCCGCGCTTCACATCATCGGTATCGGTGGGCACCTGCTCCACGCCGGTGTCGTCATCGTCGGGCGGGCGCTGGTCGCGACTCAGGGAGTCGGTGGGTGAAGGCAGCGGGTATTCGGGGGTATCGTCGTCGATATCGGAGTCTTTTGGATCAGCGTTCATAACGCACCTCTCAATGGACCTGAAAAGCAGATCCTGATATTTCGAGGACAACACGATAGATGCGGTTCGATCAGAAGGACGATCGGTCGGCCGGACCGCAAAGCACGATCACTCGTCGTCTTCCTCGTCATACTCATCATTTTCATAGTTGCCCACATCGCCTGCGTCATCGGCATCGTTGAGCGGCACCGTGGCGTCGTCCATCAGAGACCCCGGATCTTCGTTGCCAGGATCATTGATTGGACCTTCATCTTCCATGCCTTCTGTTTCCGGAGTCATGACATGCCTCACAACGTTCGGGGGTGTATGAAGTTCGAGGCGTCCTACGGGCAAACGTTCCAGAGTCCTGGTGACAGAAACGAAAAACCCGGCACTGGGCCGGGTTTTTACTGTCACTCGATATCGAGTTAGCGATGCTTGTACTTATTTTTATGCTTGTGTTTGTGGTTGCCGCCACCGGAATGCGAGCTGCCGCTGTCATTACCCAGGTTGCTGCCCACCGCGCCACCGGCTGCACCGCCCACACCAGCGCCAATGGTCGAACCGGTGGAGCCGCCCAGACTATTGCCGATCACCGAGCCGCCTGCGGCGCCGATACCGCCGCCAACAGCCGCTTCTGTTCGACTGCCCTTGCGCGCACCGACCGCGCTGCCCGCCGCACCACCGACACCAGCGCCAACCGCGGCTCCTGTGCTGCCGCCTAGTTGACCGCCGACCACGTTACCCAACGCGCCGCCAAGACCACCGCCCACTGCAGCGGTGCCGTCGCCGGCAGCCATCGCACCCTGAGCAATCAAAAGTCCTAAAACCACCGTGGACAATGTCAAACGCATGATATGAACCTCTAATTTCCGCATCGGGGGAAGATCGTGCCGCGGATAGGCATCAGTCTGGCATCTGCGTCTGTTGAACAGCAAATCAGATACCGGCTGTAAGAGATTTGAGCCACATACTTCAGAAACGTTCCAAAACGAAGAAGCCCGGCATTGAGCCGGGCTTCTTCAGCGGATCATCTTGGGATCAATGGCCTTTTTTGGACAGATTGCTGCCCACGCCGCCGCCCAATGCACCACCCAGGCCTGCACCGATAGTGGAGCCAGTCTTGCCGCCCAGGCTGTTGCCGATTACCGACCCGCCCGCCGCGCCGACACCGCCGCCGATGGCCGCTTTGGTGCGGCTGCCTTTGCGTGCTGCAACAGCACTGCCAGCTGCGCCCGCTACGCCGGCACCAATCGCTGCACCTGTGCTGCCGCCCATTTTCTGACCGACCACATTACCCAGTGCGCCACCCAGACCACCACCGAGCGCAGCAGTGCCATCACCGGCAGCCATCGCACCTTGAGCAACCAAAAGGCCCAGAACCAGAGCAGGCAGTGTCAAACGCATAACGAGAACCTCAAAAAAAGGGGGAAACCGAAAGGCCGGAGATTGAATGCTTTAGAGGAGGCAAAGTCCAGACACAAACACGGAACAACCTCGTCATTGGCGACGGTTGGACAGCATTTATGGAAAAGGTTTTATGACAGGCAAAAAAAAGCCCGCTGGGGAGACGGGCCAGGGTACTGCTTTCTAACGGATGAGCTGAGACTACGTAGGCAGGTGTGAAAAGTTTGTGAAAAAACCTGCATGACTGTAGGACATTTCCCCGCACTGCCTCCAAGCATGCTTTTTTCCCTTCAAAAACAAGAAACCCCGCTCAATGGCGGGGTTCGTACGAGTCACTGTTTACTTCCGGGAAGGCGCACCCAGCTTGGGCATGAATTTCGATTTCGGCCCTCGAGTTCGAGGTACCGTAGATTTGATTTTGTTGATTTTGATACGGTCTTCACCGAAGCTCGGCACATAGTCCGTCTGACCACACTGCACGCAATTATTGATTGGAAACTCCGCCCCGTCGTCTTCGATATACGGCTCAGTCATATCTTCGCTCCTCTCAAAACGGGTCGATACCGGCAAGCCCTATTTGCCTGAAAAATATCCACCACCCAGGATTTTGAGACTAGCCGGTCATTCTCGGACTTGTGATTCAGATTGTTACGTGCCCGACGAATGGCCAGCGCGGCGTCCTACCTCAGCTTGACCGCCGTCCCGGTCACAAACACCACCACCATCCCACCCTTGCCGGCCGGCATGCTGATCTCATAATCGAGCCCTACCACTGCATCCGCTTGAAGCGCTCGCGCCCGCTCCTTGATCTCGTCGGTCGCCTGAATCCGCGCATCTTTCAATGCTCGCTCCAACGTTTGAGAGCGCCCACCGAAAAAATCCCGCATACCAGCAAATAGATCACGGATCACGTTGACGCCCTGCACCGACTCGGCGCTGACGATGTCCAGGTATGCGGTAATTTGCCGGCCTTCGATGGTGTGGGTTGTGGTGGTGATCATGAAATGTCCTTGTTCAGAGCTGCCGTCGATTGGGTGAAACGATGGGAAAACGGCGCGAGAATTGAGTATAGAGATCGATTCCCGTCGAGCGGGTTGCCAGTCTAACAGGGGGGCGGAATTCACCTGAAATGGGGCTTAGAGGGCAGCTTGAAAAGGGGGCCGCCAGTGACAGCCATGATTGAATAATCCAGACACCAGAAACCACAAAACCCCTGACTTCTCTCGAAATCAGGGGTTTTGTGTACATCGAATTTGGCGGTGAAGGAGAGATTCGAACTCTCGATACAGTTTCCTGTATACACACTTTCCAGGCGTGCTCCTTAAGCCACTCGGACACTTCACCGTATCTCGTCAAACATGTTCTGTCTGTCGAGGCGCGCTAATGTAGTCGAAAGCTTTTCTGATGGCAAACTTTTTTTGCAGAATTTTCATGCGGTTAGCGATTTAGTCGTTCCGCCGGGTGCCGTGCCATGGCAAACCCGCCAATCTCCGGCTTCACGCCCTCTTCTATATAGAGGGGAATGCGCGGCTGGCGTGGCCGGCAACGCTTGCCGGGCGGGGAAAAGGGTGACCGGGTGGTCAGTCACGGCGCTTTACCTGGCCTACGGCGGTGGGTAACGTCTGCCCTACTTTATTAGAAGGATTGGCGTCATGAGTGAGTTGATTTCTTACCATCTCGAAGACGGTATCGCGACCCTGACCTTGAGCAATGGCAAGGTCAATGCCATCTCACCGGATGTGATTGTTGCGTTTAACGCTGCGCTGGATCGGGCGGTGGCGGATCGGGCGGTGGTGATCATTACCAGTCAGCCGGGGATTTTTTCGGGCGGTTACGACTTGAAGGTGATGACGGCCGGCCCTAACGAGGCCAGAGCGCTAGTGGCAGCTGGGTCGACATTGGCTCGTCGCCTGCTGTCGCACCCGTTCCCGGTGGTCGTGGCGTGCCCTGGGCATGCGGTGGCCAAGGGTGCGTTTATTCTGTTGTCGGCTGACTACCGCATTGGTGTCGATGGCCCGTTCAGCATTGGCCTGAACGAAGTGCAGATCGGCATGACCATGCACCACGCCGGTATCGAACTGGCGCGTGATCGTCTGCGCAAGTCGGCGTTTCATCGTGCGGTGATCAATGCCGAGATGTTCAATCCGCAGAGTGCTGTGGATGCCGGCTTCCTTGATGTGGTGGTGTCGGCCGAAGAGCTGCAAGGCGCAGCGCTGGCAGCGGCTCGTCAGTTGAAGAAGCTCAACATGACCGCCCATAAAAACACCAAGCTGAAAGTGCGCAAGGCGTTGCTGGAGACGCTGGACAACGCGATCATCCTGGATCAGGAGCATATGGGTTAAGCCCGAACGCGCTGTACCGAAAAGCCCGACCGTCGTATCGGGCTTTTTCTTGCCCGCTTGGTTTAAAACCTTACAACCGCTCTAAACCGCATCTGACCCATAAGTCGGAAACAAGCGCTCAAACATCGGCTATCTCCCACTTCTATAGCGGCAATTGCCGAAAACAGTGCACATCCGTACACTGCGCCACCTTTTGTCCCGGTGGGCCCTTTAAATGCTGTTTTTGTTTCGTATGTTATTGATGGGCTTGCACTTTATTCTGGCCGGCATGCTTGGGGTGATTCTCGGTCTGTGCCGGCCGTTCAATCCGGACAACAGCCGTTTATGCGCACGTTTATACGCGTGGCCGGCGATGTGCATTCTGCGTTTGCGAGTGAAGGCCGACGTCGGGCCATTAATGGATAAGCCTGACAGCTGCGTGATCATTGCCAACCACCAGTCCAACTACGATCTGTTTGTGTTCGGCAACGTGGTGCCCCGCCGCACCGTGTGCATTGGCAAGAAGAGCCTGAAGTGGGTGCCTTTGTTCGGGCAGTTGTTCTGGCTGGCCGGCAATGTGTTGATCGACCGCGGCAATGCGCACAAGGCACGCCAGTCGATGCTGACCACGACTCGCACCTTGCAGCATGAAGACACCTCGATCTGGGTCTTCCCGGAAGGCACGCGCAACCTCGGCGAAGAACTGCTGCCGTTCAAAAAAGGTGCGTTCCAGATGGCGATTGCCGCAGGCGTGCCGATTGTTCCGGTGTGTGTCAGCAGTTACGTCAAACACATGCGATTGAACCGCTGGCGCAGTGGGAAAATTCTGATCCGTTCGCTGCCGGCGATTCCTACGGCTGGATTGAGTCTGGATGATATGCCGATGCTGATCGCCCAGTGCCGTGAGCAGATGCGCGAGTGCATCGACTCGATGGATCGGCAACTGCAGGCCGCCTGAAAGAAGCCCGCCCTGTGCGGGTTTTCTTTTGCCTGCGAACTCTACAGATTTTGCTGACTCTCAAGCAGCAGACAAGGTTAAGCTGAATCCTGCTTGCCACGGCATTTTTGCTAATACAAAGCGCTAATAAGAAGTGAACCAAAATCATGGGTAGAGTCGTTGCTGCTGCGGTTTACAGCGCCGGTAAAAAAGTCACCAATATCACCCTCGACGAAGGCGCTGCCTGGGCTGCCAAGCCTGGCCATTTTGTGTGGATTGGCCTCGAAGAACCGAACGCCCAGGAGCTGTTCAATCTGCAACGCCAGTTCAATCTGCACGAACTGGCCATCGAAGATGCCCTGGAAAAACACAGCCGACCGAAGCTGGAGACGTTCGGCGACGCGCTGTTTATCGTCACGTATTCGCCTATCCGCAATGAAGGCAAACTGCAGTTCATCGAGACTCATATCTTCGCCGGCAAGGGTTACATCATTACCGCACGCAATGGACATTCGGCTTCCTACGCGTATGTCCGACAGCGCTGTGAGGCGCGGCCGCTGTTGTTGGAGCATGGGGAGGATTTCGTACTCTATGCCATCCTCGACTTCGTGATTGAAAACTACCAGCCGATGGGCGAAGCGATCCATGCCGAGATCGATGAGCTGGAGAGCAATGTCCTCTGCGGTTCACTGAAGGAGCGCGATATCCAGAAACTCCACGGCCTTCGCCGCGATGTATTGCGCTTGCGCCGGTTTGCGGCACCCATGGTGGAGATCGGTGAGGAACTGCAAAAGCTGAGCTTTCCGTTCATCGACAAGAACATGCGCCCGTATTTCCGCGACGTGCAGATTCATGTCACGCGGCAGATGGAAGACCTGACGACCCTGGCGGACATTGCCAGCCAGACCATCGAGGTCGGGGTGTTGCTGGAGGCGTCACGCCAGAGCGTGGTGCAGCGCAAGTTCGCGGCGTGGGCGGCGATTCTGGCGTTCCCGACGGCGATAGCGGGGATTTACGGGATGAACTTCGAGGACATGCCAGAGTTGAGTTGGCATTACGGGTATTTCGGGGTGTTGGGGTTTATTACTATTGGGTGTGTCGGTTTGTGGGCGAGTTTCAAGCGGTCGGGATGGTTGTAGTCAGGACTGAGGCGTCTGAACGAATTCGCGGGCAAGCCTTTAAGGCTTAACCGACTCACCCTCACCCTCAGGCTTGTGCGCCACAAACCGCATCATCCACTCTGCGACGGTCGTGCCGTGATGCTCGTGTTCAAGACTGGCCATACCTTTCGAATAAATCTGCTCGCCCAGCGCTTCCTGACGAATATCCAACAACGCCCGTGAGTAATCGTGAATGAACTCCGGGTGCCCCTGGAAGCACAGCACTTGATCGTTAATGTGGTACGCGGCGAACGGGCAGAAATCACTCGAAGCAATCACCGTGGCGTTTTCCGGGAGCGCGGTGACCTGATCCTGATGGCTGATCAGCAGCGTCAGTTCCTCCCTCAGAGGGCTCATCCACGGCGCCTTGGCCGCGAGTTTGTATTTGTGGGTGCCGACTCCCCAGCCCTGGGTCGCCCGCTCGCTCTTGCCACCCAACAGCAGCGCCAGCAGTTGATGGCCGAAGCACACGCCCAACAGTTTGTCGCCGCGTTCGTAGCGGTTCAGCAGGTACGTCTTGAGGGTTTGAATCCACGGGTCGGTGCCGAAGGAATCGGCTTTGCTGCCGGTGACCAGATACGCATCAAAGGTCAGGTCATCGCTGGGATAATCGCCCTGCATCACGTTGTACACGGTGAACTCGGCAGCGATGGGTTGCTGCGAAAACAGACGCTGGAACATCTGCCCGTAACCCTGATATTGATCGACCAGTTCCGGACGCAGGATGTCGGTTTCCAGAATGCAGATGCGTAACGACATAAAAAATACCTGACACATGATGGGAATAATGCACACCCCAGAGCCTGCCTTGAAACACGGTGGCAAGGCAAGCCCCGGAACGCGTCATCGGTCCCTTGGAACGCCCCTTAGAACAACGCGTTTTTGGCGGCTTTCTCCAGCAGCAGTGCAGGTGGAGTGAAGCGCTCGCCGTACTGCTCGGCCAGGTACTGGGCGCGGGCGACGAAGTCTTTCACGCCATACTGATTGATGAACTGCAGCGCACCGCCGGTCCAGGCCGCGAAGCCGATGCCGAAGATCGAGCCAACGTTGGCATCCGCCGTCGAGGTCAGCACGCCCTCTTCCATGCAGCGCACGGTTTCGATGGCTTGGACGAACAGCAGTCGATCGCGTATGTCCTTCGGCGAAATCTGCCCATCGGCTTTCTCGAAGCGGGTTTTCAGCTCAGGCCACAAATGCTTCTGCCCTGTGGCCGGGTAATCGTAGAAACCACCTCCAGCGGCCTTGCCCGGACGCTTGTATTCCTTGAGCAGCAAGTCAATCACTGCGAACGCCGGGTGCTCAATCAGCGGTTTCCCTTCTACTCGCAGGTCTTTGGCGGTTTGTTCGCGGATATGGCTCATGAGGCTGAGGGAAACTTCGTCGGAGATCGCCAGAGGTCCGACAGGCATACCGGCCTTGCGCGCTTCGGTCTCGATCATCGGCGCGCTCACACCTTCGCCGAGCATGGCGATGCCCTCGTTGGTGAAGGTGCCAAATACTCGTGAGGTAAAGAAGCCGCGACTGTCATTGACCACGATCGGGGTCTTCTTGATTTGCAGGACGAAATCGAAACCGCGAGCCAGGGTTTCGTCGCTGGTATGGACGCCCTTGATGATTTCCACCAACGGCATTTTCTCCACGGGACTGAAGAAATGCAGGCCGATAAATTTCGTCTGGTCCGGCACGGCGGTGGCCAAGCCACTGATCGGCAAGGTCGAGGTGTTGGAGGCGATGACCGTATCCGGGCCGACGACTGTTTGCGCAGCCGATGAGACCTTGGCCTTCAGTTCGCGATCTTCAAACACCGCTTCAATGATCAAATCGCAACCGGCCAGATCCGCATCGTTTTCGGTGGCATGGATTCGAGCCAAAATATCCTCGCGCTGCTCACGAGTTAACTGACCACGCGCAACTTTCTTGTCCAGTAACGTCGCCGAGTGGGCCTTGCCCTTCTCTGCCGCGGCGAGGTTGATGTCTTTGAGCACCACGTTGATGCCGGCCGATGCGCTGACAAACGCGATGCCCGCGCCCATCATCCCGGCGCCGAGCACGCCGACTTTCTTTGTTACGTAAGGCGCTATGCCTTGGGGCCGAGAGCCGCCGGCATTGATTTCATTGAGCTGAAACCAGAACGTGCCAATGAGGTTTTTCGACACCTGGCCGGTGGTCAGCTCGGTGAAATAGCGGGTTTCGATCAGGTGCGCCGTGTCGAAATCCACTTGAGCGCCTTCCACCGCAGCACAGAGGATTTTCTCCGGCGCAGGCAGGCAGCCCTGGGTTTTGCTGCGCAGAATCGATGGCGTGATAGCAAGCATCGGCGCGAGCTTGGGATCCGACGGCGTGCCGCCAGGAATCTGATAACCCTTCACGTCCCAGCGCTGCACAGCGACCGGGTGATCGACAATCCACGCCCGCGCCTTGGCCATCAGTTCATCGCGATCGGCGGCCAACTCGTCGATCAACCGCGCCTGCAACGCCTGTTGCGGGCGGATTTTCTTGCCTTCAAGCAAATACGGCAGAGCTTTTTCGATGCCCAGCATGCGGACCATGCGCACTACCCCGCCGCCGCCCGGCAACAGGCCAAGAGTGACTTCCGGCAGACCCAGCAGCACCGATGGGTTGTCCAGCGCGACGCGGTGATGACAGGCCAGACAGATTTCCCAACCGCCACCGAGCGCCGCGCCATTGATCGCAGCGACCACCGGTTTGCCGAGGGTTTCCAGGGTGCGCAGTTGGCCCTTGAGTGTCAGCACCATGTCGTAAAAGGCTTTGGCTTCGGGTTTGCCGACCTTGATCAGTTCATTGAGGTCGCCGCCGGCGAAGAAGGTCTTCTTGGCCGAGGTGATGATCACGCCGGCAATGGCGTCCTTGTCGGCGACCAGTCGGGCGACGCAGGTGGCCATGGCGTCGCGGTAGACCGCGTTCATGGTGTTGGCACTCTGGCCCGGCATGTCGATGGTCAGAACGACAATCTGGTCCTGACCCTTTTCGTAACAGATGGCTTCGGTCATGGCAATTTTCCTTTAAGTCAGGGCTCAGAGGCGTTCGATGATGGTGGCAATGCCCATGCCGCCGCCGACACACAATGTCGCCAGGCCATAGCGCAGGCGCCGGGCTTCCAGTTCATCGAGCAGCGTGCCGAGAATCGCGCAGCCGGTGGCGCCGAGCGGGTGGCCCATGGCGATGGAGCCGCCGTTGACGTTGACCTTGTCGGGGTCGATGGCCATGTCTTTGATGAACTTGAGCACCACCGAGGCGAACGCTTCATTGACTTCGAACAGGTCGATGTCTTCGACCCGTAGCCCGGCCTTGGCCAGCGCCTTGCGGGTCGCCGGCGCGGGACCGGTGAGCATGATGGTCGGGTCAGTGCTGGTGACCGCCGTGGCGACGATTCGCGCCCGTGGCTGCAAGCCCAGCGCCCGGCCCTTCGCTTCGGAGCCGATCAGCATCAGCGCTGCGCCATCGACGATCCCGGAGCTGTTGCCCGGCGTATGAACGTGGTTAATCCGCTCCACCTGGCTGTAAACCCGCAATGCGGTGGCGTCGAAGCCCATTTGCCCGATCATTTCGAAACTCGGCTTGAGCTTGCCCAGGCCTTCCATCGTCGATTCGGCACGAATGAACTCATCGTGATCGAGCAGAATGATGCCGTTCTGGTCCTGCACCGGCACCAGCGACTTGTTGAACGAACCGTTCGCTCGCGCCCGCGCCGCCTTCTGCTGGGAGTGCAACGCGAAGGCATCGACGTCCTGACGGCTGAAACCTTCAATCGTGGCGATCAGGTCCGCACCCACGCCCTGGGGCGTGAAGTGGTTGTGCAAATTGGTTTCCGGGTCCAGCGCCCAAGCCCCGCCATCGCTACCCATGGGCACGCGGGACATCGACTCGACGCCACCGACCACCACCAGGTCTTCGAAGCCGGAGCGCACTTTCATTGCGCCGAGGTTCACCGCTTCCAGACCCGACGCGCAGAAGCGATTGAGCTGCATACCGGCCACGCTGACGTCCCAATCGGCCACCTGCGTGGCGGTCTTGGCGATGTCGGAACCCTGATCGCCGATGGGCGTCACGCAGCCGAGCACCACATCATCCACCTGACTGGTGTCCAGGGACGTGCGCTGCTGCAGCGCCGTCAGCAGCCCGGCCACCAGATTCACTGGCTTGACGCTGTGCAAGGCGCCATTGGCCTTGCCTTTACCACGGGGCGTGCGTAACGCGTCGAATATCAAAGCCTGGGTCATGACGTCCTCGAACCTGATGGTGAATGAAGATCAAAAGATCGCAGCCTTCGGCGGCTCCTACAGGAGACCGTGTGACCCTGATCTTTATGCCCTCACCTTATGCCCAGCAGCCGTGGATTCAATGACCACAGCGCTCATTGGCGTTGACGGTCACGCTCAGACGAACGGTAGTCTGCTATCGGATAAACCGATTCAAGTCACCAAGCTGTCTAGCAAACGGGCGCCCAAGAAGCTGGCCATAAGCCTCATGCCTTTTTAGCAGTGATTAGTGCTAATTCCATACGAAATGGATCTAAGTCAAGCGTAACGCGGGCCCTAAGGTAAACCTGTACGAAGTTGTCGTCGGGTTTTGCCGAGGCACTCGTCCTACAGGAAGTGCAGCGCTCTGCCGTCATGGATATGCAGGCAGGCACCAGGAAATAACAAAAAAGGCGGTCAAGCCATGTTCAAGCATTCGAAAGTTCGTCAAGCCGGGCTCATTCTATTCGCCACTACACTGTTGTTGATTTTGCCGAACCTGACCAAAGTGATTGGCTGATCGAGCATCAGGGTTTTCATTTCGCCTGATAAAAATGTGATTGGCTCGCTATTCGAGCCGGCGTGGCTGTGCCAACCTTTGCGGCACATCCACGACATGGACGGCGATCACTTGAAAGCGCTCATTGTGTTTGGGGCCTTGCTGCTCAGCATGCCTCTGTCTGCCGCACAGCTGAATCTGGAGCTGGGCGCGAGTTCTCGCACCTGGCAGACCGAGCAATTGCTCAAGCATCCTCAGGTTCAGACCATCACGATCACCAACGACGTTTCCTACAAACGGGACATGAGCTATCGCGCCGTGCCGTTGGCGGCGTTGTTGACGGGCATCAAGCCTGAGGATCATCTGCAAGCCGTTGCCCTGGACGGTTTTGCCGCCGAACTGGCCGCCGCGCCGTTACTCAACACCCAAGGCGCGCGGGCCTGGCTGGCGATTGAAGACCCGGCCAAGCCGTGGCCACCGTTGTCAGAGGGTAAGCACAGTGCGGGACCGTTTTATCTGGTCTGGACCGATCCGCAAACGGGCAATATCAGCCCCGAGCAATGGCCGTTCGAAGTAGCGAGCATCAAGCGCATGGCCCCGGTGGCCGAGCGCTTCCCTGCCCTGCTGCCCGATCCTGCGCTGAAGGCGGACGATCCAGTGAACAAGGGCTTTGCGCTGTTTCAGAAGAACTGCCTGGCGTGTCATCGATTGAATGGCGCGGGGGATGCGCAGTTCGGGCCGGACCTGAATATTCCGTTCAACCCGACCGAGTACTTCGGCGCGGATTTCCTCAAGCGCTACATTCGTGATCCGCAGAGCTTGCGTCAGTGGCCACAGGCGAAGATGCCGGCGTTCGCGACGACGGTGTTGCCGGAGGGGGATCTGGAATTGTTGGTGGGGTATTTGAAGCATATGGCGGGGCGCAAGGTGAAGCCCTGAAGACATCCTTCCTGTCAGTGATCGTTCCCACGCTCCGCGTGGGAATGCAGCCCGTGACGCTCTGCGTCACATCCAAAGCCGAACGCGGAGCGTCCGTGGAGGCATTCCCACGCGGAGCGTGGGAACGATCGGTGGTAGGTTACTGCTGTTGCACCGAAATCACCGGCGCAGGCGTCGGTGACACAAACACCTTCGCATGCATCTGCTCGCACCCACCGCCACGGCGCATGCCGCGCACCGGACAGGCGTCCAGGTAGTCGAGGCCCACGGCCAGTTTCAGGTGACGCTCCGGGCGGGCCAGTTCGTTGGTCACGTCGAAGCTGTACCAGGCGTCATCCAGCCAGGCTTCAGCCCAGGCGTGACTGGCCAGGTGTTCGCTGTTCTCGCTGTACAAATACCCCGACACATAACGCGAGGGAATGCCCAGGCTGCGGGCGCAGGCGAGGAACGCATGGGTGTGGTCCTGGCAGACACCGGAACGCCCGGCGAAAGCCTGGGCGGCGCTGGTGTCTACTTCAGTGGAACCCGGCGTGTAGGTCATGTGCTGGTTCAGGCCATGCATCAAATCGATCAGCGCCGTACGATCCCGGCGTTGTTTGCAGGCCTTCTCGGCGAATGCGCGCAGCGCTTCGTCGGCCTCGGTCAGGCGCGTGAAGCGCAGGAACGGCAGCGCCGACTGGCTTTCATGCTCGGCTTCGCGCAGTTCGTCGATGTCCACCTGCCCTCGGGCGCCGATAATGATTGCCTCGTGGGGTTCGTCCAGGGTCAGCACATGCAGAATGTTGCCGAATGGATCGAGTTGCGCGCGCACCGGGCGTGGCAGGTCGAGCTGCCAGCTGAGCACGTGTTGGCGCTCGCTGTCGTGTGGGGTCAGTCGCAGGTACTGGATGCTCGCCCGCACCTGATCTTCGTAGTGATAGGTGGTCTCGTGGCTAATGGAAAGTCTCATGCAGCCTCCAGGTAGGAACTGTGTATGGCGTTGCCCAACTGGCGCACCAGCGGGATGAACTCGGTCAGCCAGGCATGCAGGCCTTCGTCGAGGATTTCGTTGATACCGGTGTAGCGCAGGCGCGCGTCCATTTCTGCCGCCAAACGCTGGGCAGGACGGCCGTTGGCCCCCGGCAATTGGGCGAGGATCTGGTCGATTTCTTCGGTGCAGGCCCGCAAAGATCGCGGCACGTCGGCGCGCAGCAGCAGCAACTCGGCCACATGCCGGGCGCCAGGAGCGTCGCGATAGATCTCGGTATAGGCCTCGAACGACGACAAAGCCCGCAGCAAGGCGCTCCACTGGTAATAGGCGTGAGCCGTGCCGTCGCTGACCGCTTCGGCCTGATCGCCGGCCATTTCGTAACGGGCGTCGAGCAGGCGCAAGGTGTTGTCAGCCCTTTCGATAAAGGTGCCAAGACGAATGAAGCGGAACGCGTCGTTACGCATGATGGTGCCGTAGGACGCGCCACGGAACAGGTGGGAACGTTCCTTGATCCACTCACAGAAACGGCTCATGCCGTAGCGACTCAAGCCCTGCTCGGCGATCCCGCGAATCTCCAGCCAGGTGGCGTTGATGTTTTCCCACATGTCGGCGGTGATCCGCCCACGCACCGCATGGGCGCTGGCTCGCGCAGCACCGAGGCAGCTATAGATGCTCGCCGGGTTGGCCGCATCCAGGGCGAAAAAATGCAGCAGCCGTTCGGCGTGCAAATCGCCGTGGCGCTCCAGGTAATCGTCCAGAGTACCGGTGATCAGCAACGGCATGGCGAGTTCGTGCAAGCCATCGCCACGACCGTCCTGAGGCATCAGTGACAGCGAATAACTGATGTCGAGCATCCGTGCGAGGTTTTCGGCCCGCTCCAGGTAACGCGACATCCAATACAGATCCGAGGCAGTTCTACTTAACATGGCAGGCTTCCTTCAATCCTCGACCACCCAGGTGTCCTTGGTTCCGCCGCCCTGGGAGGAATTCACCACCAGGGAGCCTTCGCGCAAGGCGACACGGGTCAAACCGCCGGGCACAACCCGGGTTTCGCGGCCAGACAATACAAACGGACGCAGGTCGATATGGCGTGGAGCGATGCCGTTTTCAACAAAGGTCGGACAGGTCGATAAAGACAACGTCGGTTGGGCGATGTACGCGTGGGGCTTGGCTTTGATCCGCTCACGGAAAGATTCGATTTCCGCCGCCGTCGCCGCCGGCCCCACCAGCATTCCGTAACCACCGGAGCCCTGGGTTTCCTTGACCACCAGTTCTGGAAGATTGGCCAGCACGTGGGACAGCTCAGAGGGATTACGACACTGCCATGTCGGCACGTTCTTCAGGATCGGCTCTTCATCCAGATAGAAACGAATCATGTCCGTGACGAAGGGGTACACCGACTTGTCATCCGCGACCCCGGTGCCGATGGCATTCGCCAGCACCACGTTGCCGGAACGGTAGGACGACAGCAGACCTGGAACGCCGAGCATCGAGTCCGGGTTGAACGCCAACGGATCGAGGAAGGCATCGTCGAGGCGACGATAGATCACGTCGACGGCTTTCGGCCCGTCCGTGGTGCGCATGAACACCTTGTCGTCACGCACGAACAGGTCCGCGCCCTCCACCAGTTCAACGCCCATTTCCCGAGCCAGGAACGCATGCTCGAAAAACGCGCTGTTGAAGCGCCCCGGCGTCAGTACCACCACGCTCGGGTTGTCGATCGGACTGGAGCTTTTCAGGGTGTCGAGCAACAGGTTCGGATAGTGGTCGATCGGCGCGATGCGCTGGGCGGCGAACAATTCGGGGAACAATCGCATCATCATCTTGCGATCTTCGAGCATGTAGCTCACGCCGCTGGGGGTACGAAGATTGTCTTCGAGCACGTAGTACGTGCCGTCGCCATCGCGCACCAGGTCGACGCCGGAAATGTGCGAATAGATATCGCGGTGCAGATCCAGCCCCTGCATCGCCAACTGGTATTGCTCGTTGGCCAGCACTTGCTCGGCCGGGATGATGCCGGCCTTGATGATGCGCTGCTCGTGATAGAGGTCGGCAAGGAACATGTTCAATGCCTTGACCCGCTGAATGCAGCCGCGCTCGACGACCCGCCATTCACTGGCGGGGATACTGCGAGGAATGGTGTCGAAGGGAATCAGGCGCTCTGTCCCTTGCTCATCACCATAGAGCGTGAATGTAATCCCGGCACGATGAAATAACAGATCGGCCTCGCGTCGCCGTTGTGCCAAAAGCTCGTCAGGCGTTTCGGCCAGCCAACGGGCAAACTCCCGATAATGCGGGCGGACCTGGCCGCCGGCATCGTACATCTCATCAAAATAGGTGCGGATCATGCCGTACTCCTTGTCACCCGGACATCCAGACCTTCGCAAGGCCCGTGCCATCGGCATAAACGCTTTGATATCAATCAGTTGGATAATGACGCAACACGCACCGCACCAATTCTGTGCGGTAAATGCCCCAACCTGATTGCCCCCGCTTCATGGCGAAGCAATGCTGTCGCCTATCAGCAGCATAGCCAGAGTTGATTTCACTGCCCGGGGGGCGATGCGGATAATCCGCGCATTCGCTGGAAAACCTGACCGAAACTTCCCTTTAGCCGCCTGCTCAGGCGGTTTTTTTTGTTTTTTTGAAACGTTATGAATCAAAAACCCAGATCAAAAGATCGCAGCCTCGTTTCACCTGTAGGAGCTGTCGAGTGAAACGAGGCTGCGATCTCTTGATCTTCCCCCCACAAACGAAAACGGCCAACCCAAAGGTCAGCCGTTGCTGAGTGTTGTCACTGTTCATAAAGTTATGCGAGTAGCCCTCGTACCTCCTGCTTGACGCCCCATCCTTCGATGATACCGCCCAGAGGCTCGACCACCGCCTCGAAGTCCTGCTCAAAGTCGCCGATCCCGTCGTAGGTGGCGTACATCACTTTGCTCAGTTCCAGATGCCACGCGCCGTCATCGCGCACGCTGATCTGGGCATTCAAGGATTCACCACTGAAATGACCTGCCGCCCTGCGTGCCCGCTCCTCGTCCGGAAAAATGGCGTAGAACTCGATGGGATGGAATCGTGAAAAGTCGAAACCGCCTTCTTTCATGCGGCGCAGCACGCTGCTGCTGATGTCTTCTTGATAGGCTGTGCTCATGAAACGTCCCCCTCAGACTGATGGATAGACTTTCCGTATTCCCTGCACTTTCAACCGATTGGTGAGAGCGATACGGCAACAGAGGTTGCCGATGGGAAACAAGCATGTAGCTGACAAGACCAGACCTTAGCGAGTCATTCGCTGATCTCGCTTGCAGAGTAGCCCCAAGATAGAGCTGCTGCCAAGGTCTGGGTGTGAATGTGACAAGAGGTGTATCAGATCGGGGTAATACTGATGATTTCAATGCTGTTCTGGGATTTCAGACTTTTGACGGTCGGATCATCGGTACGACCCTCCAGATCATTGAGATCCAGTTCGGCAGCGATCGGCAGGCGTCGGGCGCGAATGAGTTTGGCGGCTTGCTCGCTATTCGGGCATTCCTCGCACTCGAAGAGTTCGTCCACTGTTTCACCGTGATCATCCACGAAAGTGATTTTCCACTTTTGCATCGGTGCCTCCTCGATAAAACCCATGGATGGGCTTACTTCTATCTGGACTTTACCCCTGACTGATCGTTCAACGGATTACCGCGTGTCGGCATGAAAAAACACAGGACCTGTGGGAGCGTGGCTTGCCCGCGATAGGATCGCCGCGTTGCAGCTGACAGACCGCAGCGCCTGCATCGCGGGCAAGCCACGCTCCCACAGGTTCAGTGTTGCAGGCGAAACAAGTCAGATCCGCACATTGCCCCTCGGCCCGGCGATGGCCCAGATGATCAGGCCCAGGACCGGCAGCAGCAGGATCAATAGCACCCAGATGATTTTCATCCCGGTCTCGGCGCCACTTTTAAGCACGTTGATGATGGCCCAGATATCCAGGGCAAGAATAATCAGGCCAACCAGGCTGTTGAACGTGGAACCCATGGTGACGCTCCCGAAGAGTGGTATGCCCTCTTAGGATAGTCGGGCCTTACGAGGGTTCCGTTTTATTACCGTCCTGGACAGCTTCAGACGTGGATCGCGACTTTCAAGGCTTCCAGGGATGGCGCCGCGGCGATGCCGACTTCGGCGCACAACTCCAGCACCCGTGGCACGTCATTACCGTAGACCAGCACCACTTGCAGTTCGTCGTCGAGCAACTGGCTGAAGTTCATCAGCGTGTAACCGCCGTTTTCCTTGTTCATGCTGCCCATCTGCACCTGAATGCGATTGAGCGCCGTCAGGGCTTCGGTCTTGGCCAGTTGCTTGGGTTTGATGTTGAAATCGACGCCGGGGCCGAACGAAGCGACGATCTGCGCGAACAGGTCCATGTAGGTGTCGGCCTGGAACAGCACGGTTTCCGGCAAGCTGCCGACGACCACCCACTCACCCAACGGGATCGGGAAGGTGTCGTCGTAGTTGATGTCTGGATTGGCCGTCAGAAAAGCTTCTGGATCGGCGTAGGCCTGAGCCGCTTCGTCAGCGACTTTCAGGATTTCGTCATCGCTCATGCACCCGGAGCTGATTTTGCTGATGAGTTCGACGAGTGCGGCTTTCATGAGGTGGATCCTGTAGCGAGGGAGGTTTGAGGGCGCGAAGGATAACGCATTTTGTGGCGAGGGAGCTTGCTCCCGCTGGGTTGCGAAGCAGCCCCAAAATCAGCCACCGCAGTCGTTCAGATAGACCGCATTCGCCGGATTTACGACTGCTTCGCAGCCGAACGGGGGCAAGCCCCCTCGCCACAAAAGCCCCGCAGCACCACAGAGGTCAGGCCAGGAGTTTCTGCAATTGTGCTGTGGTATCCACCGCCCCCATGGTTTTGGCCGCGTCCAGCGCGGATACGCCATTGGCATCCTTGGCTTTCGGATCGGCGCCTTTACTGATCAGGTAGTCGACGATTTCGACGCGGTTGAACATTGCCGCCATCATCAACGCAGTGCGACCGTCGAAGGACGAACCTTCCACTTGCGCGCCACCTTCCACCAACGCCTTGACCACCGCCAGATCACCTTTGAATGCCGCGCCGGCAATCGGGCTCTGGCCGTTGTCATTGCGGATTTCCGGGTCGGCCTTGTGCTCGAGCAGCACTTTTACCGTGTCGACATGGCCGTGGTACGCGGCGAGCATCAGCAAGGTGTCGCCCTTGTGGTTGCGCAGGTTCGGCGGTAAGCCCTTGGTCAGCAGCGCAGCCATCATGGCCGCATCGCCCTCGCGCGCTTTGTTGAACACCTGTTCGGCAAATTCAGCAGCTTCTTCGGGCGTCATCTGGCGGCTTTTGTCTGACATTGGGGACTCCACATTCGGTCAATCGGAAAAGCGGATAGTTTCCCGAGCGGTCTGGAACCTGTCACTTCTTTTTTCTCATGAATAGCCATAGCTACATTTAATAAGAACCACATTCAATAACGGTACTTGCCGTCCTGGATATCCGCCAGCACCTGCTGGGTGACTTGCACGTAAGTCTGGGTGCCCGGCAACCAGGCGTAGATGGGGTCATCGCCGGTTTTGTTCGGGTCGAAGGCTTCATCCTTGAGCCGCGTCTTCTGGTATTTGAAGGTCCCGGTGGTTTCCATTTTCACTTTCACCCGTAGGAAAAGTGGCACCGCATAGGCAGGCATTTGCTGTCTGGCGAAAGCCAGCAACTCGCTGAAATCCAGGGTCGCCAGGGATTCAGCCGGCGTGATTGCCGCCATCCCGGCACGCCCGTTGGTGTTGTGGATTTCCACACCATAAGCCACGGCTTCGGCGATCTGCGGATGTTGCAGGAGGATGTTTTCGACCTCGGTGGTCGAGACGTTTTCGCCCTTCCAGCGGTAGGTGTCGCCCAAACGATCGACAAACTGCGCATGGCCAAAACCGATGTTGCGCAGCAGGTCACCGGTATTGAAGTAGCGGTCGCCCTTCTTGAACACATCGTGGAGCACGACTTTTGCGGTCTTCTGCGGATCGGTGTAGCCGTCCAGCGGCGCCTTGTCGTCGATCCTCGCCAGCAGCAAGCCCTGCTCGCCCTTGGCCACTTTGCGCATGAAGCCCTTGGTATCACGGGTGGGGGCACCGCTGTCGTGGTCGTACGCCACCAGTTCCCAGGCCATCAGGGAAAAACCGATGGTGTTGTCGAAGTTGAGGATGTTGGTGAAGCCGATATTGCCGTCGCTGGCGGCGTACAGCTCGCAGATATGGTCAATGGCAAAACGCGTCTTGAACTCGCTCCACGCGCCGGGGCGCAGGCCATTGCCGATCATCTTCGTCACGCTGTGCCGACTGTCGTCGACGCTGCGCGGTTGATCCACCAGGTAGCGGCACAATTCACCGACGTAACCGAGGGTGGTCGCCCGGTATTTGCGCACGTCACTCCAGAACTGGCTGGCGCTGAACTTGCGGCGGATGGCAAACCCCGACGCCCCGCTGATTGCCGAGCCCCAGCACACGCAGAGCCCGGTGGCGTGGTACAGCGGCAAGGTGCAATAGACGACGTCCTGCGGCTGCATGTCCAGGGCAATCAACCCGAAGCTGGCGGAGCTGCGCATCCAGCGGCCGTGTTTGAACACCCCGGCTTTGGGCAACCCGGTGGTGCCCGAGGTATAAATGTAGAAACAAGGATCGTCGAGAAAAACCTGCTGGCTGCTGACGGGGTTATCGCTGCACGCTTGGGCGCTGACTGTCATCAGGTTGATGAAGTCATCGGGCGAATTGCCCGGATCGCGATAAGTGTCACGATCGGCGACAAACCAGGTACGCGCAGCGTCGATGGACACCCGCTCGCGAACCGCATTGAAGGCCGGAACCAGCTCTTCTCCGACCACGATCGCCACCGGCGCCACCAGGTTCAGGCTGTGGGCCAGGGTATCGCGGGTCTGGGAGGTATTGAGCAAGGCGCTGATCGCACCGACCTTGGCCACCGCCAATATCGTCACCAGCAGTTCCGGACGGTTTTCGATAAAAATCGCCACCACATCGCCCTTGCCGATGCCTTGGGCAATCAGGTGATGGGCGATTCGATTGGCCCACTGATTGACCTGGGCATAAGTGAGCGCCACCTCACCCTGCAGCAAGGCCGGGCCATCGGGGTTGCGCAACGTCGCCTGCTCGAAGCTCCAGCCGAGGCCACACGGTTGGGTCGGGTCCTTGACGTTGGCGGCTTTCATGCCCTTCACCACGCGGGGAATGGCTTTGGCAATGGAAGGCAGCTTGCGGAGCATCATGCCCCAGGTAATCGTGTCGTTCAGCGTGCGGCTCATTGATGCTCCCGTTCGATTTTCTTATTGTCGGGTGGCGTTGTTTGAGGCCGAAAATACGTCAGCGGTTCTTGAGCTGTACACGCGGTTTTTGCAATGTTTTGTATCCGGAACCCTGGCGTAGCGATTGGTTCCATCGAATTCGCGACCGACCACGCAAAATGCAGGATGCACGATGGCCATTCATGCAGATTGCACGAAAGCATAGAAATACAATTTTTATAACTTATTGATTTATAAGTATTTTTAAAAAATCAGGTGCTGGCACAATCACTGCAACTACCTCTCCATGTAGCCCTTCAAAGCACTCACGGAGCTGATAGACATGAGCCTGATCCAGGAAAAATTTTCGTCGCTATTCTCCAACTTCGAAGTGACCACCCAGCCACGGCCTGACGGCGGCATTCTGCTGACCCTGCGCAGTACGGACGGCAAAGTCTTCAAACGTTCGATTTCCTACCAGCAATTGCATGCCGGCGATCAGCTGTCGTGGGTGATCAGCGCGATACGTCGTGATGTCGCCGAACAGGCCAGCGAACTGCCGCAGATCTCCATGCTGCAAAGCCAGCAACGGTTCGCCTTGCCGACTTATCACTCGGTTTAAATCCTGCAGTTGTAAAATAAACACGCTACAAACAAACAGGCCGTGAACGCTTTCGCTTCACGGCCTGAGTTGTTTCCATGTGCCAGATTCCTCGCCTCCACAGGATCGGCTCAGTCCTCGAGACGCGGGAAACGGCTGGCGATGTCATCGCCGGTGAAATTGGCCACCCAGGCTTCGGAGTTGTTGAACAGGCGGATTGCGACGAAATGCGGGTGCTCGCCCATGTCGAACCAATGCGGCGTACCGGCAGGCACCAGGATCAGGTCGTTTTTCTCGCAGAGCACGGCGTAGACATAATCGCCGATGTGCAGGGAGAACAAACCACGGCCAGCGACGAAAAATCGTACTTCGTCTTCAGCGTAACGGTGTTCATCGAGGAACTTGGCGCGCAGTTCGGCTTTTTGCGGGTGATCGCTGTTCAAACTGACGACGTCGACAGTGAGGTAACCGCGCTCGGTCATCAATTTGTCGATTTGCTCCTGATACGCGGCGATCACTTCTTCCTGGTTGGCACCGGGCTGGATTTTCGCCGTGGCTTGCCAACGGTCGAAGCGCACGCCCTGTTCGGCCAGGGTCGAGGTGATGTCCTCGAGGTGGGTCAGGACTTTGTTTGGTATTTCAGGGCTGGAGACGTGATAAACGGACAGGCTGCTCATGGCAAATCCTCAAAGGTTCAAGAGGGAGCGCGTCTTCAACTCGCACTCGAACAAAAATTCAAAAGCCTCGATCTGCCGCAGCGCGTCGCTCATGCGCGCGCCCTACATGTAGAGGCCATGGCTACGGATGGCAAGGCTTCGGTCGGCGACAGGCGGGTCGAGTATTTGCTGCTGGTGGCCGGCGACCAGCGGCGGTCATACAGAAAACGCCCCGCATCGATGATTTCCTGGGCGAGATGTTCGCAGGTAAGGCTCATGGCCTGTCCTCTTGCATACGTGTGGCAATGATAACGGCAGCGGCGAAGGCTGCGAGACTGGCAATACTAAAGGTCAATGTGGCGCCGAGGGCATTCCAGCTGTAACCGGAATACAACGCGCCCAGTGCGCCGCCGGTGCCAGCCAACGCGGCATACAACGCCTGGCCCTGGCCTTGCTGACGGGCGCCGAAGCTACGTTGCACGAATTGGATGGCAGCCGCGTGAAAGCTGCCGAAGGTTGCGGCGTGCAGCACTTGGGCAAACAGCAGCACCCAGAGGAATTCAGCAAACGAACCGAGCAACAACCAACGCAACGCCGCCAGCAGGAAACTCGCCAGCAGCACCCGGCGCACCGAGAAGCGTGCAAGGATCTTGCTCATGGCCAGAAACATCAAGACTTCGGCAACCACGCCGACCGCCCA
The DNA here is from genome assembly GCF_056279485.1 of Pseudomonas sp. TE12508. Taxonomy (NCBI): domain Bacteria; kingdom Pseudomonadati; phylum Pseudomonadota; class Gammaproteobacteria; order Pseudomonadales; family Pseudomonadaceae; genus Pseudomonas; species Pseudomonas sp. TE12508. Next base: position 271,248 of record NZ_JBWCCN010000002.1, on the reverse strand, counting down.
GAGCATGCCGATCAGCCCACGACTGTAACCAAGTTGCTCAAGGTGCAGGGTCACAAAGGTGTAATACGGCCCGTGACTCATCTGCATCAGCGCCACGCAACCATAGAATGCCAACACGCCGGGGTTGCGCAATTGCTGGAGGAATCCCTCCCCCGCCAACCGTTCACTCTGAACCGGTTGCGCGTTGGGTACCCACAAACTGCTGACCACGATCCCGGCCATGATCAGCACCAGTGCCAGCGGATAGATGTCCAGGCTGAGCCATTCGAACATCCGACCGAGGGCGACCACGGTGATAATGAAACCAATGGAACCCCACAGGCGAATCTGACTGTAGCGAGACGTTTGGCCGTTCAAATGCGCCAGGGTGATGACTTCGAACTGCGGCAACACCGCATGCCAGAAGAACGCGTGCAAGGCCATGACCATTGCCAGCCACGCGTAGCTTTTGCTGACGAAAATCAGTGAGAAGGTCAGCAGCGTACAGACCGCGCCGAACCGCACGATGGCCAGCCGTCGCCCGGTGTAGTCACCGAGCCAGCCCCAGATGTTCGGCGCCACGCAGCGCATCAGCATCGGGATCGCCACCAGTTCGCCAATGCGCGCACTGGAAAAGCCCAGGTGATCGAAGTACAGCGCCAGGAATGGCGCTGTCGAACCGAGCAAGGCGAAATAGAACAGATAGAAACTGGAAAGCCGCCAGTACGGAAGCGCCGTCACGTCGTCAGGCCCCGGCGGCTATGAGGCTCTGCACAAAAACTGCCTGCGCGACGAGTTTTCGTACAGACCCTGCGTCAGCCATTAAAGCTGACCCAGCACCGGAGTGCTCACGCGCACATCGACGTTCTGCCCGCGGTGACGCAGCAGGTGATCCATCAATACGATGGCCATCATCGCTTCGGCAATCGGCGTGGCGCGGATGCCGACGCACGGGTCGTGACGGCCCTTGGTGACGACCTCAACCGGGTTGCCATGGATGTCGATGGAACGGCCCGGTGTGGTGATGCTTGATGTCGGCTTAAGCGCCAGGTGCGCCACGATCGGCTGACCGGACGAGATGCCACCGAGAATGCCGCCGGCGTTGTTGCTGAGGAAACCTTCCGGGGTCATTTCATCACGGTGTTCGGTGCCGCGCTGGGCGATGCTGGCAAAACCGGCGCCGATCTCAACGCCTTTGACCGCGTTGATGCTCATCAGCGCATGGGCCAGTTCCGCGTCGAGGCGGTCGAAGATCGGCTCGCCGAGGCCCGGCATCACGCCTTCGGCGACCACGGTGATTTTCGCGCCGACCGAATCCTGGTCGCGACGCAACTGGTCCATATAGGCTTCCAGCTCCGGCACTTTGTCCGGGTCGGGGCTGAAGAAGGCGTTTTCTTCCACCGAATCCCAGGTCTTGAACGGGATTTCAATCGGGCCGAGCTGGCTCATGTAGCCACGAATGACGATGCCTTGGGTGGCCAGGTACTTTTTCGCAATCGCCCCTGCCGCCACGCGCATGGCGGTTTCACGGGCCGAACTGCGACCGCCGCCGCGGTAATCGCGCTCGCCGTATTTGTGGTGGTAGGTGTAGTCGGCGTGGGCCGGGCGGAACAGATCCTTGATTGCCGAATAGTCCTTGGACTTCTGGTCGGTGTTGCGGATCAACAGGCCGATGGCGCAACCGGTGGTGCGGCCTTCGAACACGCCGGAGAGGATTTCGACTTCGTCGGCTTCCTGGCGCTGGGTGGTGTGGCGGCTGGTGCCGGGCTTGCGGCGATCCAGGTCGCGCTGCAGATCCTCAAGGGAAATCTCCAGGCCCGGCGGGCAGCCATCGACAATGGCGACCAACGCCGGACCATGGCTTTCGCCCGCGGTGGTGACAGTGAACAGCTTGCCGTAGGTATTGCCGGACATGCGGGACGCTCCGTGAAATCGAAACTAAAATACGTAATGCGCGCCAGTATACGCAGGCTACCCGACTAGTTCATCCTCGAACCTTATGCTCGAACCTTATGGCCGCCTGCGAGTCCAACCGGCACCGAGTGGATGATGGCGTGATGATGCTGCGAGTTCTAGCCTTGAGCCTTACCCTGTTTACCGGCTTTGCACAGGCCACTGTCCTGCAACGCCCGATTACATTGGACACCGGCAGCGGCGAGCTTTTCGGCTCACTGTTGCTGCCCAAGTCCGACACGCCTGTGCCGGTTGTCCTGATCATTTCCGGCTCCGGTCCTACGGATCGTGACGGAAACAACCCCGACGGCGGACGCAACGACAGCCTCAAACGGCTGGCCTGGGTGCTGGCCAAACACAACATCGCCAGCGTGCGCTACGACAAACGCGGCGTGGCGGCGAGCCTGTCTGCGACTCCAGACGAACGTAATCTGTCGGTGGACGCCTATGTGGCCGACGCCGAAGCCTGGGGCCACAAGCTCAAAACCGATCCGCGCTTTGGCAAACTGATTTTGCTCGGCCACAGCGAAGGTGCGTTGATCGCCAGCCTCGCGGCACCAAACATCGATGCCGCGGCGGTGATTTCCATGTCCGGCAGCGCCCGACCGATCGATCAGGTACTGCGCCAGCAGTTGAGCAATCGCCTGCCGCCACCGTTGATGCTGCGCAGCAATGAACTGCTCGACAGCCTCAAGGCCGGCCACACCGACGACAACGTGCCACCTCAGTTGCAGGTGATTTTCCGCCCCAGCGTGCAGCCGTATCTGATCTCACTATTCCGCCAAGACCCGGCGGCGGCCTTCGGCAAATTGAAAATGCCGGCGCTGATCATCCAGGGCAGCAACGACATTCAGGTCGGCGTCGGTGATGCCCAAGCGCTCAAGGCGGCCAAACCGGACGCCGAACTGGCGCTGATCGAAGGCATGAACCACGTGATGCGCATCGTGCCCAACGACGTGAAGCGGCAATTGGCCTCCTATAAAGATCCGCAATTACCACTGGCGGCCGAACTCGGCGCGCGAATCCTCGAGTTTATTGACGGACTTCGCACCCGTTAAACGCTGTCAGAAGGCGTTCTCAACCAGTTTTCACGCCGTGAAAACCGGTTGAGAACGTCCCTGGCCCTCCAGTCCTGAAAAAAACGGCCGATAAGCCTTTGTCGCCAGCGCACTGGCTGGTGGCAAGCAGGGCTTGGACAGGATCTCGCCGTTATGACTGATACCCAGACTTCACCCGACACCACCGCTGAAAAAGACGCACCGCCAGCGGTCGAGCTGCCGTGGGCGGACGTCCACGTCGAGCACCACAAAATGCTCCGCCTGGCGCCGTTGAAAACCGACCGCAACACCGGTGGACGGCCGTTGCGCTTTGTCGAATTCGGTTACGCCGAACGCAATAGCAAGGAACACAGCCTGCTGCGCATGACCATCAAGCTGCCGGGCCAGCGTGTGCGCAAAGAACAGAATCATCTGGATGTCTGGGTTGATCACGCTGCCAAACGCGTGCATTTCGGCCCGGAAAGTGGCTTGCAGATCGAGCCGTTGAACCGTGGCATCGGGCGTTACATGGCCGCTCAGGGCATTACGTGGGCGAAGAAAAGATGGCCCGCCTACACCGTCGATGGTACTGACCTGAACAACAAGGATGCGCTGAACGAAGACACTCGCCTGCGCCGCGATCACTTTCTGCGGGTGCACGGTTTTGACGTGGTCTACGCCGACGCCCAGCATTTGAAGGGCAGCGTTAAAGAGGTGTCGGTAGGTGATTTGCTCGGCGACTGGAACAGCGAAAAGTTGCAGCAGGTGGAAATCCTCGAAGCCGCGCAGATGCTCCAACAAGCCGAGCAGAACCTGGCGGAACAGGAAGTCAAACTGAAGAAGCACGAAGAAAAAGTCAGCAAGTACAAACGCGAAGACGCCGGGCTGCGTTTTACCATTACCTGTCTGGTGGCGTTTGCGGTGTTTCAGGCGGGATTGTTGATCTGGATTGCTACGCACCGTTGAAGGCTTGAGACCGCAGCGCTGCCATCGCGGGCAAGCCACGCTCCCACAGTTTTGTGTTGTGTCCAATTGATCTGGCACACACAAAACCTGTGGGAGCGTGGCTTGCCCGCGAAGGCTTTCTAGAGTCAGACGCGAGAAGCGAACAACGCCTGATGATCGCGGCACTGCTGCGCCGTCAGCATGAACACCCCATGCCCACCGCGCTCGAACTCCAGCCAGGCGAAGTCGACTTCCGGGTACAGCGCCTCGACGTGAACCTGGCTGTTACCCACCTCGACAATCAGCAAACCTTTCTCGGTCAGATGATCCGCCGCTTCGGCGAGCATGCGGCGCACCAGGTTCAAACCGTCGTCGCCACAGGCCAGGCCCAGCTCCGGTTCGTGCTGATACTCGTCCGGCATGTCGGCGAAATCTTCCGCATCGACGTAGGGCGGGTTCGACACAATCAGGTCGAAACGTTGACCTGGCAAGCCATCAAAACCATCGCCCTGAACAGTGAACACGCGCTCATCGACACCGTGACGCTCGATGTTCTGGTTCGCCACTTCCAGCGCTTCGAACGACAGATCGGCCAGTACCACTTCGGCGTTCTGGAACTCATAAGCACAGGCGATGCCGATGCAACCGGAACCGGTGCACAGGTCGAGAATGCGCGCAGGTTCGGCACCCAACCACGGTTCGAAACGCTTTTCGATCAGCTCGCCAATTGGCGAACGCGGGATCAGCACGCGTTCGTCGACAATGAACGACATACCGCAGAACCAGGCTTCGCCCAGCAGGTAAGCGGTCGGAATGCGCTCTTCGATGCGACGTTTGAGCAGGCGCTGCAAGTTGACCAGTTCGTCCTCTTCCAGATTGCAGTCGAGGTAGCTATCGGCGATTTCCCACGGCAAGTGCAGCGCACCCAACACCAGTTGACGGGCTTCGTCCCAGGCGTTGTCGGTCCCATGGCCGAAAAACAGATCCTCCCCATGGAAGCGGCTGACGGCCCAACGGATATGGTCACGCAGGGTACGAAGTCGGGAAGTGATCACGGGGCAAACTCCAGAAAAAACGACTGACGATTCTAACAGCCAAAAGACGCCACGACGACGCAGGAAAAACACCGGACCAGATGTAGGACTCTTCTATTTTTTCAGCAAGCTATTGAACAGAACGAGTATCTTGACAAGGCTGCGACCCAACAACGGCGGTGCCTACGATGGTAGCGATTCACAGAAGCGCTCAGCCAGAGGACAATGTCGCAAAAGCCCCACTCGAAGGAGCCCCAGAATGTCCGTTCCAAAAACGATGTTTCAACTCAGCGGCCGTGGTTATGCAGCGGCCAATCTGGGTCATGCGACCCTTGTCATCATCGATGCCCAGAAAGAATACCTCAGCGGCCCCTTGGCACTGAGCGGCATGGATGCTGCCGTCGCGAACATCAAGCAACTGGTGGCCGCTGCCCGTGCAGCCGGTCGGCCGATCGTGCACGTGCGCCACCTCGGCACCGTCGGTGGGCTGTTCGACCCGCAAGGCGAGCGCGGTGAGTTCATCCCGGGCCTGGAGCCACAGGGCGATGAAACCATCATCGGCAAATTGCTGCCGAGTGCGTTTCATGGCACCGAACTGCTGGAGCGCCTGCAGAATCTCGGCTCGCTGGACCTTATCGTCTGCGGCTTCATGAGCCATTCCAGCGTCAGCACTACCGTGCGCGCCGCGAAGAACCTGGGCTTTCGTTGCACATTGGTTGAAGACGCCTGCGCGACTCGCGACCTGCCCTCCAAGGGTGGCGTCCTGAGCGCCGAGCATGTTCAGCACACCGAGATGGCGATCATGGCGGACAATTTCGCCACCCTCGCCCAGACCCGCGAACTGATCTGATCGACCGTCGATGAGCGGCCCATGCCGCCGCTCATCCGCAAAAGCCTCTCATTTGCTGTAATTGCCCTAGCCTCAGGAACATCCCGGTCAACTCCCGGTCGAAGGGCCGATACCCATTGAGGAAGGTCGGAATGAAGTTATCCGATGGTTTTGATGCACGCCGCTTGCGGCCCAAAGGCCAAAGCAACTGGCGTTTTCGCTTCGGCGCAGCCATTGCCGCTCTGCTGGCGATGTGCGGCGTGCTGCTGGTGATGGCAGGTGCCGCCAGCCTGCTCGGCCAAGCGCCCGCCCTGGGTGAGTTGAATACCAACCGGGTCGGTTCGGCAGTGATTTTGGCGATTGGCCTGTTCGTGCTGTACATCGGCGTGTGGCTGTGGCGCCGCTGCCGCCGCCGTTCGCGTCAATCGCAAGAGCTGAACATGTCCCCGCATTTGATGAAAAAACACGACTGAGCCGAACGCCACGCGTTTTGTCGCGCCCCATTCGCTTCGACTTGGGTAAACTGGCCGCCCTTCGCGGAGGCTGACATGCAAGACGACGATTTTTCCCTGTTCAAAAGCGCGATCCAAGGCGTCAAGCCGATCAAGCACGATCGCGCCGAAACCGGCAAACCCAAGGCCGACCGCGCGCAAATCGCCAAGCTGCGCCAGGCCGCCACCGTGCGCACCGATGCCACCACCGTTGATGGGCTGTCCGATCAGTTCGTCATTGATGTCGGCCCCGAAGATGAGCTGATGTGGGCCCGCGACGGTGTCCAGGAAAGCCAGATGCGCAAGCTCAAGATCGGACAGATTCCGTTCGAAGGCAGCCTCGACCTGCATGGCATGAACGTGGAAAAGGCCCGTGAGACCCTATGGGCCTTTCTGGCCGAAGCGACCAAATTCGAAATCCGCTGCGTACGTGTCACCCACGGCAAAGCGGTGCGCCTGGACGGCAAGCGGCCGATGATCAAAAGCCACGTCAACACCTGGCTACGTCAGCATTCACAGGTGCTTGGCTTCACCTCGTGCCAACCGAAACACGGCGGCGCCGGAGCGGTTTATGTGATGCTCAAACGCACTATGATGGAAGGTCGCGACGAGTGATGCCGTCGCTTCACGCTTGCAGCGCCGTGTCCGTCACCGTACCCTTGCCCTTTGCGTAAAATCCCACAGGTAGTTTCATGTCCCTGGAACAGAATTACACCGACATGTTGAGGGGTGTTTGCTAAGTCGCTAGGGGCAATGAAATCAGGGGTTTGATGCCCAGGCGAACTCAGTTTTTCGTGCTAAAACCCACCTATTGGTACAAAAATTGGTACGAGATCCTTTCCCTTCCTAAGGGGAAGGTCGGTAGTTCGAACCTGCCCTGGGACACCATATATTTCAATGGTTTCACAGTTTTAGCTCCGCGCAATTTTAGTTCGCAGGTGCGTAGTGGGTGCAAATGGATGTGAACCCTTCGCTTCTCAGGCCCGCAAATCTTCCGGGTCCCTCGTCAGGGGCATTCATCCTTCTGCATCTTTCATCATTCGAATGCAGGATGTGTCCATGAGTCGAGTTCTTAAACGTATCTACTGTTTTAGAGTCATCAACCCTGCTGGCGACCTGGTGAATTGCAGTCCAGCGCTTATCGATATCTCCGATAAACTGAGTATCGGCCAGACAGAAATCCAGATGTTTGAAGATGTCGTGCGTATACAGCGGTTTCGAGATTCTCCGGTGGGGAGGCTCTACCATCTCGCAAGATACTCACCTGGCACCCATAGCTCGACGCTAACCCCAAAGGCAATTGGCAAGCTCGACGATGAGGGCGTTTTAGGTGCACCTGCAGGCAAAGAGATCAAGACTGGGGAATGTTACGCACTCATAAGCGAGCACAACGTGTTGTTTTGCGGGCATGGACTGACACATCAAAAATGTGCGGGTTATTTTTTCATGCTCATGAAGTCGCAAAAATACCAGCTCAACCCTATAAAATTTCACGCCTCAAGCAACATTGACAAAGTCGCTATCCTTAATGCGCAAGGGGCGAAATCTATCCGGTTAAATGTAAATGCCTATAAGTTGAGTCTGCCGAAGGCAGATGAAGGATGGCTTGGCGGTGTACTTGCCTCCGTAGGGGAAGAAGTGATGGCGCTGATTGGCAAAGATCCTAATCGCTCCCAGGAAAAGTCTCTCCAGGACATGACCGTAGCGCTAGAGATAGGGTTGGATGGCAATTCTCGGGCCACGGTCGAGTCCCAAAGTACAATCACTGACTTGGCGAACGAGATCCTTTCTGACGATGACTCTCCTGTCGATAGCTTCACCATTCTGACGCGCGATGGAACACCGATCACTAGCGATGATGTCAAACTTCACTCTGCCATCAGCGTTGAGAAAAATGGGACATCGGTAAATCATGTCGAGATTTGGGATGCTATGGTCAGGTACTTGGGGCAACTCAAGAATCAAAAATTGCTGGAGCAATAATGAATATTGACTGGCGTCGGCTTCTATTCTTCCTGGGTGCGGCCGTTGTCAGCGGCTGGTGTGGTTGGTATGGGCAACCTTTGGTGCACGAGAATAACGACGCCAGGGCAATGATTACTGACGTTTTCTCGATCTTGGCCGGTTTTCTGATGACCGTCCTTACTCTGCTGATTGAGCCTAAGCCCACCGCTAAGATTTGGCGAGAAGCGGCAGCAAAGAAGACTACCTTCATAAACCGCATAATTCGCTATAAATGGCTATTTATGCTCTATCTTGCGGTTCTAGGACTGGTATTTGCCGCGAACCTTTTGGGCAAGAGCAAAGATTCTGTTGAGCTACTTCTCTGGGTGGAAAGGGTTTATCTGACGCTTGCGACCTTGGCCTTCATTGTCTCTTTGACGCTGCCAAATCAGCTGATGCAACTTCAAGTCGGGAGGTATAACGAGATGATCGATGAAAGGAAGAAGCCAGAGGTCGAAAAGATTTCAGGTAATTAAATCTTTTATACGCATACGGTGTTGCTAGTGTTGCGTATGACAGCCTGGAACCTGCTACCCGCCTGCTCGGCCAGCAGCCGGCGCTCCAGGGGACAAGATGAATGTGAGCGACGAAGCACATCGACTAAGATTGCCGACACGGTAATGGCCGTTCAGCATGTCCGCTAGGGGTCGAAAGCAACCGGTGACAACTTCACTAGCTGACCATGCGCCAATTGTGCTTGGATATGTGGTGGTTTTGGTGGGAGAGGCCCGTGTTTGTTGGCCGTAACGCGCTTTCTTGCCTGCTTGCACAAATGCATAGTGGGCATTGAATGGCATGGTTTGCGTACGGTTTGCTCCATTTTTGCCCCATTGTTCCCCTATACCCAAATCTGCTGCGCTCAGCCACACCACCCTTTCGCCTCGACAACTTCTTCCAAGCTCCAACTGCGGCCACTGTCGTTGCTATGCTTAGGCTTTCTCGGAAGGAATCGACACAATGCCAAGCGATTATTCATTGCCAGATGTACTGGAGAGGCTGTATGAAAACCAGCACGCCCTGGAGGCGGCCATTATGGAATTGACACTTCTGATTGAGGAGCAAGGGGCACAGGAAGTGGGCGGAAATGTCCGTGGTGCACTGTGGACCATGGCTGAAAACGCTGGTCATATCAAACAAGGCCTGGCTCGATTGAAAAAATTGGACATCGGTTAGCCGATTGCATATCCAAGGCCCGTCGACAGTCATTGTCGAGGTAGATTCGAGGAACGAGTCCGGTTCACCTCACAGACAGCTATCGGCCAGAAGCAGCAAATCCACAGGAACAGGGCGTATCACAAGTATCAGAAACTAATTGAGCATCAAGGCTCGCTCTCATACTTGTCCCGACCCATCACTTTGAACAAGCTTGCCGAGCCTTATAACTCTACAACTTCCATTGGCAACTACTGACCGAAGTGCTCTAGGATCATTATCAACACTTTCAGAGGCTAATACTCTTCCTCTATTATTATTAAAGAGATCCATGGATTTTTCCAAAATAGGATTCTCCGGAAAATCCTCATGCGCTGACGACCATTTCTCTGCACTGCTTAAGCCGATTGACGGATTTGATGCCATCAAAAAATTCCAGTACATATGCCTATAAGCATCTCCACTTCCATTATGCAACGAGCTTGGATCATATAAAGTACTAGACACATCTAAGGCTGTACGAGCTTCTAAAAAAACGCGCCCCCCTAAAACAGGATCCGAATTAAAAATTAATCTTTCCGCATCATTGAGCTTTGATTCAACATACGGCAAATCCGAATAATCTTGTAAGGTGACGTCTCCCCCTGAGTCAATTTTATCAATCAGTAACTTTATTTTATTCAATTCTGGCAAGTAAGCCAATCTCCACAGCGAATCACCATCATCCGCAACGGAACTAATTGATTGAATATCATACACCTGGAATAACTTTACCGTAACAATCAAATCGTTGTAATCGTCATCTGCCCCATAGGCGTCGTCAAACTCAATTACTGTGATTTTACCGTTAGCGTCTTTTTGTTCGCGCATTTTAGATGGCCGATTCTCACCAGAAAAACCAGCAATCACAATTTCAGTAGATTGAGAGACTGCACGTACCTCTCTTAAATTCTGACTGGGAACAATATTTGGGTATGGCGCATCCTTTCCGTTTCGCCGTAATGCCAATGTTGCATAATTGTATGCTCCTGCAGCACTTGCCGCCGCCACGGTAAAACCGAAGCCGGCCGGAAGCTTAATTATCGAAGTGTTACTCATGATTCAAAACCTCGCTGACCGGAACTAATAGGGAATCCATAAAATGTTTTAGGCCAATGATTCTTCGCTGATCTTCAGATTGATTACTTAACGGCTCACTTTTAACACTTTCTTTAATGTTATCGTACTGAGATAACAGAGAGTTTATCTGCGCTTTTTTCCCCAAGAGCCAATCACAATCCGTCGGTGCAAGATTAAGCTGTTTGAATACCTCTTCCGAAGCAATCTCCGTCGCGCGCTCATCAACCTCACCATCATATTTTTGTCTAAGCCGCGAAGTTCTAATTATAGAGTTAGCTTGCTGTGCAAGCGCTAAAAAACACTTAGCCTCCGTCTTCATACTCTCATCACCTTGTGACCTAGCGATAACATCAGTGGCTACATCATCGGAAATGTCGGATCTGAGAAGCGGCAGTCGAGCCCTCCAATATAAATCAATATATTCAGGCAGCTGGAAAAGTGCATCATCGCCACAGGATTTCACATTAGCAGCATACATACATCCCGAAAGCCATTCCTTCAGAGCAGATATTTTTTTATCCAACTCAAGCATTGATTTTTTAATATTGTCAGCGCCTCTAGTGCTCTCTTCAATTTGTGCAACGTAGAAAAAGTTCAATCCAGCTTTTTGAGGATCCCCTCCAAGATTACCTATCAGTTCTTCGTACGCTAAAGCCAGATCATTTTTGACACTCTGAAGCCGAAGTAATTGCCTTTGAATTTGATTTGCGCTGATCCAATAACCTACATTTGAGAGGCCAGCGAAGGCTGGAAGCGAATCATACCTCACAACTGTCATATAAATCGGGGATGGATTGGTTTTTGCCACAGTTGGTAGAGTCTTATAAGCCAATATAACACTCTCTTTGTCCGAGGGAAGCGACTGATAGTCGCCGCCATATTGCCATGTATCTATCCTCAACTTAGCTTTTTTCTTTTCTACTTCTTCCTGTATTTTTGATTTGCCATCTACCTTAAACATATCTCCAGGACCAGAAGCATTTAACGAAATCTGTAATTCTTTTTTTTCATTAAATTTTAAACTATCAAACTGCAACGTACTTACAAAAAATGCTCCTAACGCTATCTGAGCAACATAACCATCACCACACAATTTTCTAAACTGATCAAATTTTCCACTGGTGACCAGCTTCAACGCTTCCGGCTTTAAATCAATTACCGGCAACTGGCCTACTACTTTTGCACCTAGTTGTGGCGGCTGGAGATTCATAGCGCTTGTGATAAAATCAGCTTTGGCAACTACTGTAACCTTGGTTGTTGACGTCTTAGTTTCGATATCCTGCGAATATGACCCGCCACCAGAGTATCCAGCATAGTTAGCGCTAGCACTTATACTCGAACTCACCTTCCTCCAATACATCTCATCATCAGTAACTTCGGACAAGTAACTAACAGCAGAATTTACAGAACTCGACTGAATACCACCATAATCAATACAGACAACTGGCCGCCTAACTCCTTTTATCAAGTCATATCCTTCGGCAGGGTATACCAAATCGACTGGCTGCGTAGGCAATGCAACAACAAACGATTCCGCCGCCGTCAGTGACCTTATATGCTCAGGACGGGCTGCATTTGGTTTTAAAAAAGTATCGGCTCGGCCTAACTCAAAAGCCTCAGCGTTTGTCGCGAGCGCAAACACCAAAATCATTATTTTTTTAATTTTGAGGCCCTCCCTTTAACTTGATTAAAGACGGTAGATCAGAAAATAAAAAGTTTCAATTTTTCCGTTATATAAAATCGAAATACGCAATCTATCAAATAGACACATAGCAGTGACAGGCATCAAAAATAGAACTCACCGCCTGAAGTCATTTTGATCTCCCGACTATCAAGATCAATAAATAACGCCGTATATTTTTATCGGAGCTAGATCTTACACACCACAGATAACATGAGGCGTGCCTATTAGACGTCTAAGTATTAACGCAGCTTGACTGGCGGTCCATTGCCCCTTCCCGGCTGTTTGAGATCAACCAGGTCAACCTTGGATCTACCATATCGAGCCTTTGTACTGAGTCGAGCAGCACGGATCAGCCGATGTCGCCTTGGTCGAATGCGGTCATTGCAATGACTTTCGAGGAAAGCGTAGATAGGGATTCGAACCCCTTCAGGTGGACGCCAAGACCGCTACAGGCCTCATAATCAGGCCTTACGGACGAGTCGGCGTGGCCTAAAGCGGCCTATTGCGGCTCCCGTTCTGCCCTAAAAATGCCCTAAACCTTTCGCCTTTTGAAAAATCAAACCGAATCTGTGATCGAACAAAGCAAAGGCTTTCGTGCTACCCGCTACCGCTTCAGAACCTATCTAGGTCGCTTCCCCTCCACGAAGGCGTGAAAATCTTCGTAGGAGATGGGAATCTTATTGTGGAGGAAGGTACGAGACGCGTGTTGATAGAAGTTCTGGGGAGACTTCACAAATTTTTTGGCTTTGGCACGTTCTGCTCTCACCAAATCCCGACTCCGGTATCCGGCTTTCGCAACCTGGTTGCTCACGATCTGTTCGACGATCTCGCTGCGGCCCGCTGCGTTGAAGCTCATAACCATAAACGTTGCCAGGGTTCTGTAGAACCACTCGCCGCTGTGAAACAACATGAGCTGATCGTCAAGTGCAACGAGCCCATCTTGGAGGTCCCCAGATTTCACTGTCGCCTTGTAGAAGCCCATTATGACGTCTTGAAGCTGGCCAGCTCGTATCACATCCTGCGCTGCTATGACAAAGTTGAAGGGACAGGGGGCTGTGAAGTTGACGAACTTAGATATCTCGAACCCGTAGCACGCCGCAAGAACGATTCCTACGTTGTTGTTAGTGGCTTGGTTGATTTCGGCTACGTGTCGGACCAATTCATCCCACCCCACATACTCATTACTCGCATGGACGTAGAGCCCTTTATCTGGGTCGCCATGGCACTCAAAGTGGAGCACTGGATAGAGGACACCGGATTTACATTCGGTGAGCACTGACTTCAGAGCCGCGATCATCATCTGTTTGCTTTTGATCGAGTAGTACGTGCAATAGCCTCGCCGGCCTATTTCATGGCTGTAGTCGAGGAGATCCTCGTGAAGTCGCCGCCCCGTTTGCAGCTCAGCCTCGCCAAGCGCATCAAAAATAATAAGTCCGTTGTTGCGGCAAATTGAGGTGTATGTCAACTCGTGCATGAGGATTTGGCGGCTCCGACAGAATGGCAAACACTATGCCTGTAGCCGGCGCATCGTTCCATACGCCAATTGTGCTGGGGTATGTAGCGGCTTTGGCACGGAAAGCCCGGGTTTACTAGCCGCAACGCTCATCCTCACCCGCTTGCATAAACGCATAATGGGCATTGAATGGCATAGTTTGGCGTACGGTTGGCCCCATTTTTGCCCCACATGCCCCTCCACAGGAAAAACGCAGGTGTATTCTCGCTACATTGCGCATGGGATACCGCCTGACTATCTTGTCCAGATAGACCGCGAGATCGTGGCTGAGGAGAAGGAATGGATAGTAGAATTTTGGAGCTTATAGCTGACAACTCTTTTGAGTTGGGCCTGTACGATGCAGCCGTTCGTAACCTCGCCGATATAAATAATAAATTGCGATTCAACAACTTCGCCTATGCCATGAGAGAGCTGAGTCGTCACATATTATTCCGCCTTGCCCCCGACTCAGAGGTATTACAGTGCAGTTGGTACAAGAACGTTACCAACCGCCCTCACGGGATCTCCCGAGTCCAACGCGCGATCTACGCTACCCAGGGCGGCCTGTCAGATCATTACGTACGAAACAAACTGAATCTAGACCCAACAGCGGCGCATAAAGCCCTTCAAAGCGCTATCGATGGCCTGAGCCGTTACACCCACATTGAAATGGACGTATTCGACCTAGCTCCCGATGTAGTTCAACAGCTCGCCCAAGAAACAACCGAGGCTGTCGCCGGATTTGCCGAAGTGATCAAGGCTTGCCGCAGCCATGTCATTGATGGGCTAGAGGATGCCATCCAAGACAGCGCAATTCAGGAGGTGCTTGATGACTCCCTGCCAGCTATAGATGAATTGGCGACGCACTTCTCACTCGAAGAAGTCTATGTCGACTCATCAGAGGTCACCGACATAACCCACGACACTATCCATTTCCAGGCTAAAGGATCTATCTCAGTAACTTTGCAGTGGGGATCAAACTCCGACCTTCGGAACGGCGATGGAGCGGAGCTGGACCAGACTTTTGGCTTCACCTGCAACCTTACATGCCCGTCGACCTCCCCTACACCTGAGAACCTTGAAGTTGAAGAGGACTCGGTGATGGTCGATACTGGCAGTTGGCGAGACGATCCCCGGGATGATGAATGGGATAATATTGAGCTATTACCCCCCAACACTGAGGACCAAAGATTCTAATCGATCGATATTAAATTGAATTAGAAAGGCAAGCGAACAGCTCAGACTCTAGAGATGTAATAATTTCAATCTTGTGTCCGCGCCGCATAACTTTTTGGGCAACCACCGCATCGTACACATCTTTTAAGCATCGGCAACTTATATGCCCACGGTGAAAAGTGGCATAGCTTGCCAACACCTCAGCACGCATATAGGTAAGATCGAAGGCATCAATCGCTTCTATGCAGCATGCGTGTGAGTCATGCTGCAAAAATGGGTGCTCTTCTTGCGAGACAAGAACATGAAACTGGTCTTGACCTCTAACGATATAGAATTGATTAACTTCAGAATTAATCACCAACACCAACAAACGGGGAGCAATCGACGCAACTAACAAATATTTATTCTTCGGCGGCGTGCAAAAGTCACACCACGTATACACCACCGAACCTACCTTTAGATTTCGCAGCAGCGCTTCTTCTACCCAATTCAATGCTATGAAATCCTTTTCAAAAAGTTCAGTATCTATTAGATACCAGAGCCTTCAACAACTCAGAATCATCGAGAGATTCTAATATATAATCATCAGGCATGTAATGCTTGTTTAGCTTGCGCGCTTTAGTCCACGCGTCATCATGACTCAAATCACCCAAATCTTTTGTGCGAGAAAGCTCAATAACTTCGTCAATGCACTCTAAATCAGACTCACTAAACAGCTCATCATCAAATGACCGCTTAACAACTACCTTTATCCCCTGAACACGAACAGGAGAGTCGATCTCACATACCAAACTGCCTGTCTCACGCAGCTGTTGAATCAGAGTATATGCGCGAGAGGGAACCGGCCCCTTATTCATCGCCACATAACTTTCATCAAATATAAAACGACCGAACCGCTCCATATGCATTTTATCCGCCAGATAAAACACCTTCAGAACATTATATATATTATCTTTATTTCTATTTTTTTCAGCAATATATGCGAACGCCTCAAGCGTCCGCTTTGTTTGCTCAATAGCTTTGCTATCCATAGTCATAGCCATTTTCTTCACCTCTGCGTTCCGCCCCCGATGAGGGCGCGCGTATTCTATAGAAATCGCTTGAAAAAATCTAAAAAATATTTTTCAGCTTTTCCGTTTTCGAGGCTCTGTCCAATAATGTAGCCCCATATTCGTGACCGTGTGAACCTTCCTGCATATTTCTTTTGACCGACCACAGTGCCAATGAGTTCGAGAGGCGATCCCCATCTCACCATCCACAATTGACCCAAACGGGTCCTTATCGGTGAGCGATACGAGGTAGACGTGCGCAGTACGGATATTCAGCACCTCATCCAGCGAAATCAGTGCCTCGATGTGATCGGCCGCTGGCGACGAAAAGCCGACCGGAACGAGACACAGCGGCACCTTCAAGGCGTCTTGAGTGATGGAGCCTCAAATTGAGTAGCACATGACGCAAGCCCCAAATACTGTACATACATACAGTTAACTTTTTCTGAAGACTTTGGTCAATTGATGTGGAAAAAATCTGACAGGCGGGAGAATGTGTCCCGGAGATATCTAAGCAGGCTTGCGCGCTGTTTCCCTTTTTTCAGAGATGTCCTACAGCCCTCCCCATCCTGCCTGAGGTAACGTCTCGCCCACTTCTCTGGGCAAACAAGGACGCTCATGGCTCGCAACAAGGACATACCTCGGATTGCAAACCCACCCTCAGGTGACGGCCATCTCATCACCCATCGCTATATGACAGCCACTGAGCTGGCCGAGCGGGATGCCAGGCAGAAATCCTACGACGACATGCTCAGTCGACAGCAGGCATATGAAGATCGACGTACGCAGCATCAGAAAGACAAAGGACCAACAGCTGGCTGCGTGTTCACCAAGAGCTGCGCGCTGCCAAACGGCGTGATTGATTACACCAATCCGTCCGGATTCATCCCTACCAGTGGAATCAGCGATTACGGCAATTTCACTTTGCTGGGCGGACGCGATGCCGATGCCGAAGGGCTGACGCCCCTAAAAAAGATCAGTGGCAGTAAGTTACCCAGCAGCGTGACAAACCTTGCACTCGGCGGTATCGCTGTAGGCGCGGCAACTGCATCTTGTGCTGGCCTCTGCGCGGCCGGTGGCACGATTGCAGGTGCTGGAGCCACCACAACAGTAGCGGCCAGCAGCACCGGAGCACTGACGGCCGGTGTAGTGTCTGGCGGATTGATGGGCATCGTTGCCCTGTTGTGGCCGTCGAACTTGACGGACAGCAGCCTTTACACCGAGGAACAGCTGCAATCGCTGAAGGAAGGACGAACGCGTGTTCGGTTGCATGTAGAACAGCAAGCAGATGGCACTCTCAAAGGCTACGGGTACAACACCCAAAAACGCCGCGACTGGGAAATGATCCCTGTGATTCAGTTCACGGCTCAGGGCACCCAGCAGGTGGCGGACCTCGGTGACGGCGTGACATTGATTTGGACGCCTTCGGTTGATCCGACCAACGTAACCGGCATTCCACCGCTTGAGGCACCACCACAGGCGCCGCAAATTTGGATTTATCCGCCCACCGAACAGGCGGATAACATCATCATTAATCCGATCTACCCTCCCGAATACCAGGACTTCATCCTTCTGTTCCCTGCCGACTCAGGCGTGCCGCCGCTATACGTTGTAATGAACGTCCGCAAGATTCCCGGCACCGCCAGCGGTCACGGCGAGGATACTCCAGGGATCTGGCTCATTGGAGCTGGCTCAGGCATGGGTGTTCCCATTCCTACCCAAGTGGCAGATACGCTGAGAGGCCGCAACTTCAAAAGCTTTGACGCATTCAGGTCTGCCCTCTGGGAGGCCGTTTCTGCGTCCAGTGCTGCGGATCAATTTATCCCCCAGAACGTCGACCGGATGAGAACTGGCCGAGCTCCGAGGGTGCGAAAAGCCGACCGCGCTGGAGGTAGACTGTCGTACGAACTGCACCACTTGGAAAAAGTCTCAGAGGGCGGCGGCGTTTACGACATCGATAACCTGCGGGTCAACACGCCAAAGAACCACATCGATATTCATCGGAACGAATAGCACAGCCATGACAGATACCCTTACGAAAAACAGCATCACTGAGTACACAGAAGCCGAGTTCGTCGAGCTGCTGCAGGAACTCGCCAATGAGGACGCGCAGGCCAGCACGGACGACCGAGCCGATTTGTTGCTGCTGCATTTTGAAAAAATCAGCGAGCACCCTGCTGGCTCTGATCTGATCTATTACCCGGAACCAGGTGCAGACAGCTCACCTGCCGGCGTCACAAAAATCGTGAAGCAATGGCGCGCTGCCCAAGGCTTGCCAAGCTTCAGAGCTTAAGACGAATTCACACGAAAGGTGGCCGATGGCGACGGCCACCCACCTTCCCCGCATGAGCAACTCTGCAGCGATCGGAAACTAAGCGACCGACTGCATGATTTACAGGTTTCGTGTAAAGAACAGTTTAACTGTGCATTGCAAAATATATCGACCAACTCAGTCAGAACAAGCTTCTCCAGCCACTTCCTAGGATTTTAACTACTGAACAAGCAACTAACGCCTGTGCATGTTTTCCACTTTTCGTGTAAGAAACAGACGTAGGAAACTGCTAATAAATAGTTCCCCGCAGATACGCCGCGCATACACCCAACACCCGAATCCCAATCCCCCCCGCACACACCCCCAACCCTCCAAAAACACAGCGTATACACCTTAAGCCCTAGGGCAATGTGGGCAAATTGGACACAACGGGCTTAATGGGAAGATTGGTTAAACAGGCAACTTACAACGAAGACTTTCTTCATCTTTATTTACCCCAAGGGATTGACGGCACCCAGCTTAAACCTCTAGTTTAAATAACGACCTACATCACCCACGAACACCGCGCCTCACTGCGCGGCATGTTTCTTTGCGAGAAGAAAAAATGAATGTGCTGCTTCTTCTAATGGCAACTGTCGAGTTTCTTATCAAACTCACTGAGCTGCTGCAGCTTTGGGGCATCGGTTGCCCAGGGTTCGGGCCATGGTGATCAAAACAGTCCGCCCAACGCTGCTGGCTCCCAATTCATGATCACCAGCTCGCCACTGACGTCAGCCTTCGCTTGGCGCTGGTTTGTGGTGGTGTAACGAATGTCTAAGGTTTCGAAATGAAAGCCATCGAACACCCGCCGGATGTCCGAGTGGTCGTTGATGCTGACCATCACCTTGCCTTTGCAGCGCCGCATGAAGTCGGCCATGCGCTCATAGTTCTCGAACGGAAAATCCACGCCATACCCGGCGGTCTGCCAGTACGGTGGATCCATGTAGTGGAAGGTATGGGCACGGTCATAGCGTTCGGCGCATTCAAGCCAAGGGAGGTTTTCGACGTAGGTGCCAGACAGACGCTGCCAGGCGGCCGAGAGGTTTTCCTCGATTCGCAGCAGGTTGATGGCCGGACCGGTGGTGGCGGTACCGAATGTCTGCCCGGTGACCTTGCCGGCGAAGGCATGGTGTTGCAGGTAGAAGAATCGGGCGGCGCGCTGGATGTCGGTGAGGGTTTCCGGGCGGGTCATCTTCTGCCACTCGAACACCTGACGAGAACTGAGCGCCCATTTGAACTGGCGCACAAACTCTTCGAGGTGGTTCTGCACGACGCGATACAGCGTGACCAGGTCGCCATTGATGTCGTTGAGGACTTCAACTGGCGCAGCCTGGGGTCGCATGAAGTAGAGCGCGGCACCGCCGGCAAAGACTTCAACGTAGCATTCGTGGGGTGGAAAGAGCGGAATGAGGCGGTCGGCCAGGCGGCGTTTGCCGCCCATCCAAGGGATGATGGGTGTAGACATTGAAAGCAAGACCTTTACTGTATGGATAAACAGGTGCTAGGCTCGCCGCGCTTCGTGCACGGAGTAGGAGCCTTGGCTGGACTTGCAGGGACATTCTGCAGGGACGGCGGCCGGGTTGGATGTTGACGCATCCACTCCGGCCGCTCTTTTTCACTTCGGTGTTGAGACTTCTTTGGCGTAGGCCTGACAGGCCGCCAAGGCGATCAATCCTTGGTCGCCGGTATCGGTGATGCCGATAATTCGTTGAGCATGCGCTGGGTCAAGTTGGGCTCTTGTGGCGCCATGAACCACGCCGCCGGTTGGGGTGGCGGCTGACACTGCGCCGCTACTGGCCGCAGCGGTGGCATCGAGTAGGACTGACAAGCGCAGATCAGCAGTGGCAAGACGGTCGCGGAGGCGACCTTGATCACGTTGGGCATCGCTCAGAGCTCGGTAGTGGGTTTGTTCACTGGCTGAAAGCCGCTGCTCCAGAGCCAGACGTTTGTCCTGCTCGGCTTGTTGCTGTGCTGCAGCCGCCAGAGTCTGTTGGTTGAGGCTTTCCGCCTGCAGACGGGCTTGTTGCTCCAGCTGCCGACCGTAGCGCCAGTCCTGAACCTGCCACGCTAACGCGGCAGATCCGCCGGCCAATGCGGCCAGCAGCACACCTTGGGCCAGCAGCCTATACGGTGCTGGGATCAGGTCGACGAGACGCATAGCACTGCCCTCGCCCGTTCCCACAATTGCAATCGATCCGCCAGGCCATTGAGGCCGCCGTTAATCCTGCGGGTAATCGCCTCGAACTCATCCCGATCCGCCAGGGCATTCAGCTCTCGCACCCACCAAAACCACGCGGCCGACTCGGCAGCCCATTGCGGCAGCTCGAGCAGCTCCGGGGTGCGCAGCAATCGCTCGTCGCCGAACAATGCCAGGCTGCAGCGCAGGTAGTTGTTGCGGCCGGTGATCTGAATCAGGCCGCGACCGCGATAGCGCTGACCATCACCGTCAGGCTCTGGGCTGTTGCCCAGTTTCGCGGCCAGATTGCCAGTGTCGTACTTGCTCAGGTACTGATCGCCGCCCAGTTCGCGAACGTACTGCAGTTGACCCGACTCGTGCCCGACCTGAGCCAGGAATGCGGCCTGCCGCTTCGGCGTGTTGATTTGCCGGTGGGCCATGGCGGTGTTTAGGGCGGATACAAAAACGCCCGCTTGGCGGCGGGCGTTCGGCATGATGAGTTGCAGCTGTTGCTCGGTTAAGGACATACAAACTCCAGGCATAAAAAAACCGCACTCGGCGGCTATGGATTCGTTTTCGCATTACTTCAGGGATACGACTTTGACCGGCTTCGCCTCCTTCTTCTTTTTCCTGCCCTTGGCCTTGCCGTTCTTGCCGCCATTGCATTCGACGGTGGTCGACCAGCCGGCTTGGGTGTAGACCTGCTCCACCGAGTCCGCCAGATACTCGCCATCAAGCCCGACCTTGAATCCCTGGGCATTGATCGTCCGCTCGGCAAACAGGTCCGTGCGCCCGGGCATTTCAAACCGAACATCCGCGCTCGAGCGGTTGAACGCCGCCAAACGCGCCTTGGCCGCCGATTCCGCGGCGGTCTTGTTCGGATGAATGTGCCGATCGGTATGCACCGCCGGCAGGCCGTCCGGCACGTCGTCATTGTCCAGGGAGACGACCGCGAGCTTTCCGGTCTTCTTGTTCTGGTGCTTGGTGGCCACCGCCTTGTGTGCGCTGCGATCGCCAAAGCGAAACTGCCAGCGACTGACATCACTACGGGTTAGCGTGACCGCCCCGAACGCCTTGCCGCTGGCCGTCTGCCCGCCTTGGCGGGGCATCACCAACAGCTTCCCGTCGCCGACCTTGGCGGTACAGTCGTATTGTTTGGCGAGGCGCGTGATGAAGTTGAAATCAGACTCGCTGAGCTGGTCGGCCCGGGCGACCTTCGTCGTGACCGGGCACACCGGCTGCCAGCCATTACGCGTAGCGACATCGCTGACGATCTTGGACAACGGCACGTTCTCCCAGCTACCGCTGCGGATGGTCTTGCCGCTGCCGCGCATGTCGCTGGCCTTGCCCTTGATCACGATCACATCCGGCGGACCGGATACTGTGACCTCATCCACCACATAACGCCCCAGGCGTGCCAGGGTTGTCTCGGTATAGCCCAGATAGATCTCGATGCCGATGCCCTTACGGGGCAGCGTCACCAGCCCGTCGCGATCATCAATGCGCAACTCGAACTCGTCCGACTCCATGCCGGGCTTGTCCGTGGTGCTGAGCTGCAACAGCCGATCGTTGATCAGGCTCGTGATATCGGCACCATCCGCCACGATACGAAAGATGGGCGTCATGAATTTTTTCCAAAAAAATACCCGCACAAGGCGGGCAAGAAAGTAAGGAGCTTGAAGAAATGAACGACACGAGTGTAGACCATCAATCCCATAGCGTTACCTGCTCCGTAGCGGGGGCCAGCAAATCCGGCAGGGTGATGACTACCCCGGCGCGATAGGGTTGAGGCTCGTCAGCCAACCCCTGATTGGCATCCAGCACCGCCTCGACACTGCCGACCAGATGGCCGTAATAGTTGTGACAGATGGTGTCCAACAGATCCCCGTCAGACGTTCTGCATGTCGTCGCCATAGCGTACAAACTCCAGCGTGAACCCTTGTTTGCGCGGGATGCCACCCTGCATCAGCGCGCTCTGTTCTTCTTCAATGCTCTTGAGGCACCAGTTCCCCAGCACGTCGCCATAGCCCGTCACCAGACTCAACGGTTCAAGCCTGGCGCCGATCGCGCGCAACGTGTCGAGCTGCTTCAGGCCGCCCTTGAACCCCGGAAAGATCGCGCCCTTGAGCGTGATCTTCTCGTCACCCATGCCCACGGCTTGCTGCGCCGGCCGGCGCGACAGGCGCTCCTGGGAAGCCCAGCGGAATTCGGTCGAGCGTCGCAGCTCGTCAAAGGCCGCCGTGTCGAGGTTGAAGAAATACGGCTGCGCCTTAGGGTCTTGGGGCTGGATGATCAGCAAGTGCGGGAACGGCTTCACCGCCTCCGGTGCCGGCGTCGAATCCGTGGCAAAGGCCCCGGTGGGCACGATATTGGCCAGCGCCGGACTGACCTTGCCGGCAATCTTGTTGATCGCCGTCGCCGCCTTGCTCGCCTGCTCCTTCAGCACCCCCATGCGCTCGTCAATCTGCGACAGCGCCCGGGTGGCCGTGTTGTAGGTGGCCACCACCTGCCCGACCTTGGCCTGAGCCGCACTCACCCCGCGCATGACGCGCTGCAGCTTGGCCCCCATTGCGGGGCCGACAATGGGCAGCCCCTCCAGCTCGGACGCCGCGCCGGTGATTTCCCCGATCGCGCCGTTCACCGGTCCCAGCATGCCGTCCAGACTGCGCCGGCCTGTTTCCCCGGCCGAGGCCAGGTACTTCAGCCCCGACTGTAATTGCCCCAATGCTTCCATGAGCCCTCCTGATTAAACGTGCGGTTCGTCGTAGAGCTTGCGGCCTTCCAGTTGCTTGGCGACATCGCGGTAATGCTGATCGAGAAACGGTTTGATTTGCGCATACACCGCTGCCCCGTCTTTCACATCACCATTAACCACCAGCGAAAACGGCGCCTGAATGTCCACCTTGGATTCGATCTTGGCGGGCTCCGGCCTCGCGGCCGGCGCCAGGACCTTGGCCAGCGGCCCCGCCCCGATATCAGCGCTGGCCGGCGGCAACATCATCGAGCGCGCGGCATCACCGGGCTGCGTTTCGGCAGCAGTGGCAGCGCGGGCGGGCACAGCGGCGGCCGGCGTCACCGGACCATTGCCACGGGCCATCACCAGCGACCCGGCCACTGGCGCCGCGAACGACTTGGCAATGCCACCCATCACTGGCGGAATGTCCTTGCCGGCATTGCTCATCATCAACGGACCGGCGGCCGGCATCCGCTTCAGCTCATCGGGCGTGCCAAACATCGACTTGCCGATGGCACCACCCAGCGCGTCACCGCCCTGGCTGCCGAGATACCCCCCAATCAATCCGCCGACAAAGGTGCCAATCACCGGCAACACCGCCGTACCGATCGCCGCACCAGCGGCGGCACCGGTCAGCGTGCCCGCGAGCCCACCCGCTGCCGCGCCGTAGCCCTCGGCTTTCTCGTCCCGCGTCTCGGCGTTCTGATAGGTGTCATAGGCCTTGTAACCAGCTTCAGCGACGGCAAGTACCGCCGCCCCTTTGACCACCGCACCGACACCACCCCCACCACGCACGCCGCCGCCCTTGCCGCCCGCCCGGCCTTTCTTGCCCTTTTTGCCTTCGCCACCGGCATCGAGGTCGCCGCCATCCAGCCCGCCGGCACCACCGGCCGGCATATTGGTGACGATCACCTTTTGCGGGATGTTGGGATTGCCCATCAGCGAGCCGCGCCCGAGGTTCATCAGGCCCTTGGCAATCTTGAAGCTGCTCATGGCGGTCTGAAAGCCGATCACGGCCGCGACGGCCGCACCGATGCCCGTCACCAGCCGGGGTGACTCATCGGACAGTTTGGCGAGGCCTTGTGTGACGGAGGTCACCCCGTCGACCACTGCGTCAGTCACCGGCCGAAAGGCATCACCGATACCACGCATGGCGTCGTCGATGCCCTGAACCATTTCCGCCTGTTTCTGCGCGGAGGACTGCCGGCGTTCCTCAAGGTTTTTGTCGAGAATCCCCGTGGCGCTGGCCGACTCGCTTTTCAACTTCGCATACAGATCCTTGTTCTGCATGTACGCGGTCAAGGCACCCTTGACCTGCATGTCGGCGAACAGGTCGCCGGTGCGCAAGGCTTTCTCCAGGGAAGCAATCATGGCCTTGGCTTTTTCCGGATCGGTCTCCTGGCTGATCTTGGCCGTAGCTTCCGCCATGGCGGCGGCCTTCTTCGGATCGGTCGCCGCGATGTATTTTTGCGCCAGCTCAAAGCTGGATTCCAGCGTGGACTTGCCATTCTGCAGGCCGGTGTTCATCGAGCCCTGATAATCGATCCCGGCCTTTTTGTAGGCCTCGACCGTGTCACCCGAACCGATTTTTTCCATCCAGTTCTTGAGGTTGTTCGCCGCCTCGTCCGAGCCGCCGGCGGTCTTCATTTGCACCTGAAGCATCGCGCCCAGTTGCGTGACCGAATCCATCCCAGTGATGCCCAGCTTGCCCATGCCCGCGAGCAATTCAGGGAACCAGCGCGCCATATCGGCCGCCTCGAAACTGCCCGCCTGCCCTTGGTAGGCGATCGCCTCTAGCGCCTTCTGCATCATGGCCGGATCGGTGATTTTGGCGTTCTGCCCCAGAGCGTTGATCATGCGCGCGGTTTCGCCGCCATCCGAGCCCTGGCCCACGGCGAACTTGGCCGCCGTCGGGGCATATTGCAGGGCCTTGTCCAGCTCCATGCCGGCTCCCACCAGCGCGTTGACCACCTCGGCCACCTGATTGCGCGCCATGCCGGTGTCGCGAGAAGTGTCGATCACCGTCTGGGACAACTTCGCTTCTTCAGGCTTGTTGGCAATATTCGACTTGATCGCAATGTCACGAATGATCGCGCCGTAGTCCGCGCTGATCTTCGCCGGGAGCGCCAGCGCGGCCGTGCCGGCGACCGCCTGGCCGACACTGCTTCTCAGGCGCTGCTTGCCCTCATCGAGCTGATGGTGACCTTTGGCTTTCAGCTCAGCCTTGGCCGCCATCTGCCCCATGGTGTTGTAGGCCTTGGCCAGATTGCGGACTTCAACGCCTTGCTTCTTCAGGCTGCTGAGATTGCTTTCCAGCTGTTTCAGCAGTGCGCCGGCGCCCTTCTCGCCCGCCATGTGTGCCTTGCGCCATTCATCGCGCAACCGCATGGTGTCGCCAATGGTCTTTTCCAGCACCCGGGCTTTTTTGCCTTCGGCCTCCAAGCGCTTGATGCGACTGGTGACATCCTTGAACGCTGAACCCACGGTGGAGCTGACCGCCCCGCCAATGACCAGGCCGAGCGCGAGTTTGTTCGCCATGTACTTGCCCTATACGTCGGGTCGATCAAACAGCGGCTCAATCCGTGAGCCACCAAACCATCTCATCAAAGGGCATGGCCGTAATCTCGGCAGCAGAGAAACCGGTCTCTTTTGCCAAGCGCTGGGCCGCCATCTTCAGGGTGGTCGCGTTAAACGTCGTCTTCTTCGACCAGGCGAAAATAGCCCGCCGATAGGCGCTGATAGTCCTTGTATTTCAGGCTCAGCAATTCCGCCTCGGTGAGCCCCAGCAGGCTGCTGAACAGCGACAATTCCTGTTTTTCATAGTCGCCATTGCCCGCCACCTTTGAGGCGCGCCAATCCATGACGCTGGGCGCACGCATCATCAGTTTGTCGGTCAGGACACCGCTGATCAGGGTTTTGTATTTGAGCGTTACGGTCACACCCTCATCGCTCAGCTTGAGCCAGCTCGGCAGCTCTTGGTCTTGGGTTACTTGAGTCATGTGCTTTTGTCCTTAGAGGCCGAGGGCCGAGCGTTCGGCGGCAGCTTGGTCGACACCGTCGACCACCATCACCATGTTGAGCGGGTCAATCTCGTACATGACCCGACCGTCGATCTCCAGCTTGTAGTAGACGAGCTTCACCGCGTGCTTGATTTCAGCCTTGTCGGCCGGTTTCCAGTCGCCCATGTCGACCTCTTTGATGCCGCCGCGCATGGTCACAATCACCGGCGTGACCACGCCCCGCAGGCCCTTGAAGGCACCGCGAAACACGAGATTGCAAGCGGTCTGATCGGCCAGGCCGAAGTACTTCAGCGCCTCGCGGCGCACGCCGTTGGTGGTAAACGCCGCTTCCAGCTTTTCCAGGCCCATGGCGATTTCGACCGGCGACAACATGCCGCCGCCCTGATAGTCGTCGGTCTTTTGGGTCAGCTTGGGCAGCGACAGGGTCGGCACGTCGCCGGCAAAGCTGACGCCGTCAACGAACGCGTTACAGTTGGAGAGAACTTGAGGAATCATCGAACGGCCCCCTTAGGCAGCTTCAAGAACTTCGGTCGCCCATTGATCGGTGACTTCGAAGAGGAAATTCGGGTTTTCCGCCGGCGGCACGTCAGTGAAACGGATGCGCCAGTAGACTTTGCCCTGCATGATTTGGCTGGCCGTGCTCATTTCGTCGTCGGCGTAGACTTCGAAATTGATCACCGCCCCCCGGTTCTTCTCGTCGCGCATGAACGCCTGAAGACCTTCGGTCACGTCCTTGACGTAGGTCTTGGTGATCGAGCGGTCGACCGCCCACTTGTGTCCGGCCTGGACCGCATCCATGAGGATGTCGCACGTCCGCACGCGAGTGATGAACGCCCATTTCGGATCGCTGGACAGCGTGCGGTTGCCCCACAAACGGAAACCGCCGTCACGAATGATCGTGGTGATATTCGCGTTGTTGAGCAGGTTGGCCCGGCAGGTGGCGTCGCCGTCCAGGTATTCGACCGGACGGCTCGTGCCGGTGATGCCGACAAATTCCTTGTTCGATGGCGACGCCCAGTAGCCGTACTCGGCATCGGTCCAGGCAAACAGCCCTGCCGTCCACGCCGAGCCCGGCGCATCCACCGTCGCACTCTCGACGGTGTCCCAGAACTGCACACCCGGATCGACCAGAAACAGCCGCTTGCTGCCGAAGTTCAAGGCGTAGGCCATGGCGGCCTCATCGGTGGTGTTCGGCCCGTCGATGATGGCGATCGCGCGCAACTTGCCGGCCAGGGCATCCATGGCGGTGGCCACGGCCTGCGTCGCTGAATGCCCCGGGGCAATCAACAGTTTGGGCTGGGCGTTGTGCTTGCTCTTGCCGTCCAGCAGCGCCTGAAGGCCGGTACGCTGACCATCGGCAAGCACGCCACCGATGATGGCGGATGTTTGCAGCGCGGCGTCTTCGAGTTTGGGTACGCCGACAGCGACGATGACCGCCTTGGCCCGCACATAGATCGCAGCCGCCGCCTTGGCGATGGCCGAACCCGCGCCGAACGCCGCGACGGCTTCGCGCTCGGAGGTGATCAACTTCAGTTCGCCGGCCTTGGCCGTGCCGCCGCCGAGGATGCCCGGGGTGAAGGTGTCGCACAGACCGATGATCGACGACGACGGCAGCGAAATAGTCCGCGCCCCGGTGTCGAGCAGCGTGGTCGTAACGCCGTGAAAGAAACTCATAAGGCAATCTCCAGAAACCAGAAAGCCCCGCATAAGCGAGGCTGTGAGGGATGTTCGTGTTACGCGTAACGGAAAAGAAAACGCCCCGTCAGTGCGGGGCGTTTATTGGACTTGGCCAGCAATCCAATTAGGCAGTGTCGGCCGGGCAGCATGACTCGGGAACTCAGGACTTAAAGGCCAATCACGAAGAGCCTGGATGTAATCCAGAAGCTCATTGAACTGATCGACGGAGAGCGTAGGCTCTCGCCTCCTGTCCTGCTCGTCACGGTGTCGCTCGCGCAACCACAGCACCCGCTCGATCTCACCGTCACGCCAACCACGCTCGACATCTGCCAGTGATTGGGCAGACGGATCGGTCAAAATTGGCAGCCCGAAATCATCGTGACCGCGCACTTTACCCGGTTCAGGATTGCCGATAACTTCAAGCAAACGAGCCTGCGTGATCAACACCGCGTCACCGGGCATATCCGCGTGCAGCCCTTCCAAATACGTGCAGCCAGTTGATTGGCTGTAATAGCTCTTCATAAGCGCTCCTTAGCGACCAATGGCGATGGCCCCGAAACTGCACGGCAGCATTGAGGTATATGCGGCGAATCCCGTCAGTGTTTTAGCACCCAGCGAGACGCTGCCAGGTGACGAACCGTTCACGCAGGTCAGCCATACCCCGAAGCAAGATGTTGGAAATGCCAGAGGAAATGTCGAGTTCGCACCTTGTGCCCCGGCGGTGGTAGTTCCGATCCATTGAATAATGAGACCGCCTAGCCACGATGGAAAAACGATATAGCCGTTAATGGCCAGGAGGATCGCGAAGCCAAACCGCAGCTTCTTGGGGGTGACAATCGTTGTATCGTCCGCGCCCGCTTCGACAAGCGACTGTGTTGCGATTTTTGCCGTGCCTTGATTTATTTCCGTGGCCTGATGCGCCAAAGCCGCCAGCGCGGCGATATCAATGTTTCCCTGATTGATCGGCGCGTTCCAGGCCTTGATGCACCACATCACCGCCAAGTTGCGCGGTCTAGCGGCACCACCGTGAGTGGTGGAAGGAGCGACTGTGAGCGGGGCAGACCCAGACTGTGTTGCTGTGTATCTAACGGTAGCGGCCGCCGGAGTCCCAGTAAAAACATCCCAACCGAGTCCCTCCTTGTCAGACGAGTTATGGACATAGATTACTTCGTCGGCCAGGTTGTTATCACCCGGAAGAAAGCTGCCGATTTGTGCACTGCCGATTGCTCGACCAGCATCAACACCGCGCCCATGATCCCAACCACGCAGGAACTCGCCGCGCGATTCTGGCAGGCGGAAGTTGCCGGCACCCTCATCGCCCTTGTTAAAGGCTGTGCCGAGGAACGTCGCCAGATCCGGATAGGCCGCAATGCTTTTGACGCTGCCGTCCAGCTCCAGAAACCCGGGAGCGACCTTGTCTAGTGGAAACGCCACCGTGGCCCCCACCGGCAACGCCGAGGCCTGCGCAATCATCGCCTCGATTTGGGTCTTGGTGTAGCTGTCCGTGATACCCATTCCGGCCAACGTGCTGGGGTTATCACCTGATACAACAATCCCGCGATCGTTGGTCTTGACTCGAGTCCATTCGCCGGGGGCCTTGTTCTTCGGCAGCACTTCCAGAATGGCCGCGTCGACGTAGGCCCGTGAGGCCAGCACAATCGCCGGATCGATCTTGAGCGTGATGTTGCCGGCGCTGGTGACGATGAAGTTCATCCGCACGATTTGCGTGCGGCCCGAGCCCTGCGACAGGATCGGCTTGAAGCTCGGCGCGCAGTTGGCCACCGCCACCAGATCGCCGTCCGCGTCGTACAGGCCGATTTCGCGAATCCACTTACCGCCCTCATCCGCCGGGATAATCTGCTCGGCGATCAGCACCGCCGGATTAACCGGATCGATCTTGAGCTGATTCAGCGGCCGGCGCCGCCATTCGTTGATTAGGGTGGTTTGCGCGGCATTGGGGATTGGGTCGGTGTTGTTGGCATCGCCCACGCCCATTTCGGTGATCTTCCAGGGAATACCGAGCGCGTCGGCGTTCGCCTGCTTGACCATGCCCACGTTCGTGAGGATGGCGAAAAACTGGGAATTCACATCAATCATGGTAAACGTCCAGGGTGTCTATGGAGTGTTCGCGCCCCACCACGCCGAAGCGGCCCGTGACCTCGATGTCACGCATCACCGGCGGGTAAACGTCGATTTCGTCGCCTTCGTACAGGGCGACACTGATGTTCAGATTGCCTTGGGTTTCGAGGCTGATCGCCAGCCCGGTCAGGTGCCGGGTCACGGGCTTGGCATCGTCGATCAGGCGCTCCAGCTCCTGATACATTTCCTCGGTGATCCCGGTATCCAGAACGCCGACCTTCAGCGCGAAGGTGCCCGGCACGCCCTTCGGCACCGTCTTGAACCACTCGACGATTTCGATCAGGTAGCCCAGGGGCTCGACCACCCGGCGCAAAGCGCCAATGGTCCCCTTGTGGGCATGGATGTAGAACGAGGCCTTGATCGCGGCGCGCTTGGTTGCTTCAGGCCACCGGTAATCCCAGCGATCGACCGACCACGCCCATGCCAGATGGGGCAGCAGATGCACCGGGCAGGTATCGGCGTTATAGAGCGTGCGCAGCGGCACAATCGTGCGCTCGTAAAACGTCGCCTCCAGGGCGCGCTCCAGTTGCGTGCTATTGCTGGGTAGCAGACTCCTCATGTCGCCCCCGCCATCGTCACGCTATAGTCGAAGCACCAGGCCGCCTGGGCCTTGGTCGGAGCCAGATCGACCCAGCCGGGCAACTCGACCCGGGAAACGCCGGCAACGTGCAACTGAGCGTCAATCGCCGAGCGCGCCACCTCAACCCCCAACCGCTTGCGCGGGTTGATCCAGGCCGCCAGTCGCTTGATGGCTTCGGCCAAACTGGCATCCCCTTCAGGCCCGGCGCTGCTCATGTGCAAAATGGCGTCGATGCGGTAGCGGATAATCTC
This sequence comes from Pseudomonas sp. TE12508, assembly GCF_056279485.1. Lineage (NCBI taxonomy): Bacteria > Pseudomonadati > Pseudomonadota > Gammaproteobacteria > Pseudomonadales > Pseudomonadaceae > Pseudomonas > Pseudomonas sp. TE12508. The sequence goes on along the minus strand of NZ_JBWCCN010000002.1, from coordinate 240,416 downwards.
CGCACTCTGCACCGTCACCCAGTCGGTCAGCGGCCGCACATCTTCATCATTCAGTGCCGTGTCCACGACGGCCAACAGCTCAGGGCCGGCCTCGCCTTCCCCTTCCGAACTCAGCACCGTTACCGTAACGCAGCACGGCGCCGGGCTTTCCGCCGTGGCATCCGCCACCAGCCCCGACGCGTTACGCGCATGCAGGATGTAGCTGTTACGCGGGCCGGCCGTGGTCAATCCCTCAAAGGCCAACTGGATGCGCTCGCGAAACGGGTCGTCCTTTTCCTTGATCTCTGGTACCGGCGGCACCGCTGTCAGATCCTCGGCCTGAATCACCAGACGCTTCAGATTGTAATTGGCCCCCAACTGGTCGAGGTCGCTGCCGATGGCATGGGCCAGTAACAGCGCCTTGGCGCCGTCGTTGACCCGGGCGCGGTTCCCGACCTTGATGTAAGCCCCGACCTCGATCACTTTGGTGACCGGGTCACTTTCCAGCGTCGCGGTCCAGTTGCTCCCCATGTAGCCACGAAAGACGCCCAGCCCTTCCTCATAGGTCGCCTCAAAGTCCAAAGGCTCCAGCACGTCCGGCGCCGGCAGGGCCGACAGATCCAGCAGACTCATACGCTGACCTCAACAAGAAACTCATCGCCGAGATAGTCGCCGGCAATGCTCAGATTGATTTGCCCGCCCAGCACCGACAGCACGCGCACGCGCTCCAGTTTCAGCCGCGGCTCCCAGCGTTCCAGAGCGCGGATGGCTTCCGCTTGCACGGAGCTTTTCCACCCCTCATTGACGGGCAAGTCCACGTAGGAGCGGACCTTGCTGCCGTACTCTGGCCGGTGCCGGCGGCTGCCCAGTGACGTGCCCAGGACGTCGCCCATGGACTGGCGCAGATGCTCGATGCCGGAAATGGGCTGGCCGGTGTGGCGATCCATTCCGATCATCTACATCACTCCTTCAGCGGCTCAAGCTCGGGGTGGGTCTTCAGGTACGCGACGGCCTGCTCATCGGAAACCGACACCTCGACACGCCCCTTGGCCACCGACAGCGTGCGATCACTGTCAGGGATGATCAGGGTGCGCGACGTATAAACCTTGTCGCGAAAGGTCAGCAGCAGATCCGCCGGCGACTGATCGGCGGCAGGCTGTTCGGTGGTCTTGGCCATGTTTTCTCCAGGCATAAAAAACCCGCACTGGGCGGGCTGGATGGGTTGTTGATTAATGCGTGTGATGGTTGTCGCTGGATCCTGCAGCGAGGATCGAGGCGCCACCGGTGATGTTCTGCGTTACGTGCAACGGTCCGTCGATTTCCACCGCCGCGACCAACTTGATCGCGGCCGATTTGACCGTCACCGAATCGGGCGTAAACGCGGCCTCGGTGCCGCCGACCTTCACCGTCACGGCGTTATCCGTAGCGGTGACCTCGGTGCTTCCGACCTTGATCGTTACCGTTCCGGTGGGCAGCGTGATGGTGTAGGTCTTGGCCTGCCAGTCGTAAATCAGCGAGCCCCCATCATCAAAGCGCCAGACCTCCACATGATCGCGGTTGTCCGGCTGGGCCCCGGCATTGCCATACAGACCCGGGATAAAGGTGCCCATGCCGGCCTGCCCGCTGGGATTGAACAACACCCCCTGCTCGCCCGGGGACGGCGCGCGCCAGTGTCGCGCCTTGCCGGCTGCGAGGCTGTGCCAGCGCACCCAGGCGCTGGTCCATTCACCATTGGACACCCGGACCATCGCCGCCGCCAGATCCACCCCGACCACCACGCAAGGCATCAGCATGGCGGCGATCATGCGGTCATGTTCCGCACTGGCGTAGCTCACGACAGATCCTCCGGCGCTACAAAATCCTCTTTGGCATCGTCATTGATGCCAACCATCAACGTACCCGGCGGCTCGTCCGGCCATGGCCATTCCTCAATACCCAAATAAATCTGGTGGGTCCACTCCACCAACCAGACCACATAGCCGTCGAGCTCCGGTTTGGTCCAGTCCTGTGTGGCCTGCACGAACTCGGCGGGCTCTACCTCCAAGCCCCAGGTTTGCAGGCGCAACAACACGGCCAATTGCGCCGCCAGGTGCGCGGCCTGCTGGCAGTGCTTCGGGCGGATCGGATCAACGATGATCCGCGCTTCGAACCGGCAAATCAGGCTGGTCTCGCCGGTACCGATATCAACACCCGGTTCCATTTCTGCCATTTCAATGAACACCACCGGCAATGCGATGCGGTCCTTGACGTCGGGCCACGCTGTGACCGCTTTGACGCCAGACAGATTGCTCACCAGGTGCTGCTCTATCGCGTGATAAAGCTGGTCCAGACTAAAAGACTCGTCAGACATGGGCCGTCCCCTTCAGGTACTTCTGCAGCTCAAAGTTGAGCTCCTGGTGCAGGATCTCCAGCAGACGCGCATCGGCCCGTTTGACCCAGGTGTCGAAGTGCGGACGGGCTTGCTCCAGCGATACTTTGGCTTTGGCCAACGGAAAGCGATCGCCGTTTTCCGCGACCCAACCCGAACTGGCACCACCGCCTCCCGACACTGTGCTGTCGGGATAGTCGTCCGCGTTGAAGTGCTTGCTCGCGGTGCGGATCCAGATGTCGGGTTTGTTGCCATAGACCTTCTTGAGGAAGGCCCCTTGATACCGCCGCCCGGCCACCGACACGCCGCTGCCGGACTGTCGTGCTCGCCCGATCCGGCTGGACTCGATCGCGTTGAGACCAAACCACAACTTGCCGCTCGTGGCTCCCCCGGACACCGGATAACTGCGCAGCCGCTGACGCACCGCCGCAACGGCGATGCGCTCTTGCCGGCTGACGGCGCGGGCAATGTGCGTGCGCAGCCAACCCAGCGTCTTGTTGATCGCTCGGCGATGCGCCGCTGCGGCTGCTTTCGGTACCAGCTTGGCGAAGTCCTGAAACGCTTTCAGGTCCGCAGCCGAGGATTGGATGGAGAGCATCCCGCCCCCCGCCGACGGTTTGAAGTAGCTGCCGACACTCATGCGCGCATCCTCAGGATCAGGGCGACCAGACCGTCACCGCTGGGCTCCAGCTGCAGCAGGTCGTACTCGCCACCACCGTCCAACTCAGGCAGTTCGATGGTGACCAGCAAACCTTGCTCCAGTCCGTGCGAGTCGCTGACGCGAATCTCGAAACGAGGCTCGCGCAGACCGGTGTTGAGCTTGCCGATCTTCGGCTGCAGCCAGGGCGCCGAGAACATACCCAGCACCGGCTCATCCCGGCCTTCGATCCGTGCGGTGTCGCCCAGGGTTTCGAACACCACCGCATCGACCTCGGCAATCAGATCGCGAAAGCCCATGGTCAGAGCTCCAATAGGATCTGCGCCAACGGTCGAGTGCATAGGTGCAAGGGGTTGGACTGGGCTTCACCGGCCATGCCTTTATTGAACGGCATCGGTTCGATCTTGCTGTAGTACGGCACGCCTTCGGTGTTGACCGTTTCCATGTAGTCAGCCGGCGCGAACACCGAGATGTAGAGATCCGGCACACCTTCGGGAATCAACAGCGCCTTGTCGTCATGGATGAAGGTGACGCCCGCAATCTTGCCGCGATAGCGTTCCCAGACGATGCCGCCATATTCGAAGCTTTCGCGAGCGTCACCGCGCAATGCCGCTGCCTGCTGGGTGTTAAGAAAGGTCTCTTTGACCTTTTCATGAGTGATCAGCTTGTTCCAGAAGTTCTTGCCACAGAACGCCCGGGCGCCACTACTGGTGATGCTACCCAGCGCGTCTTCTTGCAGATCGAGGGCTTCACCGCACTGGACGCGGACCTCGGTATCGGGGTTTGTGAGGCCCATCGACATTTTCTTGCGGGTGACACCGAAGACCTTGTAGATATCGAGCAAAACCGTTTTGCCGTCTGCGTCGAGAATCTGGCCATTGAGCGCACCCATGCGCTGGAATTCGTGCGTCGCATCGAGCTGTCGACGCGCTTTGGCCAGCCGTTTGTTGACCACGTCCTGCACAGCCTGCAACTCGGAACGGGTACCAAAAGCGCGGATGCCTTGAATCTCATCGGCCTTGATCGCAAAGCGCTGTGGCAGATGCACGGTGTTGAACGGGATCAGGTTGCGTTTGGTGCCAGACACCACCAGACCGGACGTGCCGCGCTCGCTCGCAGGTACCAAGGCCAAGGTGTCGCCGTCCTTCTCAATCTGCACCGTCAGGGTGGTGATGCCCTCCTCCTGGAACAAACCGAGGCTGCTGATGCGGCCCGGCAAGTATTCCTGTTCGTTGATCGCGGCGGTCAGCGAAGAGACCGAAAACGCGTCATCGTTAAAGATTTCAATGTCAGCCATGAAGCTATCTCCAGAAAGCAAAAAACCCGCACTCGGCGGGTTCGGTAATCAGGGGGATCGTCTTAGCGGACGATCAGGAAATGGGTGGCCAGCGCCTTTTCAGCGGCCGGATCCAGACCGGTGAGATGGGCTTCGCTGACCTCGGCCAAGCGCACCACGGCACGGCCGCGACGGACCACATCGGATTCGCCCAGCGGACCGTAGAGAATGGCGATAGCGTTTTCGCTGCCGTCTTCGGCGGTTGGGTTGTACGGGGCGAACTCACTGCTAATGCTCACCAGGCCGAGGATCTGCCCCGGCTCCAGCGCAGGCCCTGCCGCGACATTGATGGCTTCGCGGGAAATGGTGCCGGCGGCTTCGGACAGGAGGAACTCGCCCGCATGCATCGGCTCTCGTTGAATCGTCATCGTCTTGCTCCTGTAGCAGATTGAGGTTTAGCGGAGCGCGCGGCTTGGCGCGCCGACCAGATAGAGGGTTGATCGATTTGCTTGGCCTGCACCTTTGGCGGTGGGTCTGCGTCCAGCGGCAGGCTGTTGTCGATTTCGAAGCCCTTGCCGCTGCCGACGATCTTGTCGAACAGACGCGCCCGCACTGCCGGAGCATCCAAACCCGCCGCGACGTACTCGGCACTGAACTCCGGCAGTCGTGCGGCCACACAGAGGTCATTCACCGCCTTGGCCCGTGTCAGACCGGCCTGGACGATTTCTTCGCTTTCGAGATTGGTCGAACTGAGCAGCGGCGCGACCAGGTTGCTGATGCCCGCCTCCGCGCAACGCTGGGTGATCATCAAGGCCAACTTGGCAGCGTCGACTATGGTCGGTTCCGGTGGCGGGTTGTCTGGCTCTAACTCCGGATCAGGTTCAGGGGGCTCGTCGAGCTGGGCCAGCAATTCGGCCGGTGCGTGTTGATAACGCTGCAGCACACCACCCTGGCCGAGGCACGCCTTGACTTTGATGCCCTCACCGACTTCATCGGCCAAGCCCAACGCCACGGCTTCGTTGGCCGTCAGCCAAGTCTCTGCAGCGACCAATCGCCGCAACTCGACCTCATCAATCTCCGGCGCCTTCGCCTTGTAGGCCGCGATGATCGCTTCCATGGTTTGGTCGAGGACGTCGGCCACCTTGCGGAAGTCTTCGGCATCCCCTGCCGCGTAGGTCCATGGGTTGTGAATCATCAGCATGGCGTTGGCTGCGATCACGACCTTGTGTGCCCCGCAGACTGCGACGCTGGCCGCACTGGCAGCCAATGCATCGATTCGACCGGTGCAACGCTCGCCCAGACGCGACAGCGCGTTGTGCATGGCCAACCCATCAAACAGGTCGCCGCCGATGCTGTTGAACGCCGCGATCACCTGCGAGACGCCATCGTCCATGGCGCGCAGATCCTGCACGAACTGATTGGCGGTAATGCCCCAGGCACCGATCTCTCCATAGACGAAGACTTCGATGACTCGCTCGGCGGCTTCGCCGCTGGCTTGCAGGGCATACCAGGTTTTATCCTGTACCTGCACGCGTTGGCCCGCTCGGTTGTAAACGCGCGGGCGCGCTTTCTTGCTCATGGTTGCTCCTTGTCGTCGATGGGGACGAAAGCTTCGAGAGTGGTGTAATTGAGGCCTAGAGCTGTGGCCCGGGCCATATCGGCGGCGTTTTCCGCGTCGACCGTTTCCGCGTCGTAGCCGGTGCGCAGGACCATCTCGCTACGCGAGGCGAAGCCCGCTTGCACTTCCATCCGCCGGGCCTGCACGTCCTGCACCGGCTGGATGTAGGCCCAACCTTGTGGCACCCAACGTGTGCGCAGGTATTCGCGGCGACGCTGTGCGTAGTCTTCCAGCACCAGAGCGCCCGACAGCACCGCCATGTCCATCCAGGCAGCCCGAACCGGGCGGCAGAGCTGATGGACGTAAACGCTGAACTGCAGTTGTTCCAGGCGGCGTCGGAACTCGTTGAGCACCACGCGCAGCGCCCGGTCGTTGACCTCGCGCATGTCCCCCGTGAGGATCTCGTAGGGCGTGCCCGTTCCCGCCGCAGCGGCCATAAGTTGCTGCCGCATAAAGTCCGGGTAGTTGTTGCCGGCGTCCGGCGGTTTGGAGAATTCGACCTCTTCACCTGGCCCCAGCTCCTGCATGGTGCCGGGCTCCAGCGCCACCATCGGCGTGAAGCCGTCACGATCAAGGCTCAACGGTTGGCCGGTGACCGGGTCTCTCGGTACCGGTCCAGAGTCTTGCGGTGGTCGACTGATGAAGCCGGCAAACAGGTTGGCCACCTCCTGACGGAACAGCACCGCATCATCGTAATTGTCGAGGCTGCGCAGGCGTTTCAGCACCGGCGACAAGCGCGGCACACCGCGCAGCTGGCCCGGCTCGACCGGTTCGAAGATGTGCAACACCTGGGCGGCCGGCACGCGCACCAAATGGTTGTATCCGGCGTTCAGCGACGACGCATCACGCGGATGCGACAGGTACATCCAGTACGCCATGCGCTTGCCGCCCGGGGTGAACTCGATCCCGGCACGGATAATGTTGCCATCTCGGGTGGTCTCGAACTTGTCGTGGGGAACAAATTCCGGCGCCAGTGCCTGGATCTGCAACGGCACCGCTAGGCCCTCGTCCAGACTGCGCGGCCGCAAGCGAACAAAGCATTCGCCAGAGGTCTCGACCGTGCGAGCGATCAGAGCCTGCTGGCCGTAAAAGTCGGTGCGTTCATCGGCGTCCGACTCGTCGACCCAGTCCTCCCAGAGCTCCTGCAGCAACTTGCGCAGGGCTTCGTCGTCGGTTTTCGGTCGCGGCGTAATGCCGGTGCCGATCAGGTTACTGACACGCTTGTCGATCACGTTGAAGGCATACGGGTCATTGCGAACCGCTGCCCGTGAACGCGAGCGCAAGTTGCGCAGTGCCGGGGTGTTGATGCTGTTGATCCCGTTGTCGGGAGCATCCCAGCCAGTGGATCGGCGGCCCTCTCCGGCGCCTTCATAACTGGCCTTGATATTCGACGGCAGCAAGAATCCGTTACGGGTCAGCGTCGGATAGTGGCGGGCCATTAGACTCCTTTGCCTCCGTGGTACAGCCGGACCACGCGCGAACGCGGCCCGGCAGCATTGATCAGCGAGGAGCGGATCTCTTCGCGAGCCTTGAGCAGCTCGTCGACGGTGCGGTACTCCACGGTGCGGTCGGTGTAGCGCACGGTTTTCTCACCGCGAGCAATGGCCGCCTCAACCGCGTCGAGGTGCTTCTGGGTAAATGACATATCAGCGTCTCTTCAGGTAACCGCTGGTGGAGCTGCGGCGTTGAGGTGGTATTGCAGCGGGTCGCGATTGCGCGACCGGAGCAGCGGGTTGCTGAGTCGGTTGTAGAGCGACAACGGGAATTGCATGGTCAGCACTGCTGACGCGTTCGCCCTGAACGGGCTTGATGCCCAAGGCTTCGTCAAACAGACCGGACTGTGCCAGGGACTGACGCACCCGCTCCCAGTCGTGTTCCTTGTAACGGTTGAGGCCCAGGTAGTGCGCCATGGCCAGGCAGTACACCATCAGGTCGAGAGCTTCGTTGCGCTCGGCCTTGCCCTTGACCCACTCAATGCGCTTGTGTCCGCGCACATAGCGGGCAACTTTGCGCTCGGCAACGCACTGGTCGAAGAAGTCATCCGGCAGGTCATTGGCAAAGTGCAGCGCGCCCGGCCCGGCCTCGAACGGGTAGCGGTTGTAGATCCAGTCCTTCGCCGTGTCAGTACCGACGAACCACAGCTCGGCGCCATTGCGTTCGGTCTGGCCTTTCCAGGTCACATCGACCATGGATGGGCGCTGAGCGATTACTGGTTTGCCGGGCTTGCTTGCGCCCTTGATGGCGAACACGTTTCGCCAGCGGCGAACGCGGCAGAACTGGTAAACCTCATCGGTGTGATGACCACCGGAGTCGACAGCCACCGCGAGAATGCCAAGACCGACGCCGCACGGATGGCGGTATTTAGCCTTGAGCAGTTCGTCCAGCGCGGCCCAGGTGCGCTCGTCGGCAGGATCACCCGACACTACCTGGTAGTCGACGACCCAGCGCTCCATGCCAACGCCCCAGCCCATGGCCATGAACTCCAGGCGGTTGGCCTGAACGTCGACGGCACCGGTGATCATCAGCACGGCCGCCGGCAGCGAGCCAAGACCGAAGCCTTCCAGCCGTGCCCGTTGTCTGAGCACATCGGCTTTGGTTTGCTCTTGGGCGGCGTCCCAGACCTTCGCCAGACGGGTGTTGTAGAACACCTGCATCGGCTCAAGATCGCCTTTGGCTTGGGCCTTCTTGGCCTTTTCGAATTGCTTGGCCAGTGACTTCCAGTCCATCCAGCCCAGCGGCGAATACAACGCGTTGAGGTGGAAGCCTACCGTCTCGCCGTCGCCCTCGGCATGAGCACGCCACTCGCCTTTGGCGAGCATTTCACCCTTGTGGTATTCCTCGATCAGCACGTCGCAGTCCATCCCGGACGCCGCGCACTTGTAATGCACTACGCTGAAGTCGGCCGAGTAGAGAAGGTTTTCCCACTCAAGCGTCTGCATGTGACCACAATACGGGCACGGCACGTAGTAATGACGCTGATCACTGCCGTCGAACAGATCGGAGATCCGCGAGGCGCCCTTGATCGTCGGCGAGCTGGAAAAGTAGAACTTCGCGTTGCGGCCGAAGGTACTACCCCGGGTTTCTGCCAGCTCGATGGGGTCGCCCTCCTCGCCAATGTCCACTTCCCAGCGATCGATCTCGTCGCCGTACACGTAGCGCGCCGAGAGCTCCGACAGGTTGGCCGCCGAGCCAGCGGTTGTGACGTACAAGGTCCCGCCCTCGAACTCCTTGGTGTCCATGGTGTTGCGTGAATCCCGCGAGCGGTTGGCCGCCACTCGCTCCCGCAGCACCGGTGTCGCTTTGATCGTCTTGCCGATCCGTGATGACACCCGTTTGGCCAGGCCGAGGCTTGGCAGCAGCGCCAGAATGTTCGACGGCGCCATGTGCATCAACCCGCCGATCCAGTTCAGACCGATCTGGGTTTTCATCAGCTGCGACGCGACCATGGTGATCACGCGCTTGCAGGGATGAGCCGGCGACAGACAGCGCATAGGCTCGCGGGCATACGGCGTGCGCGAGGTGCGGTACTGGCCCGGCTCAGCGGCGCCGGTGTCACGCGGAATCCGCATGTATTCATCGGCCCACTGATCGATCCAGACGTCCGGGTCAGGCCGTAGCCCACGGAAATACGCCTCGCGGTACACCTCTGCACCGTCAGGAATTTCCGTGGGCATGGGCTTAACTCGTGGTCAGTGCGTGTTCAAGATCCGCTGAAGACATGCGCTCGGCATCCTCCAGCGAGAGACGGATCGCCGCCGTAAGGTGCTTTTCGATTTCCCAAGGATCGGTCATGGAGGCCAGTTCGGGTGCCAGCTGCGGCGGCATGCCCAGCAGTTGATCGCGCAGCATGCGGCCGGCGTTGTAGGCGCCGGTCTGCACCGCCGACATCGCAACCAGCGAACCCTTGGCCTTGTGCAATTCGATCTCGGCGAGCTGGGCTAGGTTGTGTTCGCGCAGAGCGCGGGCCTTCTGGAAGTCGGGCAGCTGCCCCGCAGGGGTGATCGCGGGCGGCGGCGCAGCCATTGAAGTCGGTTCGACCTGGCTGGATAGCTGGCTGTACACGTCACGCTGAAGCCGGTCTTGGTGGTGCCGATCAGCGACGGCGGTCTTGCTGGGGTCCGCGGTGTCGCGAATCAACGCTTCGCTGGCAGTGACATCGACCTGTTTACCATCGGCGGTCAGTACCAGACGGTCGTTGTTTTTCAACCAGGTGATGTAGCTGGGCGCCCTGCCGATCCGAGCCGCGAAGGCGCTCTTTGACAGGTACATTGGTTCTGTCATAAGCCCTCCTTTTCAACGGCTTTTCAATGGAAACCTTTCAATTTCAATGGATTGAATTTCAGTAAGCTGGCAACCCTTCCGCTAACACTTTCCCGCGGGTTTCCGACCCCGTGTCCCTCGAATGCCGCCAGGGTCCCCCGCAATGAAACCGCCACACCCGTGTGGATTTCACCTGTATCGAACACGGTGGCACAATGAAAACAATAAACCCGCCAGGAGAATCCGATGCGCTTACCCATGACATGTTTCCAGTGTTTCACAGAGCTTACAGCCCCTTCACTACCCGTTTGGGTGGAGTACCAAGATAGTAATTTATATGAATTCACATGCCCAAATGGACATCAGTCAGCCTCAATACTGCAGCAACAAAAACTTGAGGTTTTATTCACTATAGGCACATCCGCAATAATAGACGGTTACTACAGAGAAGCAGTAGCTTCTTTTGCATCCAGTCTAGAGCGCTTCTATGAATACTTTATAAAAGTTAAGTTAATCCATGACAAAATCGAGTTAAGCGCGATTGATGATACTTGGAAAAATGTAGCAAAAATGTCGGAAAGACAACTGGGGGCTTTCATACTCCTTTATACTCAGGAATTCGGTGAAGCTCCTTCCCTCTTGGGTCAAAGAGAAGTCACATTCCGGAATGACGTAATACACAAAGGTCTAATACCAAACAGAGAGCAAGCGATTGAATACGGCCAGGCTGTTTTAGACGTTATAAACCCAATTACAGAAAAAATGTACGTCTCTTTCAAGGACGCAATGATGGAGATGAAATTGCAACAAATGAATAAATACGTAGCCACTTCAACCAAAGGCGAAACATCAAGCCCGTCAACGATAAACTCCCCCTCACTTCTAAATGTGACATCGCGCCACCCTGAATATGCTCCGTGCAGTTTACTCGAGGGATTAGAGCACATCAGAAGGTTGAAAAACTTTAGTTCTAATGTGATTTAGTGGCATCTGAAGATAAGATTCCGATCCTTTAGATGCCAAACCGCTTGGCGGCCCAGCGTTCGTACAGCCCGATGGCGACATCGGCACCGGCCATCGCGGTGAGGCATCCAATGCTCCCTGCCGCCAAGACTGACATGCCCGAAGCGAGCAGCAACATCATGGTGGAAAGCCCGCAGACCACGCAGGCCCCGGATCTAAGGAGCAAGCGGCGAACCAGAGACCAGCCGCTTACTCCCGCTTTGTCTGCTCGCCATGCCTCGCCCGAGATTCCACCTACCAGGGACAGCACGATTACCATCCAGATCGGCATATCAATAAGCGCTTGCTGCTCGTTCGTCATCGCACTACCCCATAAATGCAAAAACCCGGCGCAATGGCCGGGTTCAGTGTGGTGGTGTGTCCCGCAGCTTGCGGTCGCACCTATCGAAGATGACTACTTTTTACAGGTCGATTCCGGTGGCAGCAACCCCGGTTTAATGCCACCCGGTGAATAAGTGGGTAACACCGGGTGAACGCCTAGCGAATGTCGGCGAATATCCCACCCCGGCATTCTGCTGTTTCGGCGGCGTCCCATCTGTCCCACCATTCAGAGTCGAAGTGGGACGCCTGAGAGCGCCTAAATTCGGGGCTTCGCCCCACTGTCCTACTTATATCTTTCCATTCTCGTGTAAAGGAAGAATTTAAAGAACACGCGTGCGCGTGAAACGCGTGTATTGGTGCCCGCTACGCTTACACGGGCGGGAGACACTTTTAGCGGGACGGTGGGACAACCCAGCAACGACAAGGCCCGCACCTGTCCCACTGCATCAAAATGCAGCGGGACAAGACGGGCCGGTGGGACAACAACAGCCAAGATCATTCCTGGGGTCACGCAGCCATCCCCATCAACATGCCAAAGATGTGCAGATGCGCGTCATGCAGACGCTGGTAGTACGTATCGCGACCACAGCCGCAGTGCGCGTACCGCAAGCGCATGTCGACATCAAAATTGCAGTAGTGCTCCCGCACGACCTTCACCAAGTCGGAGCTCAGGTGCTTGGTCACAATCAGCTCAATGTCGAGAGAGCTTTCCAGCGGCGCACGGCTTGCGCGCCGGCCACGGATCAACTGTCCGTCACTCTCCATCATCATGGCGACCATGTTGCCCCCAGCGAGCCCGCCTTTCGACAGGTCGGAATGCAGCTCCTGCGCCCACAACCTGAGCCGCGAATCGACTTCCTTAATCAAAGCAAGGCTCCTCGACAGGTTCCCGCTTCAATGCCGAAGCACCGCCCCACCCTGCCGGCTTCTTGTAAGCCCACGGCCGCTGACCACTCTTCACCAACGGAGGCAACCGCACACGCCGCCAGCCCAACCGATGCATGATCGCCCCGACCCGCATCTGCTCCGGCTTACCCCAGTGACCGGCGTCAAGTTTCAACGGGCCGGACAACACTTCGCTGCCAGTGGTGGTTTCGCCAATCTGCGAATCCTCAAGCCAGGTCAGAATCGGACCTTCCCACTCATCCACCACAAAACGTTCGTCCTGCTCTTCGCCGAACATCGCCGCCTCATCCAGTGTCACCCACCAGAGATCGCCTGCGTCGTAGCAAAACACGGCCTCGGCCCACAGCTGATCACGGATCGAACGCAACAGCTCCAAATCCACCTTGGTACACGCCACCGGCCAATAGCGGCGGTTACCGGTCGCATCCTTGAGATACTCGTCCTGGTTCGTCGTCCCCACGAACACGCACTGACGCGGCACGTCCATGGTGCGACGGCCGTAGCTCTCGCGGTAAGTGTCAGTGGACGCCGAGAAAAACTGCTTTGCTTTGGTGCTCTCGGCCTTGTTGAAGCTGTCCAGCTCGCCCAGCTCCACAATCCACTTGCCCCGGATCGCTTGAAACCCGTCCTTGTCGCCCAGGGCGAAAGGCGTATCCATAAACCACTCGCCGCCGAGAATACTCATCGCCGTCGACTTACCGGCGCCCTGCGCGCCCTCGAGGATCATCACCGAGTCAGCCTTGCAGCCAGGCTTCATCACCCGCGCCACGGCCGACAACATCCAGCGCTTGCCCACCTTGGACGAGTAATCAGTGGCCTTGACGCCCATGACTTCAGTGAGCCAGCTCTCCAGACGCGGCACGCGATCCCATTCCAGCTTGCGCAGATACTGTCGCACTGGATGGAACGCATGATCATGCGCAACCACACTCACCGCCTCGATCACATGCGAGGCCTTGACCCGCAAGTTGTACTGCTGCGCGAGCCACTTCATCACCCTCACGTCATCAATGTCCGCCCAATCGCCCGTGCCGCCGCCATACGGCGCCGCACGCAGCTTCACGATCTTCGAACTGAAAGCGCTGTAGCTGATCACCCCGGCCCAGCGTTCGTCATTGGCCAGGATCAGCTCGACGTTCTGCATGTGCGCAATCAATGCCCCGCTTTCGCTACGAGCCAACAGATCTTTCCAGCCACCAGCGGCCGGCGGCTTGACCACGGCCAGCACCTGACGGCGCACCGCCTCCAAACCCTCCGCGACGTGCAGGTCATTGAAGTCGGTCCACTTGTCTTCCCGCTCACCAGAGAAGATCGGCGCAACCACCTGGCCACCAACGATCAACGCGGCGTTGTTCGCCTTTTCTTCACCAGGGTTCCAAGGCTCGCCATTCGGGCGCTTGGTCTTCCAGTCATCGTCGCGACAGACAATCAGTGGGCATCCTGGGAAACGTTCCCGCATGGCCTTGCAGACCACCAACAGGTTGCCCGCATCGAAGGCTATGGCCACGGTCAGCGAGGTCGCCATGTGCAGGCTCGCGCCGGTGGCGTAGCCCTCACATACCAGCACCGGCGCCCCCGGATCAGGGTGCGGACCGATCAAGTGAAAGGCGCCCTCTTTGGACATCCCGTAGGGCCAGTAGGATTTGTCCCGGCCGGTGTCTTCCTGCTTGGTTGGATATACCACCTGCAAGCCGACAATCTCATCGCGCGCGTTGCTCATCGGCACCAGGAAAGCGCCGGTACGCGGCGCGTAACGAACGCCAATGCCAACAATTTGCTTCCGATCCAGATAGTCGCTACGGCCCTTTTCCGGCATGCGCTTGAACAGGCCTGCCGCCCGGTTCGCGGCGCGACGCGCTGCATTGGCCTTAACCTCGGCAGCGCGGCGCTTGGCGTCCTCCTGACGAGCGCGCATGACTTCGCGCTCTTCTGGCGACATCCGCCCGGCCTTGACCTTTACCTTCTGCGACTCACCCGAACGCCAGTCACCAAAACTGCCGAAGATCAGCGTTTCGTTTTTCTCTGTGTGGTGCTCGTGGACGACGTACCAACCGTTCTTTTCCGCGCCCCTGTCCTGCGCTGTTTTGCAGCGGGTCAGCTTGCCGAAACTCAGCGGTAGTTTTGGCTCAAGACCAAAGTCTGCGAATTGATCCAGAACCTCATCGAGCATGCCGGGCCTCCCGCGATTCCTCAATGGCTAGGCAATCCACGCACTGCGTACACCCCGGCTGCGCTACGCGGCGTGCCTCCGGGATCGGCTCATCGCAGTCTTCACAGAACAGAAATGAATGCGCCGCCAAAACGGGCTTGGCGGCGTTACGTGCAACAAGAGCCTGATCAAGACGCTCCTGGACCAGGTCATTAGCAAAGTCGGCGATATCAGCCACGGTCAACACCCCGCGTCGTCTGATTGACATAGGTGGCGCGGTTGAACATCCCCAGCAGCCCCTGAATACCGCGAAACACCTGCAGGCGGATCGCGGCCAGTTCGTTGTCACTGACCACACCGTCGCCGATGCTCTTGGCCCATGTATCAGCCAAGTCAGCTACTTGCCGAAAGTACTCAGCAATACCGGTAGTCAAGGTTTCAGGCATGTCGTTGGTGTACGCCTCGGCCAATTCCTGCCAGGTCGTATCCCCCACCAACGCGTGTACGGCATCCAGAATGCGGCGGTCCTTGGTCAGCTCCAGGATCTCGCCAAACTCCTGAATGTTGACCGTGTGACTTGGGTGCGTCGGAGACAGCTTGTGCTGCAGCGTGGTGGCGTTTCTGCCGGTGGTAGCGGCAATTGCAGCGGCGCCGCCGGGATAGTCCCGAGCAGCATGGTAAAGCGCTAAATCGAGCGGCAAGATTTCCCGCTGCGCCCGTTCTACAGAACTCAGAGCGATTCGGCTCATGGCATTAATCCTTGTAAGTTGCCAGTGCCGCGCGACATGCAGTGGTGATACATTTGCCGCGTGGCTTGAAAGGGCCCAAACGCCGGCTAGATCCTCAAGATCGAAACCAGCACCGTGCCGAGGCGAACGATCCGTCGTTCACCTCTGGCGCAACAGCTGCCCAATCTGTGGTGGAAAAGGCAGTACACACCAAGGCCTCCGTGCCTTGGAAAGCGCGGTAAAGAGAGGTGGTTAGCATGTGGTGTGCCCGCCTATCTTTATCGCGACCCGACAGCGCTGTGGTGGTGCGTGCCGGGAGGAACTGGGCGGCCCTTGGGTCGCCTTCTTTCTGACTATGCAGCAGCTTTCTGCGGTGCAGATGCATTCAGCAACCAAGCGGACTCAAACGAGTTGCCCTTCTGCTTTGCAGCTGTCGCCAAAAGAACTGCGTATTTGGTTTCACCGGTGTAGTCAGTTCGAGGCAGGCTGGCTGCCAGACGCCACTTGTTCAACGCCTGATAACTCCTGTCGCAAACCTTCGCGGCGGCCCCGATGCCGCCTACTGCTTCAAATGCGAACGCAATGGCGTTCGGGAAATCTTCGGGGTCCAACATGGCAACCTCCATTAATCAACTCGTAGTTGATATTAAACATCAACTGACTATTGCGCAAGCTCCGTGGCACTCTCAACCCATGGTTGATAAAAACAAATTACGTGCTGCTTTCAGCACGCGACTACACGAAGCTCTCGACGATGCCGGCGTACGCAGTCGGGGGCGTGGCGTGGACATACATCGTCAGTTGAAAAGCTTGGGGGTTGATAAAACTACACAAGCTGTCAGCAAATGGCTGAACGGCGAAGCTATGGCCGAAGCAGACAGCATGGCTGCGCTTTGTTCTTGGCTGAAGATAAGACGGGAATGGCTTGAGTACGGAGTGTTACCAAAGCAGCAGACTGGTGAAAGCAACGTGCGCCAACTGGTCGGCAACGAGGAGAGCAACGTAAGCGAAATCAACCAGCAATTTGGTAAGGTCCCGCTGATTTCTTGGGTGCAAGCTGGATCCTGGTGCGAGGCTATTTCGAATTTCGAGGAGTATGACTCTGATTCGTGGCTATCCTGCCCGGTTCCAATCAGCGCGCATGGCTACGCACTTAAGGTACTTGGCGATTCGATGACAAATCCTGGACCGGGCCGAAGCTATCCTACAGGCTGTATTATTTTTGTAGATCCTGATGTAGAAACCAGGACAGGGGATCGAGTTATAGCAAGGGTTCCACGCACCAATGAAGCAACATTCAAAATTCTGGTAGAGGATGCAGGCCGCCAGTTTTTGAGGCCAATTAATCCGCAATATCCAATTATAGAAATTACGGAAGAAACACATATATGTGGAAAGGTGGTAGGAGCCTTCCTACCCGAATAACTTAAAACTAATAAGCTCGTCGCTCTCTAAAATCAACTTCATCCAACAACTCTAAGACAACAAACCAATGCTTGCGCCTAGAATAAATCTCCAACTCTCTTAGCTGCCTATGTGGCAACTCCCTCCTCCTACGAATCCATTGCCTATTTGATTCGTGGGACTGCCCTAGATTCGGACCAATACGTGGTGCAAGACGATTGAAGGCATGAGCAATTTTTTGGAACAATGCAGGTGGTACAGTCCTATTATTGTAGGCCATCAAGACATCTAGAATAACTGTCAAACATTCCGAGTATCCTTGAAACTGCCCTGCAGCACCCGACCGCCTAAAAGCCTCATCGACGCAACTTTCGAAAAATGGAATAAAGCAGTGAATTAAATGTGAGTGGTTCTCACGCAACAGAGTCAGAATTTCGTTCCTGCGTCCTTCGTCATCCAAAAACAATTCAATAGCTTGATCAGTACTTGTATTGATGTAACGCTCCAGAGCTGCCAGATTCGCATGCTCACTAGCGTCCTGCTCTCTTCTCGCCTCAATTTTAGGCATGAACTCGTTAAAAAAATCTTCGAGGCTACTCACCTCTAAAACTAAAACACCATTACTTGCCCTATACGGCCCGAAATTTGGCTCCCGAGCCCGCACAACCTGCACAACACCGTGTGGATAATCGCCCCCCTGAAAACTGAATACATGCTGGGACCAATCATAGGCAGTTAAAACATTATCATCTCCTAACCCGTAACCCAAAAGCAAAGTAGTGGATTCCTTAAGAGTTAAGGCAAGTTTTATCTGTCGATACTCGTTAGGTCGAAACAATGCCGTATAGTCTTCACGCGCGATAACTATACCTTCAGGATCGGTTCTAACACCATGCAAGTGATAAACAGGTATCCTTCCTTTTGGAAATACTAGCGGCTCATTTGGACCAATTGTCATAGAAGTTACAGGCAATAAACTTTCCAGAACCAAATCGTAATTAGTAGTAACTATCCACGATGGTGAAATATCCGAAAGCCTCGTCGAATAAAATGCCTTTTTCTCTTCACTCGGATACCAAGAAGTTAGTTCCGCTACTTCTATCTTAAGATCAGCCAATGACCGGCTAAACAACAAATCATTTTCGCGAGAATGTTGTTGACATAGTAACGAGGCAACTTCAGGATATCCTATACCCGCCAAAGCGCCGTGAGAAAAATCGAATTCCACCCCCATTTCTGCGGCGGCCACCTGCAATAATGTCCCCCATGAAAGTGCTTCTTCACCCACCAGCTCCTTCGAAAATCCAGCTCCGATAAATAAACATAAATTGCCATAGGCGCTAGATGCGGCTAGATACTCTAAAACCTCCTCCCGCTCTGGTTGTTCTTGTAGTGGACGCATTATCCCTCCTTGGGATTGGAAACATATGTTTCATCAGCTTGCGGCGAAATGAACTTAGGTCCACGCTACTGAAATGCCATCAGACTGTCTACCTATGACACGAACAACCGGATCATCAAAAAATTGACAACCAATGGTTGTTGACACAGATCAACCAGTGGTTGATATTTGCCTCACTCTTCCACCACAGAGCGAGGCAACACCATGCACACCACAGCCACCCTGCACGTTCATCCAGCCACTGCTGACCCCTTCCGCATCTTCGAGATTCGTCGCTTGGCCCGCGAATGCGGCTGCACGTTTGTCACCACCAAACCAAAGCAGAAAGCCCGCACCATACCCGCTCCGTTCGATCCGAATGGCGGAGGGTATGCAGCATGAGCAAATACAAGCTGGACAACCGCACCCTGCAGCTGCTCAACGCCCAGGTCAATCTGACCGAGACCTTCAACCACGTTGTACGATCGACACCCAAGCGCGAGGCCCTGGCGTTTCGCCTGAAAGTCGAACGCAACACATCTGACACTCTTTTCACCGTTGAACTGGGCAGCGAGCGCCACACGCTGACCTTGAAGAACGAAAAAAAGATGCACCTCAAGCTGGCCGACTTTATCGAAGAGATCGTCAACGGCCCATTCGATCCCAGTAACACAGCTGATTTGCTGAACCTCCCGCACGTAAGCCGCCAATACGCTCGGTTTGATGTCGAGAACAAGCAGCGAGTGTTCGAGCTGGTGAGTACCGGCGGCGTACTGAGTCTCGACATGGGGTTCGAGCTCCCCCTCCATGTCTCCATCCATCGCACCCAAACTCGCACCGGCGTCACCACGATCATGAGCATCGGCGTGAAGCGCCCGCGCACGAAGTGCTTCACCGTCTGCGGTACTGACGTCGAGATCTACGAAAAAGTAGTCGAGTCCATTAACCACCTGGCTGCCGTGGCGACTCCTGCCGCGCATGCAGCCTGAGGAGGTGCCATGGAACGCACACTTGCTCAAGCCGCAAAACACCTGGGCCTGACCCGGTCCAAACTAATCAGCCTCATGCGGGGAAAGGGTCTGCTCAATGAACGGAACCTGCCCACCTATCCGACCCGTGATCGCGAATACCTGCGGATCAAGGAAAGCAACTGGTACCACGACCAGCTCGGCATGCAGTACAGCCAGTCAACCCGAATCAAGCAGCCCGGCATCCGCTGGCTGGCCGAGCAACTGAGGCTGAACCTACCCGAAATCCCGGTAGACAGCCGTGACATGGCCTAGGGAGTACGCCCGCCAGATTGTCGCCATGCGCACACGCGAGGAGCGCAACGCCGCGCTCCTCGAAGTGCCGGAGCATCTGCGCGAGTTGACCAAACGCCACTGCTTGAATGCCTGGATCCATCCGGCAAGAACACAACGCAAGGAGGCTGCGCAAGCCAATGACTAATGTAGGTCAAACACCACTCCGACTGCTGCCCGCACCAGAGTCGGCCACCGTAGAACTGCTCTACCGCACTTTCGGCGACGTGCTGATCCCGCTGGAAAAAGTGCGCGAGCAGTACTTCCGCAATCTCAACGAACAATCGTTTGTGGCGGAGATCAACAGCGGCCGGATCCAGCTACCCATCACCACGCTGGACACCAGCCGCAAGGCGCCGAAGTACGCCCATATCCGGCATGTCGCCTCACTGATCGATATCCGCGCCTACAAGGCGGATGAAGAAATGCTGCGGCCGCAGGACGAACCAACCGAATAAAACCAGCAACCCAAATGGCTGCCACCACCAGCCTAAGACAACACCAGGAGCACACCACATGACCGAGATTCAAATCTACGCACTGATCGGATTCATCATCACCGTCGGCCTTCTATTCTGGTTTGGCTACAAGATGGGCCGTAGCGACGGCTTAGCCGCCGGCATCGCAGAAGGCCAGAGCATCGAGCGGGCAGACAGCACCGAGAAACTCCACGAGCTGAACCTGCGACTTGATCAAGCCCATCAGCACCACCAACAGCTTTGGGACCACTACACACGCGCATTGGCCGCATCCAAACTCGGCGAACTTGACCGCCAGGTCCTGCTGGATATTGCCGAAAAACTGAGGATTGCCGCCGAGACATTCAGCGCATTCCGCACCGGTAAAAAGCTCGAACGCGAGTCACTCGCCCTTCGCGAGCAAGCCCTGATCATGGCCGCCCTGTTGGAGCCTGCAGCTCAGGAGAACGCAGCATGAAGCGTCTCATCCCAATGCTACGCCTGACCCCGCATGCTGCCGGCGAGCTGCAACAGCAATGCACCAAAGCCACCACCGAGTTGCTTGAAGTGACGCGCTTCCGCAAAGAGTTCGACCGTCAGTTGGCCGCGTTAATCGGGTACGACGCGATGCGTCAGTTGCACAAGGACACCAAGCACGCACTGCTGCTGGCCGATCTGGTCAAGGAGGCCGCATGAGCCAGATTCTGACCTATACCGGCAAGCACTTTGATTTGTATGAGCCTGATGCAGACCTAATTGACCCACGGGATATCGCCCATTCACTGGCGCATCTGTGCCGCTTCAACGGCCACACCCGCGAGTTCTACAGCGTGGCACAGCATTGCTGCATGGTCGCCGACCTGGTGCCTGACGAAGACAAGCTGGCTGCACTTCTGCACGACGCGACCGAAGCCTACATCGGCGACATGGTGCAGCCGCTGAAACAATGGATGCACGCCTACCAGGATGTCGAGAACTGGATCTGGGACCGCATCTGCACCCGCTTCGACCTGGACCAGGACCTGCCGACCTCTGTTCGCCAAGCAGATCTGATCGCACTCGCCACCGAACGCCGCGACCTCATGCCCACCGACCCGGCCATCTGGGATTGCCTGATCGGCATCGACCCCATGGCCGAACCCATCCGCCCATGGTCCGCCATCGAAGCACGGCTCACGTTTCACCAGCGCCTGATGGACCAACTCGCTATCGAACACCGGAGGAAAGCGGCATGAAGATGGACCGGCACACAACCCAAACATCGACCGCTTTGCTCCGCCACGCTAATGGCGTCGACGCACAAAAAACAAAGAGTCTCTGCTGCGCAGCAGCAGGCATTACTGCTTTTCCTTGCGCCACCACCGAGGTGCTTATACCCCACCAAACGCTGCGCCGGGCAGCCACACCCAATGCGACGCTGATCGCTCAGAACCGCCCGCCCGCGCAGCCTGTCGTGGGGTATACGCAATTCGACTCTGCAGCAGATCCGCTGCATCAGACCTACCAGGTCGACAAGATTCCGGAAGACAAGATGGCCGAGCTGGTCGGCACGACCCGCCGAGCATTGCAAGGCAAGCGAGCCAGAGGGGTCATCCCCAAAGGCGTCTGGAACACCATAGACAGCCGCATTTACTACAGCATCAGGAGATACGAGGCATGGCTCGAGAGTCAATGGGATTGCCCACCGGAGTTGAATTTGTTGGACAGTCCGTCCGCATTCGCTTCACCTGGAATGGGCAACGCCGTTGCGAGACCCTCCCCTATCCCCAAACGCCGAAGGGGATTAAAGCTGCCGCCGATCTACGCGCTAACGTAACCAGCCTGATCAAGCATGGCGTTCTCGACGATCAGCGCTATACCGAACTCTTTCCTAACTCCACCTATGCCACCTACTCAGCGACTCCCCGATTCGGGGAGTACGCCCAGGAATGGCTCAACAGCCGAGAGGTCGTGGAAGGCACTCGCAAAAACTACCGCACATCCCTCAATTTATACTGGATGCCCTACCTGGCTCTGCTGCCCATCGATAGCATCAACTCGGTGATGTTGCGAAAGATCGTCGGCAACACCGAGTGGAAAACGCCGGGTGTAAGGCGCTCGGCCATTCAGCGACTGGTCATGGTGTTCGGCACCGCAGTAAAGGATGGGCTGATCAATCGCAACCCGGTCGAGTCCATCGAGCTGCCGGCGAAAACCAAGAAGGCGATTGACCCCTTCACGGTGGACGAGGCCGACGCGATTATTGATCACCTGTATAAGACCCTGACCCATTCGATGCGCATTTACGCGGCGTACTTCGAGTTCGCCTTCTATACCGGCATGCGCCCGAGTGAAATGGCGGCGCTGCGCTGGGAAGAGATCGACCAGGAGAAGCGCCTGGTGAACGTGTGTCGGATCGTCGCGGACTACAAGATTGAAGAGCGCACCAAAACCCGCAATACCCGGCAGGTCATGCTCAACAGTCGCGCTTTGCACGCTATAGAAGAAGCCGAGCGCGTGGCCAAGCAACGCACGCAGCAGAGCCGCCGCAAGCAGGCGGAGTCGCCGTTTGTGTTCCCGCCAACCAAGAACTTCGAGTTCATTCAGCAGGCTAGCGTGACCGACAAACACTTCCAGGCGGCGCTGACCGATTTGAAGCTTCGCGCCCGCCGGCAATACAACTGCCGGCACACATACGCTACCATGTGCCTCATGGCGGGGATGAACCCTGCATTTATTGCCACTCAGCTCGGTCATAGCGTTCAGATGCTGCTATCGACCTACGCCCGATGGATAAACTCCAGCACCGACTGGGGTGAACTCGGGAAGCTCGAAAACAGCTGGATTGGTACAAAATTGGTACAGACTGAAACAGTACCCCTCTGAAACCCTTATGGAATCAGCCTCTGTGACACTGGAACAGAATTACACCGAGATTCTCGGCCAATTGGGCGAGGACGCCTCCCGCGAGGGCCTGCTCGACACGCCAAAACGTGCCGCCAAAGCCATGCAGTACCTTTGCCGCGGTTATGAACAGACACTGGAAGAGGTCACCAACGGTGCCTTGTTCAGCTCCGACAACAGCGAGATGGTGCTGGTCAAGGACATCGAGCTCTACTCGTTGTGCGAGCACCACATGCTGCCGTTCATCGGCAAGGCCCATGTTGCCTACATCCCGAGCGGCAAGGTCCTGGGGCTGTCGAAAGTCGCGCGGATCGTCGATATGTACGCTCGCCGCCTGCAGATCCAGGAAAACCTCAGTCGCCAGATCGCTGATGCGGTCCAGCAAGTCACCGGCGCCCTGGGCGTTGCGGTGGTGATCGAGGCCAAGCACATGTGCATGATGATGCGCGGTGTGGAGAAACAGAATTCGACGATGATCACCTCGGTGATGCTCGGCGAGTTCCGCGAAAACGCGGCCACCCGCAGCGAGTTTCTCAGCCTGATCAAGTAACTCGCAGCACGAAGAAAACCGGCACTCATCGCCGGTTTTTTTTCGCCTGCGAAAATCAGGTAAGCTGCGCGCCTTCTGTTTGCCCCTGTGAGGCTTATACCGTGTTCGTTAAAGCGCTTCGTGTCGGCCTTGGCCAACTGATCATCTTCATCGACTTCATCACCCGTCCGGGCAAAAAACAGCGCCCTGCCGAAGCTCAGGCTCAGGTCAACACGGCCGCCAAGGACCTGACCCTGTATCAGTTCCACGCTTGCCCGTTCTGCGTAAAAACCCGTCGCACCTTGCGTCGCCTGAACGTACCGGTGGCGTTGCGCGATGCCAAGAACAACGAACAGGATCGCCAGGCTCTGCTGGAGCAAGGTGGCAAGATCAAGGTGCCGTGCCTGCGCATCGAAGAGAATGGCCAGACCACCTGGATGTATGAGTCCAAGGTGATCATTGATTATCTGGATAAGCGGTTTGCTGCAGTCTGATAGTTTTGTCGTGCTCTGACTGACGCCTTCGCGAGCAAGCCCGCTCCCACATTGGTTTTGTGGTTTGATGGGATTTGTGTTCAACACCGATTCAGTGTGGGAGCGGGCTTGCTCGCGAAGAGGCCGGCACAATCACTGCAAATTTCAGACAAAAATAAACCGGCCCTTGCGCCGGTTTATTCGTTTCTACCCTCCCCTCAAGCCGCTTCTGCCGCCTGGGCCTCGCGCACCACCGTCGCCAATCGCTTGAGCCCTTCGTCCAGCCGCGCCGGGTCGATGTGGCTGAAATTCAGCCGCAGATGACCGGGGTTCTTGTCCGGCTCAGGAAAAAATGGCTCGCCCGGCATAAACGCCACATCCGCCGCCAGCGCAGCCTTGAGCAGCGTGCGCGTATCCAGCGGCTGCTTGAGTGTCAGCCAGAAAAACAACCCGCCCTGCGGCACGTTCCACTGCGCCAGATCGCAAAAGTGCGTCTCCAATGCCGACTGAAACGCATCCCGACGAACCCGATAGAAATCACGCAACTCACCCAGATGCTGTTGGTATTTCTCAGTGCCGATCCATTGCAGCGCTTGCCACTGCCCGATGCGGTTGGTGTGCAGATCGGCCGATTGCTTGAGCCGCAGCAAGTGCGCAAACAGGTCCGGGCTGGCGATCAGGTAACCGACCCGCAAGCCCGGCAACAGGGTTTTCGACACGGTGCCGGTGTAGATCCAGCTGGCTTTGTTCAAGCGGCTGACGATCGGCGTGGCACTGCCGCCGTCGAAGGTCAGTTCGCGGTAGGGTTCGTCTTCGATCAGGGTTACGCCGAACTCGTCGAGCAACGCCGCCACTGCATCGCGCTTAGCCTCGCTGTAGCGCACTGCCGACGGGTTCTGAAACGTCGGAATCAGGTAGATGAACGCTGGCTTGTGTTTTTCCAGACTATTACGCAGTTGTGCCAGGTTCGGGCCATCGGCTTCCAATGGGACGGTGATGCAGTCGGCGCCAAACAGCTGAAAAATCTGCAACGCCGCCAGGTAAGTCGGCGCTTCAAGCAGAATCTCGGTGCCTTTGTCGATGTAGAGCTTGGCCGCCAGATCGAGGGTTTGCTGAGAACCGCTGACCACCAATACCTGACTCGCCTCGCACGGTACGCCCAACGCTCGGGCTTCGGCCGCCAGCGCCTCACGCAGTGCTGGCTCGCCTTCGCTCATGCCGTACTGCCCCATGGACAGCGGCATATCCGCCCACTCGACTTTCGGCAACATGGCTTCGGCCGGCAAGCCGCCGGCGAACGACATCACTTCCGGACGCTGGGCGGCGGCGAGGATTTCACGGATCAAAGAACTTTTAAGGCGCGAGACACGTTCGGAAAAAGCCATGGGGGGTCACCGGTAGCGAGGCCTGAGGAAAATGAGTCAAACTGGTTGACCGAAATTACGACAGACCGAGCGGATACGTCAATATGCTTGACCTTAAAAACCCCAGCACTCAGCAACAAGCCATGGAAGCGTTTTTCTTCGGTTACCAGGCATTCACCGCCAAGGCCGACGAAATGCTCGAGCGTCGCGGCTTGAGCCGGGTGCACCAACGCATCGTGTTTTTCATTGCCCGCTACCCTGCCCTCAGCGTCAAGGAGTTGCTGGCGTTGCTCGGCGTGAGCAAACAGGCGCTGAACATTCCGCTGCGTCAGTTGGTGGAAATGCATTTGGTGAACAGCGTCGCGTCCGAGACCGACAAGCGTAAGCGGTTGCTGGAACTGACTGCAGAAGGCGCGCGGTTCGAGCAGTCGTTGCGGCGCGAGCAGGTGAAATTGCTCGAGCGGGTGTTTGCCGAAGCTGGGGAGACGGCGGTGAATGGGTGGTTGGCGGTGAATCTCGCGCTGGGTAAAGCCCAGGTCTTTCCAAGCTGATCGTTCCCACGCTCTGCGTGGGAATGCATCCCGTGACGCTCTGCGTCACATCAACGGCGGACGCAGAGCGTCCATGGCGGCATTCCCACGCAGAGCGTGGGAACGATCGTCTATAGCCGATATATCCCGATCAACAAACTTTTCGTCTACAAAATCAAAAACATTATTTGCTTTATTTGTATACAAAAGCATAATTCGCTTCGTGCGAGTTCCTGACCATCAGATCAACAAATTCGCAAGTACCTCAAAGGGTCGCTGCCACCCTCATGGGTCCGGCCCTGGAAATAACAATAAAACTCTTGAGGAGTACTCGCTGTGGAAAGCCGCAAATCCGAAGCCCCGACGCTGGAACTCTCGCCGCCATTACGCAATGGCTGGCTGGAGCGCATCTTCAAACTCAGCTTGCACGGCACCACGGTGAAGACCGAGCTGATCGCCGGTCTGACAACCTTCATCACCATGGCTTACATCATCTTCGTCAACCCGAACATCATGGCCGATGCCGGCATCGATCACGGCGCGGCGTTCGTCGCCACCTGCATCGCCGCCGCGCTGGGTTGCCTGCTGATGGGCCTGTACGCCAACTGGCCGGTCGGCCTGGCACCAGGCATGGGCCTGAACGCGTTCTTCACTTACACCGTGGTCGGCACCATGGGCTACAACTGGGAAACCGCCCTCGGTGCGGTGTTCGTCTCCGGTGTGTTGTTCATGTTCCTGACCTTTTCCCGGATTCGCGAATGGCTGCTCAACAGCATTCCAGTGAGTTTGCGCTTTGCCATGGGCGCCGGTGTGGGTCTGTTTCTGGGGCTGATCGGTTTGAAAACCGCGGGCATCGTTGTCGATAGCCCGGCCACTCTGATCAAGCTTGGTTCCCTGCGCGAACCTGGTCCGCTGCTGGCGGCCATCTGCTTCCTGATGATCGCCGTGCTCAGCTACCACAAAGTGTTCGGCGCGATCCTCATCAGCATCATCACCGTGACCCTGGCTGGTTGGGGCCTGGGCCTGGTGCACTACGAAGGGATTATGTCAGCGCCGCCGAGCCTGGCACCGACCTGGATGGCCATGAATGTCGCCGGCGTATTCAACGTCAGCATGATCAGCGTGGTACTCGCTTTCCTCTTCGTGCACATGTTCGACACCGCCGGCACCCTGATGGGCGTCGCCCAGCGCGCCAACCTGGTGAACGCTGACGGCCGGATCGAAAACCTTTCCCGCGCCATGAAAGCCGACAGTGCTTCCAGCGTATTTGGTGCGGTGGTCGGTGTTCCGCCGGTCACCAGCTACGTGGAAAGTGCCGCTGGTGTAGCCGCTGGTGGTCGGACTGGTCTTACCGCCGTGACCGTAGGTGTGCTATTTATTGCCGCGATGTTTTTCGCACCGCTGGCTGGCATGATCCCCGCTTATGCAACCGCCGGTGCGCTGATTTATGTGGCGATGCTGATGATGGGCGGCATGGCGCATATCGAATGGGACGAAGCCACCGACAGCATTCCGGCGATCGTTACCGCGATCATGATGCCGCTGACCTTCTCGGTCGCCGACGGTATCGCGCTGGGCTTTATCACTTACGTGGTGCTGAAGGCTTTCACCGGTAAACACAAGGAAATTTCCGTCAGTTTGTGGGTGCTCTGCGCGATCTTCATCGCCAAGTTCATTTTCTTGTAAGCCGTCTACGTTTCAAAAACAGTGTTTCAAAACAGCCTCACCCCGTCGGGTGAGGCTTTTGCATATAGGGAGGAAAGTGATGAGTCTGGAAACCTGGCTGCTGTTCAGCGGCGCTGCGCTGGTGGTGATCCTGATCCCGGGACCACTGTCGTTGCTGATGATCAGCAACAGTCTGAATTACGGTTTGCGCCGCTCTTACCCGGCGTTTCTGGGAGGCGTGATTGCGTCGATCTGCCTGCTCAGTGCTTCGGCGCTTGGCTTGGGCGCATTGTTGCTGGCGTCGGAACAGCTGTTCAGCGCCCTGAAAATCGTCGGTGCGTTGTACCTGTTCTATCTCGCCTGGCAGAGCTGGCAGCAATCGCGTCAGCCATCCCAAGGCGCCGAAGTGCCCCAGGCTGCGCCGGTGCCGCGCTTTCGTGCACTGTTCGGGCGCGCGTTCATGCTCGGCGCGAGCAATCCGAAAGACATTTTGTTCTTTGCCGCTTTCCTGCCGCAGTTTTTGAGTGCTGAGCAACCGTTCCTGCCGCAATTGCTGGTGATGATTGCCACCTGGACCGTGCTGGATCTGCTGTGCAAGCTGGCTTATGGGCTGGGTGCTCATGGCGCGGCGCGGTATCTGCGCAGTGGCAAGGGCCAGAGCTGGTTTAACCGGGTCAGTGCCGGGTTGTTCAGCGGGGCTGGTGCGGCGTCGTTGTTGAGCCGCTAAAGAACAAAAGCATCGCGGGCAAGCCCGCTCCCACAGTGAACTGCGGCGTTCACAGAACCTGTGGGAGCGGGCTTGCCCGCGATGGCGCCAGACCAGACACCTACTTTTTCAAGGGCAAAAAAAGCCCGCAGTGTGAGCGGGCGAAAGACCAAAGAAGCTATATGCGCAGTCGCTTCTCGGAGGAGGCAGCTGCTTGGGGGATCAACTGCCTCGGTACGTGGAATAGCTATACGGCGAAATCAACAACGGCACGTGGTAGTGATCCTGTTCCGCAGAGATGCCGAAACGCAGCACCACCACATCCAGGAACGCAGGCTCAGGCAGCTGAACCCCACGAGCGCGGTAGTAATCACCCGCATGAAACTGAAGCTGATAGACCCCGGACCGATAGTCATCACCTTGCAGCAGCGGCGAATCGACACGGCCATCGCTGTTGGTGAGCGCAGTGGCGACCAATTCCAGCTGCGAACCTTCAACGCGGTACAACTCGACCTTGATCGAACTGCCCGGGCAACCGTGTGCAGCGTCCAAAACGTGTGTAGTCAAACGTCCCATTGATTCTGCGCGCCTGCCTGCGTGGAGCAGTCAGACCTCGCGCCTCCCGAAGTCAGTTGAAAAGGAGACCGCACCGTTTCGGAGCACGAAAAGCTGCGGCGAGCGACTGATTAAGACACTTTTCATAAAAATTGTACACAATAAAAACGACATTTTTACCGCTGCCACCTCCATTCAGGGTTTGTCAGCGAATCTTGCGCCGAACCATGAGATCAGAGGACCTCCTATCCATTAGCTGACCAGTCAGGCAGGTTTCTTGCAGTACCCTTCAAAGTGGATAGCCTATGAAAAATGCAAAAAAACAGGCTTACAAAGTGAATATAAAGTTGTATACAATCACTCCATCGCTGTGACGCCAGCCTGCCCTCTCATCGCCAGGCCGCCACACACACCCTGACTTTGAACAAGTCGACACGAACAAGAAGGAAGACTGCAGTGAGCGCTGACTATCCACGCGACCTGATCGGTTACGGCAGTAACCCTCCTCACCCACACTGGCCGGGCAATGCCCGCATCGCGCTGTCCTTCGTGCTCAACTACGAGGAAGGTGGCGAGCGCAATATCCTGCACGGCGATAAAGAGTCCGAAGCGTTCCTCTCGGAAATGGTCTCGGCGCAGCCGCTGCAAGGCGAGCGCAACATGAGCATGGAATCCCTTTACGAGTATGGCAGCCGTGCCGGCGTCTGGCGGATTCTGAAACTGTTCAAGGAATTCGACACTCCGCTGACCATCTTCGCCGTGGCCATGGCCGCCCAGCGCCACCCGGACGTGATCCGCGCCATGGTCGATGCTGGCCATGAAATCTGCAGTCACGGCTACCGCTGGATCGACTACCAGTACATGGACGAAGAGCAGGAACGCGAGCACATGCTCGAAGCGATCCGCATCCTCACCGAAATCACCGGCGAGCGCCCACTGGGCTGGTACACCGGCCGCACCGGCCCGAACACCCGTCGGCTGGTGATGGAAGAAGGCGGTTTCCTCTACGACTGCGACACCTACGACGACGACCTGCCCTACTGGGAACCGAACAACCCGACCGGCAAGCCGCACCTGGTGATTCCGTACACGCTGGACACCAACGACATGCGCTTCACCCAGGTCCAGGGTTTCAACAAGGGCGACGATTTCTTTGAATACCTCAAAGACGCATTCGATGTGCTGTATGCCGAAGGCGCCGAAGCGCCGAAGATGTTGTCGATCGGCCTGCACTGCCGGCTGATTGGCCGTCCGGCACGTCTGGCCTCGCTCAAACGCTTTATCGAATACGCTAAAAGTCATGAACAGGTGTGGTTCAGCCGCCGCGTCGACATCGCTCGCCACTGGCACGCAACGCACCCGTATCAAGGGGCTGCGAAATGAGCCACTTCCAAACCCTGAAGCCATCGACCCTGAGCCGCGACGCGTTTGTCGCCGCCTTCGCCGACATCTACGAACACTCGCCATGGGTGGCCGAGAAGGCCTTCGACCTGGGCCAGGACCCTTCGATCGACGAGATCGAAACCCTGCACCAGCGCATGAGCGACATCTTGTTGAGCGCTGATCACACAAGCCAACTGGCCCTGATCAACGCTCACCCGGACCTGGCCGGCAAAGCCGCCGTCCAGGGCCAGCTTACCGCTGCCAGCACTGAAGAACAGTCTGGCGCGGGTATTCACCAATGCACGGCCGAAGAGTTCCAGCGCTTCACCGAGCTGAACGACGCCTACAAAGCCAAGTTCAAGTTTCCCTTCATCATGGCGGTAAAAGGCAGCAACCGGCATCAGATCCTCGCAGCGTTCGAAACGCGCATCCACAACTCGGTCGACACCGAATTCAAATGCGCGCTGGCGCAGATCAACAAGATCGCCCTGTTCCGATTACTGACCCTATAGCAAGCCTGGCCCGAGTGGATTCATGAACGCCGAAAACACCCAGGGCCCTGCAAGCATCCCAAGCCAACTTATTAAAGGCAGACAAGAAGAATGAAAGCTTACGCCGTACCTTTCGAGAAGTTCGTCAACCTGGCCGACGCCCGCCTGGGCACCAAAATCATCTCGGTCACCGATGACTGGTTCGCCGACGCCAACCGTCTGTTCCAACCGACCCCGGCCGTGTGGAAGGAGGGCGTGTTCGATGACAACGGCAAGTGGATGGACGGCTGGGAGTCGCGCCGCAAGCGCTTCGAAGGCTACGACAGCGCGGTGATCCGCCTGGGCGTACCGGGCTCGATCAAGGGCGTGGACATCGACACTTCATTCTTCACCGGCAACTACCCGCCATCGGCTTCCCTGGAAGCCTGCTTCCTGGCCTCGGGCGAGCCGGACGAAAACACCCAGTGGACTGAAGTGCTGTCGGCCGTCGAGCTGCAAGGCAACAGCCACCACTACCACGAAATCAACAACGACCAGGCGTTCAGCCACCTGCGCTTCAACATCTACCCGGATGGCGGCGTGGCTCGTCTGCGTGTGTACGGCATTCCTTACCGCGACTGGTCGGCTGTGGGCGACAACGAACAGGTCGACCTGGCCGCAGCCCTGAACGGTGGCCGTGCACTGGCCTGCTCCGATGAACACTTCGGCCGCATGAGTAACATCCTCAACCCGGGTCGTGGCATCAACATGGGCGATGGCTGGGAAACCGCACGTCGTCGCACGCCGGGCAATGACTGGGTGATCGTCGCGCTGGGTCATGCGGGCGAGATCGAGAAAGTCATCGTCGACACCCTGCACTTCAAAGGCAACTACCCGGACACCTGTTCGATCCAGGGTGCATTCGTGAAAGGCGGCACCGACAGCCAGATCGAAACCCAATCGCTGTTCTGGCGCGAACTGCTGCCAAGCCAGAAGCTGGAAATGCACGCCGAACATACCTTCGCCGAGCAGATCAAGGCACTGGGCCCGATCACCCACATCCGCCTGAACGTGTTCCCGGATGGTGGTGTGAGCCGCCTGCGCGTTTTGGGCAAGGTCGCTAAGTAAGCCGTAATGATCGTTCCCACGCTCCGCGTGGGAATGCATCAATGGACGCTCTGCGTCCGCTTTGGATGTGACGCGGAGCGTCACGGGCTGCATTCCCACGCAGAGCGTGGGAACGATCAACAAACAACACAGAATTCGGAAAAGAAGACCAGCATGCGCACATTGACGATTGAACCGCTGACCAAAGAAGCCTTCGCCCCTTTCGGTGACGTGATCGAAACCGACGGCAGTGATCACTTCATGATCAACAACGGTTCGACCATGCGCTTTCACAAACTGGCGACGGTAGAAACCGCCACGCCAGAGGACAACGCGATCATCAGCATCTTCCGCGCCGACGCGCAGGACATGCCGCTGACCGTCTGCATGCTGGAGCGTCATCCGCTGGGCAGCCAGGCTTTCATTCCGCTGCTCGGCAACCCCTTTCTGATCGTGGTCGCGCCACTTGGCGATGAACCTGTATCAGGCTTGGTCCGCGCCTTCGTCACCAACGGCAGGCAGGGCATTAATTACCATCGCGGCGTTTGGCACCATCCGGTGCTGACGATCGAAAAGCGGGATGACTTCCTGGTGGTTGATCGCAGTGGCACAGGCAATAACTGCGATGAGCATTTTTTCAAAGAGGATGAGCGTTTGATCCTCGCCCCCCACCAATAAGAGAAGGTCTGATCACTCGACAACAGAGTGACAGGCGAGAGGTAAAGACTGTGGAAGCACATCTGTTGGAATGGCTGAACCTGAGCGTGCGCTGGGTTCACATGATCACTGGCGTGGCCTGGATCGGCGCGTCGTTCTATTTCGTCTGGCTGGAGAACAACCTCAATCGGGTCAACCCGAAAAACGGGCTGGCGGGCGATTTGTGGGCGATCCATGGCGGCGGTATCTACCACCTGGAAAAATACAAACTGGCTCCACCGACCATGCCGGACAACCTGCACTGGTTCAAATGGGAAGCCTACTTCACCTGGTTGTCGGGGGTCGCGCTGCTGTGCGTGGTGTTCTACTCCAACCCGACGCTGTACCTGCTCGCTCCGGGCAGCAGCCTGACCGGCCCTGAAGGTGTTCTGCTGGGCATAGGCTCGCTGTTCGTCGGCTGGTTCATCTACTCCTTCCTCTGCGACTCGGCCCTGGGCAAACGCCCTGCCCTGCTCGGTTTCATCCTGTTCGTGCTGATCATTGGCGCCGCTTACGGCTTCAGCAAAGTGTTCAGCGGTCGTGGTGCGTACCTGCACGTCGGCGCGATCATCGGCACCATCATGGTCGGCAACGTGTTCCGCATCATCATGCCGGCGCAGCGCGCATTGGTGGCGGCGATTGCCGAGAACCGCACGCCCGATCCGGCGCTGCCGGCCAAAGGCTTGCTGCGTTCGCGACACAACAACTACTTCACCTTGCCGGTGCTGTTCATCATGATCAGCAACCACTTCCCGAGCACTTACGGCAGCCAATACAACTGGCTGATCCTGGCCGGGATCGCAGTGCTGGCGGTGTTGGTGCGTCACTACTTCAACACCCGTCACGACAGCCACAAATTCGCCTGGACCCTGCCCGCTGCGGCGGTCGGCATGATCTGCCTGGCCTACGTGACCGGGCCGGCGCCAATGTCCAGCGCACCTGAAGTGGCCAAGGCGCCTGGGGCCATCGAGTATCAGCCGCTGCCGGAAACAGCCCTCGGCGGCGGCAAGAAACCGGCTGAAGCTGCACCGACGGCAGCCCCTGAAACTGCACCCGCCCAGGCATCCAATGCCGGTCCTGCCTTCGACAAGGTGCACGACGTGATCCAGGAACGCTGCACGGTCTGCCATTCGGCGAAACCCACCAGCCCGCTGTTCAGCGCGGCGCCGGCGGGCGTGATGTTCGATACCCCCGAGCAGATCAAGCTTCAGGCCCCGCGCATCCAGGCCCAGGCTGTCGCCAGCCAGATTATGCCATTGGGCAACATCACCCAGATGACCCAGCAAGAGCGCGACCTGATCGGTGCGTGGATTGTTCAGGGAGCTCAAACCCCATAAGCAACACACCGTTGTGGCGAGGGGGCTTTTGTGGCCACAGCAAGCCCCTCGTCACAGGTCCACCCGATACACAAATCACAAGAATAAAAAAGATCCGAGGTGTTGCATGTCCGAGCTATCCGAAGCCCGTATCCCCGACGCACCCGCCATTCAGCGTTTACCCCTCTTGCAACTGCCGAAAGCGGCGCTACTGGTGGCGTCGATTCCTGCGGTACTGGGCGGTACGGCGATTGCGATGTTCGGCATGGTCGCCGCCACCGGGATCAAGATTCTTCAGGAAGCCGGCTGCCACGCCCACCCGCACTGACCCACTAAAAGACACACCCACTGTGGGAGCGAGCCTGCTCGCGATGACGGTATGACATTCAACATCAGTGTTGACTGAACCAACGCCATCGCGAACAGGCTCGCTCCCACAGGGGTGGCTACCTGTGCCTCAAACAATAAAAACAAAAGGGAGCAACAGATGACTCGGACAAAAACCAGCGTGCTGCTGGGCTCTGGCCTGTTGGCCGCGAGCCAGGCCATGGCCAGCGATTTACTGCTGTGGCAAACCAATAGCCTGAGCTACCTGTACGGCAAGAATTTCGTGATCAACCCGTCGATCCAGCAGACGGTGACGTTCGAGCACGCCGACAAATGGAAGTACGGCGATAACTTCCTGTTCATCGACAAGATCTTCTACAACGGCGAAGAAGACCGCAATAAAGGCCCCCACGCCTTCTATGGCGAATTCAGTCCGCGCCTGTCCTTTGGCAAGATACTCGACCGTCGTTTCGAGTTTGGCCCGATCAAGGACGTATTGCTGGCCATGACTTACGAGTATGGCGAAGGCGACAGCGAAGCGTATCTGATCGGCCCGGGTTTCGATCTGGCAGTACCGGGTTTCAACTACTTCACCTTGAACTTCTATCGTCGCCAGACCGAAGGCCCACGCCCCGGTGATGGTGTCTGGCAGATCACTCCCACTTGGTCCTACAGCGTTGCGCTAGGCAATTCGAACCTGTTGATCGATGGCTATCTGGACTGGGTGGTGGACAACGATCGCAACGCACGCGGCACTTACCACGCCAACTTGCACATCAATCCGCAGATCAAGTACGACCTGGGCAAGGCGTTGGGCTGGGGCGAGAAACGGGTCTACGTCGGCACCGAATACAGCTATTGGAAAAACAAGTACGGAATCAAAAACAGCGCCAACTTTGACACTGACCAAAACACCGCCAGCCTGCTGGTAAAGGTGCACTTTTAAGATGGCCCGCAACCGTGCCCGATACCTGTCACCGGTGCTCTGTTGCGGGGCACTTGAGACCTGGCCAAGGAGTCAGTATTCTCCGCGCCCGCCCGAATCCGCTCTAAAAAAAAGCGCGGATTTAATTCCTGACCAGAAAGCCAACTTATCCCGGCTCTGGACAGTACCAAGGCTTCTCGAATTGACGCTCAATCGACTGTTTTCGAACAGCCGAGCGGGCGTTTTTTTACTTTTTGAAAGCCTTGGCTCAGCTCTTGCTAACAGCACTAAAGCTGACCGACTGGATTGTTTTTACAGCAAAGAAAAGGCGCCACACCAGAGCGCCGACCTTAGAAAAATAACGTGGAACCACCTACTTTTTGGGAGCAACCGAATGAAACGTACGTGCACCAGCCTGATGCTCGCGGGATCCTTGCTGGCCGGGGGCCAGGCAATGGCCGGCGACTTGCTGCAATGGCAGAACAACAGCCTGACCTACCTCTATGGCAAGGACTTCCAGGTCAACCCGCGCATTCAGCAAACCGTCACCTTCGAGCACGCCGATGCCTGGAAATACGGGGACAACTTCGTGTTCGTCGACAAGATTTTCTACAACGGCAAGGAAGACAGCGGCGTCGGCTCGAACACCTATTACGGCGAAATCAGCCCACGCTTGTCGTTTGGCAAGATCTTCGACCAGAAACTGGCGTTCGGCCCAATCAAAGACGTGCTGCTGGCCATGACGTACGAGTTCGGTGAGGGCGATACCGAGTCCTACCTGATCGGTCCGGGTTTCGACCTGGCGATTCCCGGGTTCGACTACTTCCAGCTGAACTTCTACCAGCGTCACACCGAAGGCAGCCGTGCTGGTGACAACGTCTGGCAGATCACACCGGCCTGGTCCTACACCATTCCCGTGGGCGATTCGAATATCCTGATCGATGGTTTCATGGACTGGGTAGTCGATAACGACAAGAACAGCAAAGGCACCTACCACGCCAACCTGCACTTCAACCCACAGATCAAATACGACTTGGGCAAAGCCCTGAACATCGGCGAGAAGCAGTTGTACGTCGGTGTCGAGTACGACTACTGGTCAGACAAGTACGGGATCAAGGACAGCCAGTACTTCAAGACCGATCAGAGCAACACGAGCTTCCTGGTGAAGTTCCACTTCTGATTTAAAGTCAAAAAATCGCAGGCTTCGCCAGCTCCTACGGACGTGCGCATCCGGGGTAGGAGCTGCCGCAGCCTGCGATCTTTTGCTTTATGACACCCCCAGAAACCGGCACAGCTCATCCCGCTTGGCCAACGCATCGCGCCGCCCCAGATCGATCAACTCACTGCAATATCCCGCCTCGAACAGCAGATAACTCAATACCCCTGCCCCGCTGGTCTTGGTCGCCCCCGGCCCGCGCAAAAACAGACGCAAGGCCGCCGGCAATTCCTGGCGATGCCGCGCCGCAATTTCATCGATCGGCTGACTCGGCGAAATCACCAGCACCTCCACCGGCGCTGCTCCCAATGCCCGACTCGGCGCGCCGTCGGGCAACAGATGGCTGAACTGATTCAGACGCTGCAGCAACTCGATATCACTTTCCAGGCTGTCAATGAACGTACTGTTGAGCATGTGCCCGCCGATTTGCGCCAGGGTCGGCTGCTGACCTGTGTAGGCGCGTTGCAGCGGCTGTTGCGGGTCGACCCCGCGCGGGTTGCCGCTGACGCCCACCACCAGTACCCGGCTGGCACCCAGGTGCAGGGCCGGGCTGATCGGTGCCGATTGACGCACCGCGCCATCGCCGAAATACTCTTCGCCGATTTTCACCGGCGCAAACAATAACGGAATCGCCGAACTGGCCAGCAAATGTTCGACGCTCAATTGTGTCGGCACGCCGATTCGCCGATGGCGCAACCAGGCTTCGATGGTGCCGCCGCCCTGATAAAACGTGACGGCCTGACCGGACTCATAACCAAACGCCGTGACCGCCACCGCCTTCAATTGCTTCTGCGCAATGGCCTCGGCAATTCCGGGCATGTGCAGTTTTTCGTTGAGTAAACCGCGCAGCGGCGAGCTGTTGAGCAGGGCCACTGGCACCTGAGCGCCAATCCCCAGCAGACTGTGACTGACAAACCGGGTGGCTTGATGGATCACCCCCGGCCAGTCGCTGCGCAATACCAGATGACTGCGGAAACCTTGCCAGAAGGCAGTCAGACGCTGAATCGCGCCGCGAAAGTCCATTGCCCCACTGGCCAGGCTGACCGCGTTGATCGCGCCAGCCGAAGTACCGACGATCACCGGAAACGGATTCGCCGCTCCCACCGGTAGCAGCTCGGCAATCGCCGCCAGCACGCCCACCTGATAAGCCGCCCGAGCCCCGCCGCCGGAAAGTATCAACCCTGTAACCGGTTCAGCAGAACTCATCGCAACACTCCATGGTGCTTAAAGGGATCGGTGACTCAACCGCGTTTGGCGTACAGCTTCGCCTCGCCCGGTGGACGGGTCTTGAAGCGGCGATGTGCCCAGAGGTATTGCTCCGGACATTCGCGCAAAGCACTTTCGACCCACTGGTTGATCCGAATGCAGTCAGCCTCTTCCGTCTCACCGGGAAAGCCCTCGAGCGGCGCATGAATCACCAACCGATAACCACTGCCGTCCGCCAGGCGTTGCTGAGTGAATGGCACTACCAGTGCCTTGCCCAGCCGTGCGAACTTGCTGGTGGCGGTGACGGTTGCCGCTTCAATCCCGAACAGCGGCACGAAGATACTTTGCTTGGCGCCATAGTCCTGATCCGGCGCGTACCAGATCGCTCGGCCTGAGCGCAGCAGTTTGAGCATGCCGCGCACGTCGTCACGCTCCACCGCCAGCGAGTCGAGGTTGTGCCGCTCGCGACCAAGACGCTGGATGTAGTCGAACAGTGGATTCTTGTGTTCGCGGTACATGCCATCGATGGTGTGTTGCTGACCGAGCAGTGCCGCACCGATTTCCAGCGTGGTGAAATGCACGGCCATCAGAATCACGCCCTTGCCGTCGCGTTGGGCCTGCTTCAAATGCTCCAGGCCTTCGACATGGGCCAGTTTCGCCAGACGCTTGCGCGACCACCACCAGCTCATGGCCATCTCGAAGAAGGCGATGCCGGTGGAGGCGAAGTTTTCCTTGAGCAGACGCTTGCGCTCGGCAGCGGACTTTTCAGGGAAACACAGCTCAAGATTGCGCTTGGCAATGCGCCGTCGGTCGCCGGCCACTCGATACATCAAGGCACCCAAGACGCGACCGACCGACAGCAACGCCGGATATGGCAACTGCACAATCAGCCACAATAGCCCCAAGCCACACCACAGCGGCCAGAAACGTGGAGAAAGAAATGCTGTTCGAAAACGCGGGCGATCCATTAAAGGTTCCGTCAAGACAGTGGCCGCGCATTCTACATCGTTCGACCCGGCTTGCGGCCTGCGGGCGTTCTCGTTATAAGTCTCGGCACTTTTAGTGACAAGTCGTTGTATGCCGACCATGAGCCAAACCGAACCGCTAGACCAAGATCCCGTGTTCCAGTTGAAGGGCAGTATGCTTGCCATTACGGTGCTGGAACTGGCCCGTAACGACCTTGAGAACCTTGATCGGCAACTGGCCGCCAAGGTCGCCCAGGCGCCAAACTTCTTCAGCAATGCGCCGCTGGTCCTGGCCCTGGACAAACTTCCGGCCAGCGAAGCCTCGGTCGATCTGCCGGGGCTG
The DNA here is from genome assembly GCF_056279485.1 of Pseudomonas sp. TE12508. NCBI lineage: Bacteria > Pseudomonadati > Pseudomonadota > Gammaproteobacteria > Pseudomonadales > Pseudomonadaceae > Pseudomonas > Pseudomonas sp. TE12508. The sequence goes on along the minus strand of NZ_JBWCCN010000002.1, from coordinate 201,927 downwards.
ATGCGCATCTGCCGCCAGCATGGCCTGCGCACACTGGCGATCCGTGCCAGCCGCATTGAAGACATTGCCGCCGCCATCGCCGTCGATCTGCCGGTGCTGCCGCCGTCCGGCGCCCGTGAGCGCCCGCTGGACCCGCACGAAGGCACCGTTGCGAAAAAACCGGAAAAACCACCGGAACCAGCCATTAAACCGACCAAAATCATCACGTCGCCCGTACGCGGTGGCCAGCAGATTTATGCCCAGGGTTGCGATTTGGTGGTGATTTCATCGGTCAGCCCGGGGGCGGAACTTCTCGCCGATGGGAACATCCATGTATACGGCGCGATGCGCGGTCGTATCTTGGCCGGCGTCAAAGGTGACACGAAAGCCAGGATTTTCTGTCAGCAAATGACCGCTGAACTGGTCTCCATCGCTGGCCACTACAAGGTTTCCGAGGATCTGCGTCGTGATCCATTGTGGGGCGCGGGCGTACAAGTCAGCCTGTCGGGCGACGTGTTGAACATCATTCGGCTTTAACGGATACTGCCGCATTTTCCAAGCATCTCTAAAACGTAGCGAAAACGGCTCAAACGAAGTAGGAAAAAGGCCAAAAGCAGTGTTTACCGGGGGTAAACGCCGCTCAGAACCGGATTCCAGCCAAGGCTGTCCGACTGCAGTAGTTTTTCAAGAGATGTTTTTCAGGGGCTAAACGTCCTTTTTCCTTAGGGGTAAAACACCTTGGCCAAGATTCTCGTGGTTACATCCGGCAAGGGTGGTGTGGGTAAGACCACCACCAGCGCCGCTATCGGTACCGGCCTCGCTCTGCGTGGTCACAAAACAGTTATCGTCGACTTCGACGTCGGCTTGCGTAACCTCGACCTGATCATGGGTTGCGAGCGCCGCGTGGTGTATGACTTCGTCAACGTGGTAAACGGCGAAGCCAACCTGCAACAGGCTCTGATCAAAGACAAGCGTCTGGAAAACCTCTACGTACTGGCCGCCAGTCAGACTCGCGATAAAGACGCGCTGACTGTCGAAGGCGTCGAAAAGGTCCTGATGCAGCTCAAGGAAGACTTCGAATTCGTGGTCTGCGACTCTCCGGCGGGCATCGAGAAAGGCGCCCACCTGGCCATGTACTTCGCTGATGAAGCGATTGTAGTGACCAACCCGGAAGTCTCCTCCGTACGTGACTCGGACCGCATGCTGGGCCTGCTGGCCAGCAAGTCCCGTCGTGCCGAAAACGGCGAAGACCCGATCAAGGAACACTTGTTGCTGACCCGCTACAACCCGACACGCGTGAGCAACGGTGAAATGCTCGGCGTCGAAGACGTCAAGGAAATCCTCGCAGTAACCCTGCTAGGCGTGATTCCGGAATCGCAAGCCGTCCTCAAGGCCTCCAACCAGGGCGTGCCGGTCATTCTCGACGATCAGAGCGACGCCGGTCAGGCGTACAGCGATGCCGTTGATCGCCTGCTGGGTAAAACCGTGGACCATCGTTTCCTCGATGTCGAGAAGAAGGGATTCTTCGAGCGACTTTTTGGAGGTAGGTAATGAACCTTTTTGACTTCTTTCGTGCCAGTAAAAAGGTCAGCACCGCGTCGGTAGCGAAAGAGCGTCTACAGATCATCGTGGCGCATGAACGCGGCCAGCGCAGTACGCCGGATTACCTGCCAGCCTTGCAGAAGGAACTGGTGGAAGTGATCCGCAAGTACGTCAATATCGGGTCCGATGACGTGCACGTCGCTCTGGAAAACCAGGGCAGTTGCTCGATCCTGGAACTCAATATCACCCTGCCAGATCGCTGAGTCGATCCGGCGGGAGCCACGGCGGCTCAGAACCTTCAGGCTTTTGCAGGAGCTGCCGCAGGCTGCGATCTTTTGATCTTGTTTTAAAAGCAAAATCAAAAGATCGCAGCCTGCGGCAGCTCCTGCATTGGGCATTAGGGTTCTGAGCCGCCGTTGGCGTTTGTTACGAGGCTGTTTTAATGCCGTTGTCCAACATCCGCATCATTCATCAGGACGCCGCCGTACTGGTGGTGAACAAACCAACCCTGTTGCTCTCCGTCCCCGGCCGGGCCGATGACAACAAGGACTGCCTGATTACGCGCCTGCAAGAAAACGGCTACCCGGAAGCGCGAATCGTCCATCGGCTGGACTGGGAAACGTCCGGTATCATTCTGTTGGCCCGTGACCCGGACACTCATCGCGAGCTGTCTCGGCAATTTCACGACCGCGAAACCGAAAAAGCCTACACCGCCCTGTGCTGGGGACAACCGGAACTGGACAGCGGCAGCATCGACTTGCCCCTGCGCTACGACCCTCCAACCAAGCCACGCCACGTGGTGGACCACGAATTCGGCAAGCATGCCCTGACGTTCTGGCGTGTGCTGGAGCGTTGTGGCGACTGGTGCCGCGTCGAACTGACGCCGATCACCGGCCGCTCTCACCAGTTGCGCGTGCATATGCTGTCGATAGGTCACCCGCTGTTAGGTGACGGACTCTATGCCCATGAACAGGCACTGGCTGCCTGGCCACGCTTGTGCCTGCACGCGAGCATGCTCAGCTTCACTCATCCCCAGACCGGCGAACGCCTGCGCTTTGAGTGCCCCGCACCGTTTTAACGGTCAATGAGCGTGCTTTTGTGGCGAGGGGGCTTGCCCCCGTTGGAGTGCGAAGCACTCCTGAAACCAGCTAAACCGCATCTGCAGGATTTACGACTGCTTCGCAGCCGAACGGGGGCAAGCCCCCTCGCCACAGCAAGCTCCCTCGCCACATTAAGACTCATCGCCACCAAGAACAGGCCCGCCGCACTTTGCGCTTTCAATACGTTAAACTGGCGCCACTGCTGTCTGGAGCTTCTTATGCGCGAAGAGTTGAACCAAGGCCTGATCGACTTCCTCAAGGCCTCCCCTACCCCGTTCCATGCCACCGCCAGCCTTGTTCAGCGTCTGGAAGCGGCCGGTTTCATGCGCCTCGACGAGCGCGAGCCGTGGACCACTGAAGCCAATGGTCGTTACTACGTCACCCGTAACGACTCTTCGATCGTCGCGTTCAAAATGGGTCGTCATTCGCCCCTGCACGGCGGCATCCGACTGGTCGGCGCGCACACTGACAGCCCGTGCCTGCGGGTCAAACCCCAGCCGGAACTGCAACGCCAGGGCTTCTGGCAACTGGGCGTCGAAGTCTATGGCGGTGCATTGCTGGCGCCGTGGTTCGACCGCGATCTGTCTCTGGCCGGCCGCGTGACTTTCCGCCGTGATGGCAAGGTCGAGAGCCAGTTGATCGACTTCAAGGCACCTATCGCGATCATTCCGAACCTGGCCATTCACCTCAACCGTGAAGCCAATATGGGCTGGGCGATCAATGCCCAGACCGAACTGCCGCCGATCCTCGCGCAATTCGCCGGTGACGAGCGCGTGGACTTCCGCGCCGTGCTCACCGATCAACTGGCCCGCGAACACGGCCTGAACGCTGACGTAGTGCTCGATTACGAGCTGAGCTTCTACGACACCCAAAGCGCAGCGGTCATTGGCCTGCATGGCGATTTCATTGCGGGTGCGCGCCTCGATAACTTGCTGTCGTGCTACGCCGGCCTGCAAGCTTTGCTGACGACCGAAACCGACGAAACCTGCGTGCTGGTCTGCAACGATCACGAAGAAGTCGGTTCCTGCTCCGCCTGTGGCGCCGACGGTCCGATGCTTGAGCAAACCCTGCGTCGTCTGTTGCCCGAAGGGGATGAATTCGTACGGACCATTCAGAAATCCCTGCTGGTTTCGGCCGACAACGCCCACGGCGTGCATCCGAACTATGCGGACAAGCACGACGCCAACCACGGCCCGAAACTCAACGCCGGCCCGGTGATCAAGGTCAACAGCAACCAGCGCTACGCCACCAACAGCGAAACCGCCGGGTTCTTCCGCCATTTGTGCATGGCCGAAGAAGTACCGGTGCAGAGCTTCGTGGTACGCAGCGACATGGGCTGCGGCTCTACCATCGGCCCGATCACCGCCAGCCACCTGGGCGTGCGCACTGTGGACATCGGCCTGCCGACGTTCGCCATGCACTCGATCCGTGAGTTGTGCGGCAGCCATGACCTGGCGCATCTTGTCAAAGTGCTGAGCGCGTTTTACACCTGCCGCGAATTGCCGTAGTCCTTAGTGATTAAAAGGTAACTTTTGTGGCGAGGGAGCTTGCTCCCGCTCGGCTGCGAAGCAGTCGTACCTTGGCGAACTCGGCCTGTCTGATAATCCGATATTGCTTGTTTTGGGGCTGCTTCGCAGCCCAACGGGAGCAAGCTCCCTCGCCACAATGATCTCCATCACCTCCGCTCGTCCGAAAGCCGCCTAGACTTGCAGTACCCTCTCCGACAAGGCTGTCACCATGATCTCGTTGTCTTCGTTCCACGCCATGCTGATCCCGATTCTTTCCGGGATGATCATGCTGGCCATCGGCTTCAACTTTCGCGACAAGAACGCCGGTGTGTTCGCGATGTGGGTTGGCATGCTGATGATCCTCGCCACTGTGATCTACAAGATCCTCGCCAAACTCAACGAATAAATCCTCGCGCCTGGCTCGCATTGATTTTGACGGGCTCGTACACTCGGCCGATTCGTTCATCCGAGGTCGACCGTGTTCGCTCGTCTTTTTGCCCTGCCATGTTTGCTCCTTGCCTGCCTGATGACACTGCTGCCGATGGCACCTGCCCAAGCGGTCGGTTTGCCGGGGTTGCTCAATGGCTCGGCGAAAACCCAGCCGCAAGCACAAGAGCCGTTGGGGCAATCGCTGGACGAAGTCATCAAGTCCCTGGAAAACGATCAGCAGCGGACTCAGCTACTGACGGACCTGAAAAAACTTCGCGACGTCACCCAAAAGGCTCAGCCGACCACTGAACAAGGCGTGCTGGGGCTGATCGGCGGCACCCTGGCCGGTCTCGAAAAGCAATTTTCCGGCACCGACAGTCCGCTCAATCGCTGGTCCGAAGAGGTCGATCTGGCCAAGGATGAACTGGCGGCGCTGATGCTTCCGGCCAATGAATGGCTGCCGATCATCTTCGCTTTTGCTGTAATCCTGATGGTCTGGAGCCTGCTGGCCGCCGCCCTGATCTGGCTCGGCCACCGGGTACGCATGCGCTTTGGTCTCACCGAAGAACTGCCACAACACCCGAAGGCGCTGGACATGCTGCGCTTCGCCTTGCGCAAACTCGGGCCGTGGTTGATTGCCTTGGTCATGACGGTTTACATGACCTACGCCCTGCCTTCGTCATTGGGCAAAAGCTTGGCCATGGTGTTGGCCTATGCGCTGGTCGTCGGTACCTGTTTCTCGGCGATCTGCGTGATCGCGTTTTCCGTGCTGGATGGTCCGCATCGTCACCGTGCCTTGTACATCCTGCGGCATCAGGCCTTCCGCCCGTTGTGGCTGATCGGCAGTTTCGCTGCCTTCGGTGAAGCCCTGAACGATCCGCGCCTGATCGCCAGCCTCGGCAGTCACCTGGCTCACACCGCAGCGACGTTCGCCAATGTGTTGGCGGCGATCTCCACCGGTTTTTTCGTTCTGCGTTTCCGTCGGCCCATCGCGCACCTGATCCGCAACCAACCGCTATCCCGGCGCCTGACTCGCCGGGCCTTGAGCGACACAATCGAAATCCTCGGCACTTTTTGGTATCTGCCGGCGCTGGTGCTGGTGGGCATCTCTCTGTTCGCCACCTTCGTCTCCGCCGGCGACACCAGCACGGCCTTGCGTCAGTCACTGATCTGCACTGTGCTGCTGGTGTTGTGCATGGTCATCAATGGGCTAGTGCGCCGCCATTCGCTCAAACCGCAGCGCAGCGTGAAGCGCCACGCGCTGTATTCGGATCGCCTGAAAAGCTTCTTCTACACCCTCGCCCATCTGCTGGTGTGGCTGGCATTCATCGAACTCGGCCTGCGCGTCTGGGGGATGTCGCTGATCCGTTTCACCGAAGGCGAAGGCCATGAGGTCAGCGTCAAACTGTTCAGCCTCGGCGGCACGCTGATTTTTGCCTGGCTGATCTGGATCCTCAGTGACACCGCCGTGCATCACGCCCTCACCCGCTCGCGCAAAGGCCTGGCCAATGCCCGCGCACAGACGATGATGCCGCTGATCCGCAACGTGCTGTTCGTGGCGATTTTCATCATTGCGCTGATCGTCGCCCTGGCGAACATGGGCATGAACGTCACGCCGTTGCTGGCCGGTGCCGGTGTGATCGGCCTGGCCATCGGTTTCGGCGCGCAATCACTGGTGGCCGACCTGATCACCGGGCTGTTCATCATCATCGAAGACTCCCTGGCCATCGACGACTACGTGGACGTCGGCGGCCACTTGGGCACGGTCGAAGGCTTGACCATCCGCACCGTGCGCCTGCGGGACATCGACGGCATCGTTCACACCATTCCGTTCAGCGAAATCAAAAGCATCAAGAACTACTCCCGGGAATTCGGCTACGCGATCTTCCGGGTGGCGGTGCCCTCCAACATGGACATCGACGAGGCGATCAAACTGATGCGCGAAGTTGGCCAGAAAATGCGCACCGACCCGCTGCAACGGCGAAACATCTGGTCGCCGCTGGAGATTCAGGGTGTAGAAAGTTTCGAATCCGGCAACGCGATTCTTCGCGCACGCTTCAAGACCGCGCCAATCAAGCAGTGGGAAGTTTCCCGGGCGTTCAATTTGTCGCTCAAGCGCCATCTGGATGAAGCCGGGCTGGATCTGGCGACGCCGCGGATGAGTGTGCAAGTCGCCAAGGAATAAAGCTCAGACCACATCCACCCCGACATGAATCGCATCATGGCGCCAAAATTCGAGGTCGCAATCGATCAACCGCTCGTGCTGATCGTAATTGACCCGGGCAATCCGCAACCCCGGGCTGCCCACCGACACCCGTAAAGCCGCTGCCGCATCCACCGACAATGCCGTCGGCACAATCTCGAAACGCACCCGCCCGTAGTGCAAGTCGTAATGCCGGGCATACAGTTCGGTCATCGACTGATTCAGGTCGAAGTCCAGAATCCCGGGGAAAAACTGCGGGTTCAGGTAGTGCTCCACATACAACACCAATCGCCCGTCAATCCGTCGCGAGCGGCAAATCTGAATCACGCTCGACAGCGCCGGCAACTGCAACCAGGCACACACCGCCGCCGACGCCGGTTGCAAGCGCGCCGAGATCACTTCGGTGGACGGCACTCGCCCCTGCGCACTGACCATCGCGTGAAAGTGGCTGCGCTGCATCAGGTTATAAGCCAGTCGCGGTGGCGACACGAACCAGCCACGTCGCTCCTCGCGATAAATCTGGCCCTGGGCCTCCAGCTGCAATAAAGCCTCACGCACGGTGATCCGCGTGGTACCGAACAACTCACTGAGCTTGCGCTCTGCCGGCAACTTGCTCCCGGGCGCCAACAGACCGTGGTCAAGCTGTTCTTGCAGAACCTGCCCGATGGCTGTCACCGCTTTGGTGGTCTCGATGCGCATCAACGTTACCTATCTGGACTAGACCAGCACTGATTCAGGGCAGAACCGTGATTCAAATCGGTTCCTTCAACTGCCTGCAAGCCTAGGCACTGCATATGACTGACAGATGACAAAGCCGCCGAACGGTTGCGCCAGACACCTGCAATTTTATGGCCAAGTCCCTTTCATATCAGCTCCTTAGCCATGGTCTACGCTTATCTCGCACCCCGCGTATCCGAGCGCAGAAAATTCAGGCCGACCGGTCGTCGACATCAAAATGTCATCCAACCCGCCTAAATTGGCTCAGGTATTGCTGACCTAGACCAACACAACCGCAATCGCAGCGTTGAAAACGCCCAAAGGAGCTTCGGATGAAACAGTTTTTCCTGGCATCACTGTTAGGCTCGACCATTGCCCTGTGCACCTCCGCCATGGCGGCGGATGATCTGAAAACCCTGGAAGCCGCTGCGAAAGCGGAAGGCGCAGTCAACAGCGTCGGCATGCCCGATGACTGGGCCAACTGGAAAGGCACCTGGGAAGACCTGGCCAAGAAATATGGCCTGAAACACATCGACACGGACATGAGCTCGGCTCAGGAAATCGCCAAGTTCGCCGCCGAAAAAGATAACGCCACAGCCGACATCGGCGACGTCGGTGCCGCCTTCGGCCCGATCTCGGTCAAGCAGGGCGTGGTGCAACCTTATAAGCCAACTACCTGGGAACAGATTCCCGACTGGGCCAAGGACAAGGACGGTAACTGGGCGCTGGCCTACACCGGCACCATTGCATTCATCGTCAACAAAAAACTGCTGCACGGTTCTGAAGCACCAACCAAATGGGCGGACCTCAAGACCGGCAAGTACAAAGTCTCTATCGGTGACGTGAGCACCGCGGCACAAGCGGCCAACGGTGTACTGGCCGCCGCCCTCGCCAACGGCGGTGACGAGAAAAACATTCAGCCAGCCCTGTTGCTGTTCGCTGACATCGCCAAGCAAGGTCGCCTGTCCATGGCCAACCCGACGATCGCCACCATGGAAAAGGGTGAAATCGAAGTCGGCGTGGTCTGGGACTTCAACGGCCTGAGCTACAGGGCCAAGATGGCGAATCCGGATGACTACATCGTGCTGATTCCATCCGACGGCTCGGTGATTTCCGGCTACACCACCATCATCAACAAATACGCGAAGAACCCGAACGCCGCCAAGCTGACCCGCGAATACATCTTCAGCGATGCCGGCCAAATCAACCTGGCGAAAGGCAACGCCCGTCCGATCCGCGCCGAGCACATCAAACTGCCGGAAGACGTGAAGTCCAAGCTGCTGCCTAACGAGCAGTACAAAAAGGTTACGCCTATCAAAGACGCCGACGCATGGGAAAAGACCTCCAAGGGGCTGCCACAGAAGTGGCAGGAAGAAGTCATCATCAATATGCCGTAACACGGTAGATCCCCATTCGGGGATCTGATGGAGATCCAATGTGGGAGCGGACCTGTGGCGAGGGAGCTTGCTCCCGTTGAACTGCGCAGCAGTTCCTTTTTTGGGGCCGCTTCGCAGCCCAACGGGAGCAAGCTCCCTCGCCACACAAGCCCGCTCCCACAGGGGATTGGTTGCGTATTTGAATCATCTGTTTTTGCGGAGTCCCAGCCCCTATGAAGCACAACGTCATCCTTGTCGTGCTCGACGGCCTCAATTACGAAGTCGCGCGCCACGCCATGGGGCATCTGCAGGCTTACGTTGGCGCAGGACGCGCGGCACTCTACAAACTGGAGTGCGAACTGCCGGCCCTGTCCCGCCCCCTTTACGAATGCATCCTGACCGGCGTTACGCCGATCGACAGCGGCATCGTTCACAACAACGTCTCGCGCCTGTCCAACCAGCGCAGCATCTACCATTACGCCACCGACGCCGGCCTGAAAACCGCAGCCGCGGCCTATCACTGGGTCAGCGAGTTGTATAACCGTTCGCCGTTCATGGCCGCCCGGGATCGTCATACCGATGACCCCAAACTGCCAATCCAGCACGGTCACTTCTACTGGAACGACCACTACCCCGACTCGCACCTGTTCGCCGACGCGGAAAACCTGCGTCTGCGCCACGAGCCGAACTTTTTATTGGTCCACCCCATGAACATCGACGACGCCGGGCACAAGCACGGCCTCGACACCTCGCAGTACCGCAACAGCGCTCGCTCAGCCGACATCATCCTCGCCGATTACCTGCAAGGCTGGCTCGACGCCGGTTACCAGGTGCTGGTGACGGCTGACCACGGCATGAACAACGACCGCTCGCACAACGGCCTGCTGCCCGAAGAACGCGAAGTGCCGTTGTTCGTCCTCGGCGATGCCTTCAGCTTCAACCAAAACGCCGCGCCAAAACAGACCGAAATCTGCGGCACCGTCTGCGAACTGCTGGGCGTGCCCCACGACAAACCTGTGTGCCGGGAGCTGCTCAAGTGAATGCCATGACCCGCGGTAAATGGCTGGCCGCTTTGTGCCTGGTGCCCTTCGCGATTTTCTTCTTCGTGTTCCAGATCGCCCCGCTGCTCTGGGTAATGATCAACAGCCTGCAATCGGAAGAGTTCGGCTGGGGCCTGGCCAACTTCAGCAAAATCTTCAACTCGAGGTTCTATTTGCAGGCGATCCAGTACAGCCTCGAGATCAGTTTCTGGTCCAGCGTGTTCGGCATCATCATCGCCGTACTCGGCGCCTACTCCTTGCGCCGGGTCGACTCGAAACTGCGCAACTTCGTCAACGCCTTCGCCAACATGACCAGCAACTTCGCCGGCGTGCCCCTGGCCTTCGCGTTCATCATTTTGCTGGGGTTCAACGGCAGCATCACCATCATGCTCAAACAGGCCGGGATCATTCAGGACTTCAACCTGTACTCGAAAACCGGTCTGATCATTCTCTACACCTACTTCCAGATTCCCCTGGGCGTGCTGCTGCTCTACCCGGCTTTCGACGCCTTGCGCGAAGACTGGCGTGAGTCCGCCGCGTTGCTCGGTGCCAACGGCTGGCAATTCTGGCGACACATCGGTTTACCGGTACTGACCCCGGCGCTGCTGGGCACATTCGTAATCCTGCTGGCCAACGCCCTCGGCGCGTATGCCACGGTCTACGCCCTGACCACCGGCAACTTCAACGTGTTGCCGATCCGCATCGCGGCAATGGTCTCCGGCGACATTTCCCTGGACCCGAACCTGGCCAGCGCCTTGGCCGTGGTGCTGGTGGCGTTGATGACCCTGGTGACTATCGTGCATCAGCTGCTGTTGAAGAGGAGCTACCATGTCTCGCGCTGAACTGGGCCCCGTCGGTATCTACCACCGGGTGGTGGTGTATTTGTTGTTTGCCATTCTGCTGTTGCCGCTGCTTGGAACATTGATCTACTCGATCTCCAGCAGTTGGTCCGCGACGATCATGCCCAGCGGTTTTACCTTCAAGTGGTACCTCCAGCTTTGGAGCGATCCGCGCTTTCTCGACGCGTTCGGTCAGTCCTTGCTGGTCTGCGTCGGCTCGCTGATTCTGTCGGTGGTGCTGATTCTGCCGCTGCTGTTCGTGGTGCATTACCACTTCCCGAAACTCGACGCCTTGATGAATATCCTGATCCTGCTGCCCTTCGCGGTGCCGCCGGTGGTGTCGTCGGTGGGGTTGTTGCAACTCTATGGCTCGGGGCCGTTCGCGATGGTCGGCACGCCTTGGATTTTGATCGGTTGCTACTTCACCGTGGCGCTGCCGTTCATGTACCGAGCGATCACCAACAACCTGCAAGCGATCAACCTGCGCGACCTGATGGACTCCGCGCAACTGCTTGGTGCCAGCACTTGGCAAGCGGCATTCCTGGTGGTGCTGCCGAACCTGCGCAAGGGTTTGATGGTGGCGTTGCTGCTGTCGTTCTCGTTCCTGTTCGGTGAGTTCGTGTTCGCCAACATCCTCGTCGGCACCCGTTATGAAACCCTGCAGGTCTACCTCAATAACATGCGTAACAGCAGCGGCCACTTCACCAGTGCGCTGGTGATCTCCTACTTCTTCTTTGTGCTGGTTCTGACCTGGGCGGCCAATATCTTGAACAAGGACAAAAGCGAATGAGCTATGTCAGCGTCCAACACCTTCAGAAAAATTACTCTGGAACCACGGTATTCAGCGACATCAACTGCGAAATCAAGAAAGGCGAATTCGTCACGCTTCTCGGCCCGTCCGGTTGCGGCAAGTCCACCCTGCTGCGTTGCATCGCCGGCCTGACCTCGGTGGACGGCGGCAAGATCCTGCTGGAAGGTCAGGACCTCGTCCCGCTGAGCCCGCAAAAACGCGGGATCGGCATGGTGTTCCAGAGTTATGCGCTGTTCCCGAACATGACCGTGGAGCAGAACGTCGCCTTCGGTTTGCGCATGCAGAAGGTCAACGCGGACGACAGCCACAAGCGCGTCGCCGAAGTGCTGGCACTGGTGGAGCTCAACGACTTCGCCGCCCGTTACCCGCATCAATTGTCCGGCGGCCAGTGTCAGCGTGTCGCCCTGGCCCGCTCGCTGGTGACCCGGCCTCGGTTGCTGTTGCTGGATGAACCGCTGTCGGCACTAGACGCGCGGATTCGCAAGCACCTGCGCGAACAGATCCGTCAGATCCAGCGCGAACTGGGTCTGACCACGATCTTCGTCACTCACGATCAGGAAGAAGCCCTGACCATGTCTGACCGAATCTTCCTGATGAATCAGGGAAAGATCGTACAAAGCGGCGATGCCGAAACCCTCTACACCGCGCCAGTCGATGTGTTTGCCGCAGGCTTCATCGGCAACTACAACCTGCTGGACGCCGACAGCGCCAGTAAGCTGTTGCAACGACCGATCACCCATCGCCTCGCGATTCGCCCGGAAGCCATCGAGCTAAGCCTCAACGGCGAACTCGACGCGCAAATACGCAGCCACAGCCTGTTGGGCAACGTGATTCGCTATCGGGTCGAAGCCCGGGGCGTGGAATTGGTGGTGGATGTGCTGAACCGTTCGGCGGCCGACCTGCATCCCGATGGTCAGCGCCTGGCACTTTCCATCGATCCGACGGCCCTGTGTGAGGTAGCCTGATGACCTTGCTGATGTTGAAGAGAGAACTGCACTGATGGCCCTGGCAATTTTTGATCTGGACGAAACCCTGATCCACGGCGACTGCGCCACCCTTTGGAGCGAGCAAATGGGTCGCCTGGGCTGGGTCGATCCCGAGTCGTTCATGCGTCAGAACAACGAAATGATGGACGCTTACAGCCACGGCAAGTTGCGGATGGAGGAGTACATGACCTTCAGTCTGGAACCGATGATCGGCCGCACACCGGAAGAAGTCGACCATCTGGTCGGGCCTTGGGTGGAAGACTTCATCGAGCCGATCATCTTCAGCGACGCCACCAAAGCCATCGCCGCCCACCGCAAGGCCGGCGACCGGATCCTGGTGATCTCGGCCTCGGGCACGCATTTGGTCAAGCCGATTGCCGACCGTTTGGGCATCGACGAGATTCTCGGCATCGAGCTGGAAGTGGCCCATGGGGTTTATAGCGGCCAAACCGTTGGTACCCTGACCTACCGCGAAGGCAAGATCACCCGGTTGCTGGAATGGCTCGATGCCGAAGAGGAAAACCTGGAAGGCGCGAGTTTCTATTCAGATTCGCGCAATGACTTGCCGCTGCTGCTGAAGGTGGACTTTCCGCATGTGGTGAATCCGGATCCGGTGCTGCTTGAACACGCCGAAAAGGCCGGCTGGCCGATCCATATCTGGAAGTAACCCCGCCCTACTGCTCGTTCCCACGCTCTGCATGGGAATGCAGCCCGGGATGCTCCGCGTCCCAGAAGCGGACGCAGAGCGTCCATTGAGGCGTTCCCACGCGGAGCGTGGGAACGATCATCCCTAAACCAGGCTTTCGTCGATCACCAACACCAGTTTGCCGGAAACCTTATTCGTCGCCAGTTCCGCAAATGCCGCTTCGGCATCCTTGATTGCAAATGTCCTGGCCAGTTGCGGGCTCAAACGCCCTTCGGCAAACAGCGGCCAGACATGCTGGCCGAGATCGCTGAACAAATCGGCCTTGAACTGCTCATCGCGGTTGCGCAAGGTTGAACCCAGCAGTTGCACACGTTTGGCCAGTACCTGCGCCAGATCCAGCTGCGCCTCGCGACCGCCCATCAATCCGATCAGCACCCAACGACCATCGCGAGCCAGCAGCTTGAGGTTCAACGCCGCATAGTTACCACCTACCGGGTCGAGGATCACGTCGAACGGCGCGAGATCATTCAAGCTATCCAGATCGCCGTTGCGCACCACGCCACCCTGCGCGCCCAACGCTTCACAGTAAGCCAGACGCTCGGCGGAACCGACGCTGACCCAGCACGGGTTACCAAACGCCTTGCACAGCTGAATGGCAGCTGAACCGATTCCACTGGCGCCGGCGTGCAGGAGAACTTTCTCACCCGGTTTGAGCGCAGCCAGTTGAAACAAATTCAGCCAAACAGTCGCATACACTTCCGGCAATGCCGCGGCCTCGGCCAGGGACAAACCTTCGGGAACCGGCAACACATGCCGTCCGTCGACAACTACCTCTTCGGCCATCCCACCCCCGGCCAGCAAGGCGCAAACCCGATCGCCGACCTGCCAGGACGAGCCCGGGCCGACCTCGCTGATCACCCCGGAACACTCAAGACCCAGTACTTGACTGGCCCCCGGCGGTGGCGGATAAAGTCCTGCTTTCTGTAACAAATCAGCGCGATTGAGTCCTGCTGCCGCCACTCGGATGCGAACTTGTCCTACATCGCACGTAGGACTCGGCTCTTCAACCCACTCCACTCGCCCCTCAACGCCTTGCAATGCTTTCACAGTGCCTCCATAGTGAGTCTGGACTGAGCCCGAAGCTGTAGCGCCGGGCTTTTTGCATTATGCGACCGGTCCTTGTGGATCCGGCGACTTCAAAGACGGCCTAATATGCGTTATCAATTGTCCCCGCGTCGAATCAGCATGAAGCATCTGCTCCCCAGCACCGCCCTCGCTCTTGTCATTGGTCTCGGTCTTTTGCCGATGTCGAGCAATTCGTTCGCAGCCAACAGCTGGGACAAGCTTCAGCCCGATCGTGACGAAGTAATCGCCAGTCTGAACGTCGTCGAATTGCTCAAGCGTCACCATTACAGCAAACCACCGCTCGACGATGCACGCTCCGTGATCATCTACGACAGCTATATCAAGCTGCTGGATCCATCGCGTAGCTATTTCATGGCCAGCGATATTGCCGAATTCGACAAATGGAAAACCCAGTTTGACGACTTCCTCAAAAGCGGCGACCTGAACGCCGGGTTCACCATCTACAAGCGCTACCTGGACCGCGTCAAGTCGCGTCTGGACTTTGCCCTTGCCGAGCTGAACAAGGGCGTCGACAAGATCGACTTCACCGCCAAGGAAACCTTGCTGGTCGATCGCAAGGATGCCCCTTGGCTCAAGACCACCGCCGAGCTGGACGACCTGTGGCGCAAACGCGTCAAGGACGAAGTGCTGCGGATGAAGATCTCCGGCAAAGAGTCGAAGCAGATTCAGGAAACCCTGACCAAGCGTTACAAGAATCAGCTGTCGCGTCTGGACCAGACCCGTGCGGAAGACATCTTCCAGGCGTACATCAATACCTTCGCCATGTCCTACGACCCGCACACCAACTATCTGTCGCCGGATAACGCGGAAAACTTCGACATCAACATGAGCCTGTCCCTGGAGGGCATCGGCGCCGTGTTGCAGAGCGATAACGATCAAGTGAAAGTCGTGCGCCTGGTGCCTGCCGGCCCGGCCGACAAGACCAAGCAGGTTGCACCGGCCGACAAGATCATCGGCGTGGCCCAGGGCAACAAAGAGATGGTCGACGTGGTCGGCTGGCGCCTGGACGAAGTGGTCAAACTGATTCGTGGCCCCAAAGGCACCGTGGTGCGCCTGGAAGTGATTCCGGCCAGCAACGCGCCGAACGACCAGACCACCAAAATCGTGCCGATTACCCGCGAAGCGGTGAAGCTCGAAGATCAGGCAGTGAAGAAGTCGGTCCTCAACCTCAAGCAGGATGGCAAGGACTACAAACTCGGCGTCATCGAGATCCCGGCCTTCTACCTGGACTTCAAGGCCTTCCGTGCCGGTGATCCGGACTACAAGAGCACCACCCGCGACGTCAAGAAGCTGCTGACCGAGCTGCAGAAAGACAAGGTCGACGGCGTGGTCATCGACCTGCGCAACAACGGCGGCGGTTCCTTGCAGGAAGCCACCGAGCTGACCAGTCTGTTCATCGACAAAGGTCCGACCGTACTGGTGCGTAACGCCGACGGCCGGGTCGATGTGCTGGAAGATGAAAACCCGGGCGCGTTCTACAAAGGCCCGATGGTGTTGCTGGTCAACCGTTTGTCCGCCTCGGCTTCGGAGATTTTCGCCGGCGCAATGCAGGACTACCACCGCGCGCTAATCATCGGCGGCCAGACCTTCGGCAAAGGCACCGTGCAGACCATTCAGCCGCTGAACCATGGCGAACTGAAACTGACCCTGGCCAAGTTCTACCGGGTTTCCGGCCAGAGCACCCAGCATCAGGGCGTGCTGCCGGACATCGATTACCCATCGCTCATCGACACCAAGGAAATCGGCGAAAGCGCCCTGCCGGAAGCCATGCCGTGGGACACCATTCGTGCGGCCATCAAGCCTGCGCTTGACCCGTTCAAACCGTACATCACGCAGCTCAAGTCCGAGCATGACGTACGCACGGCCAAAGACGCGGAGTTCGTGTTCATCCGCGACAAACTGGCCCTGGCGCAGAAGTTGATGAGCGAAAAAACCGTCAGCCTCAATGAAGCCGAGCGTCGTGCACAACATGCCGATATCGAAGCCAAGCAACTTGTCATGGAAAACATCCGTCGCAAGGCCAAGGGCGAAGAGCCGCTCAAAGAGCTGAAGAAAGAAGACGAAGATGCCATCGCGGCCGAGCAGGACAAGACCAAGCCAGAAGACGATGCTTATCTGAGCGAGACGGGGCGGATTCTGCTGGATTACTTGAAACTCAACACCGCGGTTGCCAAGCACTAAGTGGTTACAATCAGAATGATGGCAATTTAATGCTAACGCTCCCCGGAGCGTCATCAAACAGACATCATTCTGTCGTGAAATAAAGGACTGGGTGCACCTTGCACCCGGTCCTTTTTTTATCGCCAGAGAACGCCATGACCACAACCGAACAGCTGAGTGCCTTGAGCTCGATACTGACTCAAAGCGGTTTGCACAGCCTGTTCCAGCCGATCATTTCCCTCTCTGAACGACGTATCATCGGCTACGAAGCCCTCAGCCGTGGCCCCTCCAACAGTCCGCTGCACTCCCCCGTTGCCCTGTTCGCGGTAGCCCGCCAGGCCGGTCGCCTCAGCGAACTGGAAATCGCTTGCCGTCAAAGTGCTTGCCGCCGCTTCAATGAACAGCAATTGCCCGGCAAACTCTTCCTCAACGTATCCCCGGAATCCCTGCTCGAAGCCGCCCACCAACCCGGACGTACCCTGCAACTGCTGCAGGATTTCGGCATCCCACCGAGCCAGGTGGTAATTGAACTCACCGAACAGACCCCGACCGACGATTTCCAGCTGCTGCAAAACGCCCTGCATCACTATCGGGCGATGGGGTTTTCCATCGCGCTGGATGATCTGGGCGCCGGTTATTCGAGCTTGCGACTCTGGTCTGAATTGCGCCCGGACTACGTCAAGATCGATCGGCACTTTATCGACGGCATTCACCAGGACGCGCTCAAGCGTGAGTTCGTTGGCTCGATCCTGCAGATCGCCAAGGCTTCCCGGGCCAAAGTGATCGCCGAAGGCATCGAATTGCCGGAAGAACTGGCCGTGCTGACCGAAATGGGCGTTGATCTGCTGCAAGGTTATCTGCTCTGCCGGCCCCAGGAGCATCCGCCTCGCGATGCCCGAACCTTGATGCCCAAACCAAACAGCATCGCCGCGATACTGAACGAGGAAGTCAGTGACCTCAGCGCCCTGCTCAACGACCAGCCGGCGGTGACCAGCGACACCCCGACCGCCACCGTGCTGGAAGCCTTCCGCCGCCAGGCCAACCTGAACTCCCTGGCGGTGCTCGACAAACAGGGCCAGCCCTGTGGCATCGTCCACCGCCATTCGCTCTCGGACGCCTTGCTCAAGCCCTTTGCCACTGACCTGTTTGCCCGCAAGCCGATCAGTCGCTTGATGAGCGACGACTTCCTCGCTGTGGAGTTGAGCCAGTCGCTGCAACAGGTCAGCCGCTTGATCACCAGCCGCGCCCGCCAGCGCATCGAAGAAGACTTCATCATCACCCTCAACGGCAGCTATTTGGGGCTGGGCCGAGTGATCGACGTGCTCAAGCTGATTACCGAACTGAAAATCCAGCAAGCCCGCTACGCCAACCCGCTGACCCTGTTGCCGGGCAACGTACCGATCCAGCAATGCCTGACACGGCTGCTGCAACAGGAACGGGAATCGGTGATCTGCTACGTGGACATCGACAGTTTCAAACCCTTCAACGACATCTACGGCTACGGTCGCGGCGATGAAGTCCTACTGTGTCTGGCGCAATGCCTGAACGACCGCATCGACCCATCTCGCGATTTCGTTGGCCATATCGGCGGCGACGATTTCCTGCTGGTGCTCAGCCCGGAAGACTGGCGCAAACGCCTGCACCAATTGCTGGACGACTTCCACAGCCAATGCCGACGCTTTTACCGCAGCGAACACCTGGAAGCCGGCTGCTTCATCGCGCCGAATCGCCAAGGCATACGGCAGGAGTTTGCGCTGCTGTCCCTGTCCATCGGCGTGGTGCATTTGCATCCACAGGCCTGCGGACAACTCGATGCGAGCCAGTTGGCAGAGATGGCATCACAGGCCAAGCATCACGCGAAGAATGTGCCGGGGTATAGCGTGCATGTGATTGATAGCCTGGCGGTGCCGACAACCAAGGAAACGTTGGTTGCCGGGCATCGGTGATTTGCCATACATCCCGTAGGAGCTGCCGAAGGCTGCGATCTTTTGATCTTGTTCTTATGTGGCGAGGGAGCTTGCTCCCGCTGGGCTGCGCAGCAGCCCCAGAAACCTGAGACCACCACAAAACTCTGTGGCGAGGGGGCTTGCCCCCGTTCGACTGCGCAGCAGTCGCCAAACCAAGCCCCGCGGTGTACCTGAAAAATCCGGAATGCAGGTTTTGGGGCCGCTCCGCAGCCCAACGGGGGCAAGCCCCCTCGCCACAAAAAACCACTCGGCTCTAGTCCGAAGACCGCGCCCGCAACCGCCGCCCAATCACATCCAGCACATCACAGCCATCGCGCAGTGGAATGGCGCAGAGCAAGGCAAAGTCGCTGAGTATCGTCGAATCACACTCGACTGAGCCGCGCATGGACAGGTTCTCAAGCACCTGGGTGACGGCACGAATTCGATAGCTGGCAGCCTCATACAAAACATCGAGCGGCGCATGGGTATCGACGAACAGCGTGGGCATGTCGTTGCAGTTGCTGGTGAGTGCCATGAAGCGGTTTTTGGGGTGGGGAATTGGTTTTTCGTAGGGTGGATCAGGGGTAATTGCTGTCATTGTTTGATTCCTAACGTATGGATTGGAGCCGCCAGAAATCACTTCCACGCAATAGGTGGCGGCTGTACGCAGGTGTGGAAGACCAGGACGTTAGGCACCTGGCGCACTCGAAAGCGCCCCGCGCACAGCCACCATAAAACACAGACGATAAAAAACGCCGAACTGGTGGCGCTTGATGCGCCTAACGATAGAAGGGCTTCCACACCCTGTCACTGAATTTGCAGTGACAACCCCAAGACTATCGATGGAGCGCATCGCGCACCAGTTCATGAAAACCGCTACAACTTGAAGGAAATCTCCGATGGATCTACACGGTAATAAACGCGCGAGACTTTGCGGGGGATCAATCAGGAAAGAAGTCGGGAAAGGATGATGTTGATGTAGGGTGATTCGCTAATGATCACCCCATTAATCAACAAGCAACCAGAAACGCAAACGTGGCGGGAGGTTTCCCTCACGCCACGTTAATTTGTCAGACACTTAATTGCTTAATCCGCAGAACCACGAGACGCCAACTCTTTCAACTTGAGTTCAGCCAGCGGATGCCCGGCCTTCGCCGCCATTTCCCACCAGCGAGCCGCTTCCACCGGGTCCGGTGCCTTGCTCGGCGTTCCCGCAAGGCTGATCACCCCAACCTGATACGCCGCTTTCGCATCCCCCGCCAACGCGGCCAGACGCAGCAATCGCACACCCTCCTCGCGTGCCCCAAGACCGACGCCGCGAAAGGTCAGAATGTGGCCGTAGAAGCTCTGGGCGCCGACATCACCCAGGTTCGCCATACGCGCAAACTGGCCCTCGAGCCAGCTCCAGCCTCGCGGCTGACGCACAAACCACGACCAGTGGAACAACCGGCGGGCCAACCAGTAACTGGCCCGCGCCTTGAGTCGTAAAAACACTCAGGCTTCCGCCGATTCGGGGTACTCGTATTCGAACACCCGCACCACTTCCGAGGCATGCCAGGACGCGGCAGCCACGCCATCGGACGGGCCGGAAAAGCGCCCGAGTCGCTCGACACATTCAAAGAAGCCGGTGCGCGGCAAGCGGCTGGCCCCCTGGCTGATCACCAACGAGCTGCGCAACGGCTGCTCGGCTCTGGCATCCAGTGCGGCCAGGTGCTCAAGGGCTGCGGTCAAGGTTTGCATGGCCGGCGTGGGTAGCTGCAAACGCTCCAGCAACGCCCGATAAGTCAAAAGATGGCGCTGACGACGCGCCTGATCCAGCTCCCCCAGCAATCCATCCCAATGTTGACGACTGATGCGTACGCTCACGATTCATCCCTCCATCCTGGCACCGTCAATTCCCAGGCGAGGCTGCGGCGAATAGCAGCGTCGGGTTGACGCTCACCGCTTTCGATCAAGGCGAGATATGACGGGCTGATGCCTACCGTGCGGGCGAGCGCCTCAATGGCGATGCCCTTCCCTTCGCGCAAATTGCGTAGTTGATCCAGACCCGGAAGAATCTGGTCTGGTGCCGCCGCGGGAGGCGCTGTGGCGTCACGCGGTGGTTGTTGCTTGATGCCTGCTGCTTTCAGTAGAGCCTGATACTGAGCCCATGGCAGAACCGCATATTCGGGCTCGCCTTCGCGTGTAATTATCTGAATATCCATGACTACCCCGTAGGACAACGACACTTAGCGAGTCGGCGCTTTTCCTTAGAAGTGTAATCCTAACAGCGGCTAAGGTCGCGGGGGGGTATGAATATCTGGAGGATTTTGAATTGGCTCAGTTTTTTTTCGGCCCCTGAAGCTGCAGTTGTTCGGGGGTATCAGGCAAGCGTTCGACTACCGCAAGCTTCTCGGGCAGCTGACGCTTGCGCCAAGCGCGGAAGGCGTTGAGCTCGTCATCGAGAACTTTCATCAACCAGGCCAGTACGGCAATGTCGTCGAGCATGCCGAATACCGGGATGAAATCCGGGATTGCATCCACCGGGCTCAGGAAATACATCAAGCCGGCCACCACCGAGACCAATGCTTTGGGGCTGATGGCCCGGTACTCACCACGCCAGTAGGCCAGGCAGAGTGCCTGTAACAAACGCAGATCATCTTTGAGTTTACCCAGACGATTGCCCTGGCTCGCGCCTTTGCTGGCAACCGCAAACAGCAGGGTCGGTAAACGACCACGGGCGAGCAGGCGTCCAGCCAGAGGCAGGAAACGAGCAAAATTCCAGGGCGTTTTCATTTATTACTCCCACTGAAATGTTATCCACACAAATTGTGGATAACCTTGTGAACAGAGCTGCATTTCACCGCTGAAAGCCCCGTTTCATAAGGGCCTGACTCAGATCGGGCGTTTTTTACTCACATAAAAAAACCCAAGATTTCATTGACTTGGCGTTCTGGCCCGTCTAGCTCGAGCGCCCTCACTGGCTATGACTTCAGCGTACCGCATCCGTTCGCTTTGTTTACCTCCACTGAACGCCAGATGCAACAACGCCCCGCATAAGCGAGGCGTTGTTTTTAAAGCAGACGCGAATTACTTGGGGGCGTCTTGTTTTGCTGGATCCTTGATGGCCAGCAGCTCCAGGTCGAATACCAGTACCGAGTTGGCTGGAATCGCCGGGCTTGGGCTTTGGGCGCCGTAAGCCAGTTCACTAGGGATGTACAGCTTGTACTTCTCGCCAACGTGCATCAGTTGCAGGCCTTCGACCCAACCCGGAATCACACCGCTGACCGGCAGATCGATCGGGCTGCCGCGTTCGACGGAACTGTCGAAAACGGTGCCATTGGTCAATTTACCGGTGTAGTGAACAGTCACTACGTCGGTCGGCTTAGGCTGAGCGCCGTCGGCTTTCTTGACCACTTCGTATTGCAGGCCGGAAGCCGTGGTGGTGACACCCGCTTTCTTGCCGTTCTCTTCGAGGAATTTCTTGCCAGCGGCTGCCGACTCTTCGCTCATCTTGGCCAAACGCTCTTCAGCACGTTTTTGCAATGCAGCGAAGGCTTCAACCAGCTCTTCATCTTTCAGCTTCTGTTCTTTCTTGCCGACGGCATCTTCGATGCCCTGGGCTACCGCTTTGGAATCCAGATCATCCATGCCTTCCTGAGCCAGGCTTTTGCCCATGTTCAGGCCGATACCGTAGGAAGCTTTTTGCGCCGGGGTTTTCAGCTCTACGCTGGTCTGCGAATCACAACCCGCAAGTACCAGGCCAACCAGGGCCACCGCCGCCGCCAACCGATGCTGTTTCATGCTATTTCCTTGTTCATGCGCCTAAAGGGCAATCGAGTAAAGCCGCGAGCTTATCAGGCCGCCACGACCAATGGCTACCGGCATGAGAGCAGGAAACGTCTGATAAGTTCAGGTGTTTAAACGCATTTTGGCTATAGAAGGATGAAGCTTCTGTCATTTGGCTCTTACGGACTTGAGGGCCGGTTCCCACAGACTCTGGCGTAATGGCCTCTTGCCGCACTTCGTGAGCTGAGGCATAAGAGAGTTACAAACTGACAAGGACGTTTATCGTGCGCCTCATATTCCGCTTGCTGATCCTGATCGCAGTATTGCTGGGGCTGGGCCTCGCCGTAGTGCTGTATTACGTCGCCAACCCGAAATTGCCGGCCTGGTCACCGGCGCAACAGGTCAATTACCTGGAGCAATGGAGCGCCGACGACCGACAGGCTTACTACTTCACCCCTCAGGGTACCCAGGTCAAAGGCTTGCGCTATGACTGGTTCAGTGCCCTTGAATTGCCCTTTTCGCAAAAACGATTCGCCGCTCCTGAATACCTTGCACGCTTTGGTTTTCTGATCGACCCGAGCCAGAAAGCCACACCGAACAATCCTGGTAACTTGCCCGTCGGTTTTGCCCGTCATCAAAACCCCGGCAGCCAGGATGAGTTTCTGGACATCACGTGCGCCGCCTGCCACACCGGCGAATTACGCTTCAATGGCCAGACTGTGCGCATCGACGGCGGCTCGGCCCAGCATGTGTTGCCCTCCAGCGTCCCTACCCTGCGTGGCGGCAGTTTCGGCCAGGCACTAGTGGCCAGTCTCGCCTCGACTTACTACAACCCCTGGAAATTCGAACGTTTCGCCCGCAATGTTTTGGGTCAGGACTACGATGCACGGCACCAACAGCTGCGTCGGGAGTTCAAAGGATCCCTCGATACCTTCTTGAAGGTGGCCTGGAACGACACCCATCGAGGCCTTTACCCCACCGAAGAAGGTCCTGGCCGCACCGATGCTTTCGGGCGCATTGCCAACGCCAGCTTCGGCGACGCGATCTCACCCGCCAACTACCGTGTGGCCAACGCTCCGGTGGACTACCCGCAACTGTGGGACATGTGGACCTTCGACTGGGTGCAGTGGAACGGTTCGGCGCAGCAACCGATGGCCCGTAATATCGGAGAGGCCTTGGGTGTGGGCGCCACGCTGAATTTCTTCGACAGCAGCGGGCAGCCGCTCAAGGGCGACGACCGCTACCCGTCCAGCGTCCGGGTGCGCGATCTGCATCGGATCGAAAAAACCCTGCAACGACTCAAACCGCCTGCCTGGCCGGAAGCCCTGTTGGGCAACATCGACAAGCCCCTGGCCGCAAAAGGCCGCGAACTGTTCGCTGAAAATTGCGCCGGGTGTCATGTCCCCCGCGTCACCCAAAGCGACGGCAGACCGGTGCAACATCTGAAATTGCTGCCTGTGGAGATCATTGGCACAGACCCCGGCGCCGCCAACAACATTGCCGATCATCGCTTCGATCTGACGGCTTTACAGTGGGATCCGGCGGAGCTTGCGCAACTGGACGTACAACTGCATCCCAAACCCACAGAACCCTTGGATATGAGCCAATTGTCCGTGGCCAAGGGACTGGCTTACGTCACTGCTTTCGTGGGCAACCAGGCCTACCGCGAAGCCAAAGTGACACCCGCAGAGCGCCCGAACCTGGACGGATTCGGCCTGCCGATCGGCGTTCAGGAGTTGCGTAGCTACAAGGCCCGACCTTTGGCGGGCGTCTGGGCCACGCCGCCGTTTCTGCACAACGGTTCGGTACCGAGCCTTTATCAATTGCTCTCGCCACAAAGTGAACGCCCGACCACGTTCTACAAAGGCACCTTCGAATATGACCCTAAACACTTGGGCTATCGCACCGAAGCCTTCACCAACGGTTTTGTGTTCGACACGCGCATTACCGGTAATCACAACAGCGGTCACGAGTTCCGCGCAGGTGAACGCGGTAACGGCGTCATTGGTCGTCTGCTGCAACCGGAGGAACGCTGGGCGCTGCTGGAATACCTGAAAGTGTTGGGCGGCCCGATGGAGTCGCAATTGCCAGACCGCCGCCTCAGTCAAAAGGATTGACCCATGCTGATCACTCTCTGGTTGCGCCTGGGCGCCTTCCTCGGCAAAACCCTGCTGTGGTTGTTGGGTCTGGGCCTGCTTGGCTGGGCGCTGATCATGGCCTGGTCCGCCTGGCAGCATCGCGGCCCGGTATCGGCTGAAGAACTGATTCCGGACGGCGAAGCGGCAATGACCCAGGACATCATCCAGACGGCCGTACGTATCGTCGATCAACACCGGGAAAGCACCCGCTACCTGCGCGATGCCCATGCCAAGGCCCATGGCTGCGTGAAGGCCGAGGTTCAGGTGCTGCCAGGTCTGACGGCGGAGTTACGTCAGGGCGTGTTCAGCGAACCGGGCAAAACCTGGCAAGCGACGATACGGCTGTCCAACGGCAATGCGTATCCGCAGTTCGATAGCATCCGCGATGCCCGGGGCATGGCCATCAAACTATTCGATGTGCCTGGTAAACAATTGCTGAGTGACCGACAAGGGCACAGCGAACAGGACTTCGTGATGTTCAACCATCCGAACTTCTTTGTCAGCGATGTCGCTGAGTATCGTCAGAATGTGGCTGCTCAGGCTGATGGCAAAAAGGCGATGGCGTTCTTCCCGGGCTGGGATCCGCGCACGTGGCAAGTTCGCCATCTGTTTATTGCGCTGGCGACGCTCTCCCCTGCCCCGGCAAGCCCGACGCAGACCACTTACTTTTCGGTTTCGCCGTACAAGTTCGGTAAAGCTAACGCTAAATTCCGCGTGATGCCGGACCCTGATAGCTGCCCGGTCTACGCGCTGCCCACGCAAAATCAAAACCTGCCGAATTTCCTGCGCAGCGCGCTGAATCAGCAGCTGTCGACCGATCGGGTGCCGGCCTGTTTCGTTTTACAGATCCAGCGTCAGGATGCGGGCAAGTACATGCCGATCGAAGACACCAGTATCGAGTGGAACGAAAGCGACGCGCCCTTCGAAACCGTGGCCCGGATCAAACTGCCTGCCCAGGATTTCGACACCCCGGCGCTGAACCTGCAATGCGACAACCTGTCCTTCAACCCATGGTTCGGGCTTGAAGCCCATAGGCCGATTGGCGGGATCAACCGGTTGCGAAAAGCGGTGTATGAGGCCGTCAGCGACTACCGGCACAGTCGTAACGCCGAACAATAGGCAAGACAGAAACGAAAAAAGCGACCCGAGCAGGGCAATGCCTGTCAGTTCAGGTGCACAACTTGTGGGAGCGAGCCTGCTCGCGATGACGGCGGTACATTTAGCATCAATGTTGGCTGACCCGCCGCTATCGCGAGCAGGCTCGCTCCCACAGGGGCTGCGGTGTTCAAGTCCTAACTGACGGGCGCTGCCCGAACAGGTCGCTTTTTCAGTGGATTCGCTACAAAGCCAAATCCCAGACAGCAAAAAGCCCGCATTAAGCGGGCTTTCTGTGGTGATCTGGCGTTCAGCGTTCCAGATACCGAATATGGCGCAGCGGACGGGACTCGAACCCGCGACCCCCGG
The DNA here is from genome assembly GCF_056279485.1 of Pseudomonas sp. TE12508. Classification (NCBI taxonomy): domain Bacteria; kingdom Pseudomonadati; phylum Pseudomonadota; class Gammaproteobacteria; order Pseudomonadales; family Pseudomonadaceae; genus Pseudomonas; species Pseudomonas sp. TE12508. The sequence goes on along the minus strand of NZ_JBWCCN010000002.1, from coordinate 176,129 downwards.
CGTGACAGGCCGGTATTCTAACCGACTGAACTACCGCTGCGCGTAGCGTTGAAAGTAAGTGGTGGGTGATGACGGGATCGAACCGCCGACATTCTGCTTGTAAGGCAGACGCTCTCCCAGCTGAGCTAATCACCCTTTACCTTCGTTGCGGGGCGCATTGTGCCACAGATTTTCATAAAGTGTTGATTTAATTGATAAAAAATCAAAAAAATCTGAAAACCGGTAAAACGACACACCCTGCAGGAACCTCAGGCAGAAAAAAACCCGCGTTAGCGGGCTTTTCCGTGGTGACCTGGCGTTCAGCGTTCCAGGTTACCGAATATGGCGCAGCGGACGGGACTCGAACCCGCGACCCCCGGCGTGACAGGCCGGTATTCTAACCGACTGAACTACCGCTGCGCGTAACACTAAAGCGAATGGTGGGTGATGACGGGATCGAACCGCCGACATTCTGCTTGTAAGGCAGACGCTCTCCCAGCTGAGCTAATCACCCTTCACTTTCGGTGTGGCGCGCATTCTACGTAGCGACCCAACCTCTGGCAAGCACTTTTTTAATTAATTTTCTCAGGCCTTCCAAAGGCTTAGAGAAGGGTTGGCCTATGGCACACGGAGGACAATAATGCCCCCCTTTGTATAAAGGAGAGACTCACCCCATGTGGTTCAAAAACCTGCTTATCTATCGCCTGACCCAAGATCTGCCTTTTGATGCCGAGGCGTTGGAAACTGCACTGGCCACCAAACTGGCGCGTCCATGTGCAAGCCAGGAGTTGACCACCTACGGTTTCGTCGCGCCATTCGGCAAGGGCGAAGACGCACCACTGGTGCACATCAGCGGCGACTTCTTGCTGATCGCCGCCCGTAAGGAAGAACGCATTCTGCCGGGCAGTGTCGTGCGTGATGCGGTGAAGGAAAAGGTCGAAGAGATCGAAGCCGAACAAATGCGCAAGGTCTACAAAAAGGAACGCGATCAGATCAAGGATGAAATCATCCAGGCCTTCCTGCCCCGCGCCTTTATCCGTCGCTCGTCGACCTTCGCCGCCATCGCGCCGAAACAGGGCCTGATCCTGGTTAACTCGGCCAGCCCGAAACGCGCCGAAGACCTGCTCTCCACCCTGCGTGAAGTGATCGGCTCGCTGCCAGTGCGTCCGCTGACAGTGAAGATGTCGCCGACCGCCACCATGACCGAGTGGGTCACCACCCAGAAAGCCGCGGACGATTTCTTCGTGCTGGACGAGTGCGAACTGCGCGACACCCACGAAGACGGCGGCATCGTGCGCTGCAAGCGTCAGGACCTGACCAGCGAAGAAATCCAGCTGCACCTGAGCACCGGCAAAGTGGTCACTCAACTGTCGCTGGCCTGGCAGGACAAACTGTCGTTCGTGCTTGACGACAAAATGGTGGTCAAGCGCCTGAAGTTCGAAGACCTGCTGCAGGATCAGGCGGAACAGGACGGTGGCGACGAAGCCCTGGGGCAACTGGACGCCAGCTTTACCCTGATGATGCTGACCTTCGGCGACTTCCTGCCGGCGATGGTTGAAGCGTTGGGTGGTGAAGAGACCCCGCAAGGTATTTAAAGGCTTGTGATCTCTACTGTGGGAGCGGGCTTGCTCGCGAAAGCGCACTGACAGTCGACATTGATGTTGAATGTTATGACGCCTTCGCGAGCAAGTCCGCTCCCACATTGGTTTTGTGGTGTTACTCAAGAATAAGGATCAGGCCATGCGCGCACTGGCTGCATTGAGTCGTTTTGTCGGCAATACCTTCGCTTACTGGGTACTGATTTTCGCCGTGGTGGCGTTTGTGCAACCGACCTGGTTCATCGGTTTGAAAGGCGCCATCGTACCGCTGCTGGGGCTGGTGATGTTCGGCATGGGCCTGACCCTCAAGCTTGAAGACTTCGCCGAAGTCGCTCGCCATCCGTGGCGCGTGGCGCTGGGCGTAGTCGCCCATTTCGTGATCATGCCCGGTGTGGCGTGGTTACTCTGCCAGGTTTTCCACCTGCCGCCAGAGATCGCCGTCGGTGTGATTCTGGTCGGCTGCTGCCCAAGCGGCACCTCCTCGAACGTGATGACCTGGTTGGCGCGTGGCGATCTGGCGTTGTCGGTGGCCATTGCCGCCGTCACTACCCTCCTCGCTCCGCTGCTGACGCCAGCGCTGATCTGGCTACTGGCTTCGGCCTGGTTGCCGGTGTCGTTCATGGAGCTGTTCTGGTCGATCCTGCAAGTCGTGCTGCTGCCGATCGTGCTCGGCGTGGTTGCCCAGCGCGTACTCGGTGATCGGGTTCGTCACGCGGTAGACGTATTACCACTGGTGTCGGTGGTGAGCATCGTGATCATCGTCACTGCCGTGGTGGCTGCCAGCCAGGCGAAGATTGCCGAATCCGGCCTGCTGATCATGGCCGTGGTGATGTTGCACAACAGCTTCGGCTACTTGCTGGGTTACTTCACCGGGCGCCTGTTCAACCTGCCACTGGCCCAACGCAAATCCCTGGCACTGGAAGTCGGCATGCAGAACTCCGGCCTGGGCGCGGCCCTGGCCAGCGCGCACTTCTCGCCGCTGGCAGCGGTGCCAAGCGCGTTGTTCAGCGTCTGGCACAACATTTCCGGAGCACTGCTCTCGACGTATTTCCGTCGTATGAGCGAGAAAGAAGACCGGCAAATCGCTGCTCAGCAGGCAGCGGATTAAGCCGAAAACTTGATCCTCGGGTTAATGATGGGCACTCTATTGCGCAACGCGGGGACGACCTCGCGGCTCGATCGAATCATTAATCCGGGGACGACCCCATCCATCGATGGAGGTCTCTGATGTCCTGGATCATTCTGTTTCTCGCCGGCCTTTTCGAAGTCGGCTGGGCCGTCGGCCTGAAATACACCGACGGTTTCAGCCGCCCTCTTCCTACCGCACTGACCATCGCGGCCATGGCGATCAGCCTTGGCCTGCTGGGCCTTGCCATGAAGGAATTGCCGCTGGGCACGGCCTATGCGATCTGGACTGGCGTGGGTGCGGTGGGCACGGTAATCGCCGGGATCATTTTGTTTGGTGAATCCATGGCGTTGTTTCGGCTGGCGAGTGTGGCGTTGATCATTGCCGGGTTGGTTGGGCTCAAGGTTAGCGCTTAGGCCACTACCGCTTTCGCGAGCAAGCCCGCTCCCACATTTGACCTCATTCCCAATGTGGGAGCGGGCTTGCTCGCGAAGAGGCCCGCAAAGTCACCGACTACCTTACCGCCCCACGCAATTCCCCCACCAACCCTTGCAGTGTCGCCGGTTCAGCCACTTCAACGGCAACCGCCGGCCCCGCCACCAATGTCACCCGCGACCACAACCGACGAAACATCCCCTTGTTCGGATCGCGACTGAAGAAACTCCCCCACAACCCCTGCAATGCCAGCGGAATCACCGGCACCGGTGTTTCTTCGAGAATCCGTGTCAGCCCGCCCTTGAATTCATTGATTTCGCCATCGGCGGTCAACTTGCCTTCAGGGAAAATGCACACCAGTTCGCCGTCCTTCAGATACCGGGCGATGCGGGTGAAGGCTTTTTCGTAGATCTGAATGTCTTCCTGACGCCCGGCAATCGGAATCGTCCCCGCCGTACGGAAGATGAAGTTCAGCACCGGCAGATTGTAGATTTTGTAATACATCACAAAGCGAATCGGCCGACGCACTGCGCCGCCAATCAGCAAGGCATCGACGAACGACACATGGTTGCAAACCAGCAATGCCGCGCCTTCATCGGGAATCAGCTCCAGATTGCGATGCTCAACGCGGTACATGGAATGGCCAAGCAGCCAGATCATGAAGCGCATGCTGAACTCGGGGACGATTTTGAAGATGTAAGCATTGACGCCAATGTTCAGCAGCGACACCACCAGGAACAGCTGCGGGATCGACAGCTTGGCGATGCTCAGCAAGACGATCGACACAATCGCCGAGACCACCATGAACAGGGCGTTAAGAATGTTGTTGGCGGCGATCACCCGCGCCCGTTCGTTCTCGACAGTACGCGACTGGATCAGCGCATACAGCGGCACGATGTAGAAACCGCCGAAGATTCCGAGCCCGAGGATGTCGATCAACACCAGCCAGGCGTGACCGAACCCAAGGACTTCGATCCAGCCATGACCGGCAACGCTGTCTGGAATCGCGCCGGAATGCCACCACAGCAACAGGCCAAACACCGTCAGACCGAATGAGCCAAACGGCACCAGACCGATCTCGACTTTGCGCCCGGAGAGTTTCTCGCAGAGCATCGAACCCAGTGCGATACCGACCGAAAACACTGTAAGAATCAGCGTCACCACAGTCTCGTCGCCGTGCATCCATTCCTTGGCATACGCCGGGATCTGCGTCAGATAAATCGCCCCGACAAACCAGAACCATGAGTTGCCGACGATCGAACGCGATACTGCCGGGGTTTGCCCCAGGCCCAACTTCAAGGTAGCCCAGGACTGGCTGAAAATGTTCCAGTTCAAACGCATTTCCGGCGATGCCGCGGCAGCCCGGGGAATGCTGCGGCTGGCCAGGTAACCGAGCACGGCGATACCAATGATTGCCGTGGACACCACCGGCGCGTAGTTGCTGGCCGACATCATGATGCCGGCGCCAATGGTCCCGGCGAGAATCGCCAGGAAGGTGCCCATTTCCACCAGACCATTGCCGCCCACCAGCTCCTCTTCGCGCAACGCCTGCGGCAGGATCGAGTACTTCACCGGCCCGAACAGCGCCGAGTGGGTGCCCATGGCAAACAGTGCCACCAGCATCAGCGACAGGTGATCGAACATGAAACCGACCGCCCCCACCGCCATGATGACGATTTCCCCGAGCTTGATCAGACGGATCAGTGCGTCCTTGGCAAACTTTTCCCCGAACTGCCCCGCCAGAGCCGAGAACAGGAAAAACGGCAAGATAAATAGCAACGCACACAGGTTGACCCAAATCGAACGGTCACCCTCGATGGTCAGCCGGTACAAAATGGCGAGGATCAACGACTGCTTGAAAATGTTGTCGTTGAAGGCCCCCAGCGACTGCGTGACAAAAAACGGCAGGAAGCGCCGAGTGCGAAGCAAGGTGAACTGCGAGGGGTGACTCATCTTCCATGTGTCCCTGATGTTGGGTAGCTGATGTTGGATAAAAAGTGGCGTGGCAATTGTTATTGGAATGTCGAACGTCGATCCAGGCCACAGATTACCCAATCTTTGCCGGTTATTTGTTTAATCCTGCAATGCACGGCGAAACAAACAACTCACCTCGCCATGCGCCCTGCACCGTGCGTTTGGCAACAATCAGCCACATCACCGCCAGCAACGCCACCAGTACACAGCCAAAGACACTGAAAAACGTCAGGTGCAACGTGCTCGCCAGGTTCAACGTCGCCAAAGAATAGACGCCCAACGGGAAAGTGAAGCCCCACCAGCCGAGGTTGAACGGAATACCGGCGCGCAAGTAACGCACAGTGATCAACAGCGCAATCAGCATCCACCAGAGCCCGAAGCCCCACAGCGTGATGCCGGCCACCAAGCCAAGCCCTGCGGCGATCTCGCCGATACCCGGCAAACCGTTGGCGGCAAAGATCGCTGGCGCGTCGGCCCCCAACAGCAACATGCCCAGCGCACCGGTGCCAATCGGCCCAAGGGCCAGCCAGCTTGAGGCGGCCATGTTTTCGTGGGGCAATTTATGCAACGCCATGCGCAGCAACAGGATAGTCAGAATGCTGAACGCCACCGGCAGGGAAAAGGCCCACAGCACGTAGCTGGTCACCAGCACCACCAGTTGTGAATGAGCATCGGCCAGATGCGGCGCCAGCAAGCCGCCGCTGGCAGCCGCCACTTCCGCCGCCACCACCGGTAACAGCCAGACTGCGGTCATCTGGTCGATGCTGTGCTCCTGACGGGTGAACATCATGTAGGGAATCAATACGCCGCAAGCCAGCGACATCGCCACGTCCAGCCACCAGAGCACTTCGGCGAGATGAATCACACCGTCACCCCAGCGCGGCAAACCGAACAGCAGAAAGCCATTGATGAGGGTCGCAAGGCCCATGGGAATGGTGCCGAAAAACATCGAAACCGTGGAGTGCCCGAAAATCCGCCGCGCCTCGTCGAAGAACATGACCCAACGCGCGGCATACATGGCCGTGAACATAACAAACAGGACAATGTTGAACAGCCACAGGCCTTCGGCAAACGCATGCAGACCGGGATTCGCCACCGGCAATTGCGCAAGCGCGAGCGCCAATACACCCGTGCCCATGGTCGCTGCGAACCAGTTGGGGGTGAATTGGCGGATGGCTTCTCGAGGGTGCTGCAAATGACTGAACGGTTTGATACCGGGTTTAACGCTATGGGTGCAGGTCATGGTGAACTCCTGTCCTCTCGTGAGGTGGAGCTCATGGTAGATCCGAATCGAATATCGATATAACGGGTAATATCTCTAACTGTTATCTGTTTTACAGATATAGCGTTAGACGCTGTCTTCGGTCTCGATCACCAAAATCCGCGCCACGCCCAGCGGATGAGCCACATGCTCGGTGCCCACCGACGCATAAAAAATATCGCCGACTTCGAGTAGCGCTTCCTTCTCCTGGCCTTCTTCGCGATAACGCATCTGCACCTGCCCATCGAGCACCACGAACACTTCCTGACCGTCGTTGATATGCCATTTATAAGCCTGATCGGTCCAGTGCAAACGTGTGGTGATGCCGTTCATGTTGGCGATGTCCAGCGCCGCCCAGGCGCGGTCAGCGGTGAAGGATTTGCTGCGGATGATCTTCATGGGTCGGTCCGTCGAAATGAATGGCGGTGCCAAGGCTAACGGTCATCGAACATCGACGCCACAGACTTTGACGGACTGCTCACGCATCAACCCGACCAGCGCACCGAGCGACAGTATGATCAGCACCGCACCATAACCATCGGTGGTTGCCACGAGCCCAAAGGTCCGCGTCAGACTGCCAGCCAGTAATGAAGGCAAGCAGAACGCCAGATAACTAAGCACATAAAACGCCGACATCAGCCCCGCCCGTTCATGAGGCAAGGCCAACGGCACGATGCTTCGCAGGGCACCCAGGAAACCCGCGCCAAAACCGCCGCCCGCCACCAGAGTGCCAAAGAAAAACAACGGCAGGCTGGCGCTGTGCACTGCCAGCAGAATCAACGCAACGCCTGCAGGCAGCAGGCTCGCGCCCAACAGCAAGACTTTGTCGGCCGGCCGATTGCGCAAGGTGTAGATCATCAAGGCGCCAGTCACCGTCAAAACGGCCACCGTCGCCCCGCCAATCAGATTCGAGGTGGACCCGGTGGCAGTCCGCACCAGGGACGGCGCCAAAGAAGCGAAAAAACCACCGAGCGCCCACACCGCTAGATCTATCGGCAGCACCCGCCACAGCATCCGCCGCGCCTGAATCGGCACATGCAGGGTCGGGCGTAGCGAGGCCCAGGCACCCGGTTGTCGAGTGACGCTTTCCGGCAGGCGCCAGACATACAACGCTTGCATCACAAACAGCGCGAACAGCACCCAATAGGTCAATTGCAGCGGCAGCGGCGCAAACTCGGCCAACACACCGCAGCCCATGGCACCCAGCGCCATGCCCAGCAACGGCGCGACGCTGTTGACCATCGGCCCCTGCTGACGGTCAGTATCCAGCAGCGCCGCACTCAAAACGGCGGTGGCCATGCCCGTGGCAAAACCCTGCAGGACCCGCGCACCGATCAGCCAAGCAACGCTGTCGGCGTTGATGAACAGCAACATCGCCAGCATGTTCAGCAACACGGCGGTGAAAATCACCGGTTTGCGCCCCAGATAATCCGAGAGCGAACCAACCGTGAGCAGCGCCGCCAGCAAGCTGAGGGCGTAGACGCCGAAAATCAGGGTCAGAGTCGCTGCCGAGAACCGCAGGTGTTCTTGATACAAGTGATACAACGGTGTCGGCGCGGTGGAAGCGGCGAGAAAACTGAGTAAGGTGATCGCCAGAAACCACAGGCTGGAACGGTTTGACGTTAGACGGGACATGGGCACACTCCGCAAAAGCTAACTTTTTGCTTTTGTGGAGTGTGCTACCGGCTAACGCTTAAAGCAAATTCTTTGTGTTAAGGTCCGCCGTATGGCTATTAAAGAAGGTTTACGCCCAGGTGGCCGTAGCGCCAGGGTCCAAGAGTCGATTCACTCGGCAGTCCGCGCACTCCTCGAAGAACAGGATCGCGCCAGCGTGACGGTGCCGCAAATCGCTGCCCGGGCCGGGGTGACGCCGTCGACTATTTACCGGCGCTGGGGTGATCTGTCGGCGCTATTGGCCGACGTCGCCCTCGCCCGCATGCGCCCCGACAGCGAACCGGCCAATACCGGCAGCCTGCGCGGTGACGTGCTGGCCTGGGCGGAGCAGTATCTGGACGAGATGAGTTCCGAACCCGGGCGCAACATGATGCGCGACGTACAATCCAGCGCCACACCGGGCTATTGCGTGACGATCATTGGCGGGCAGTTGCAGACGATTCTGGATCGCTATCCCGATCAGCCGAAGCCGAGTGTCGATCGGCTGATCAATATGGTGGTGGCGCCGACGGTGTTTCGCATCTTGTTTTCAGCGCAGGCGCTGGAGGTTGAAGAGTTGCATCGGTTGATTGATATTGCGCTGAATCAGTAACCGCCATCGCGAGCAGGCTCGCTCCCACAGTTGATCTTCAGTGGACACATAAATTGTGACCGGCATAGATCCAATGTGGGAGCGAGCCTGCTCGCGATGAAGCCTGCACAGGCATCAAAGATCTGACGGCTCCCAACCTGCGACACCCCACCACGCCACGACCTTGGTCGACACTGACTAACTCAAGCGGTCATGCGAGACTGTCCTGACCGGGCGCAGTCCCGGAGGTCTTTTGTCTGGAGTTCCCATGTCGCTGTCCATCGGGCTGATCGCCACCGTCGCCCTGGCCTATATGGCCATCCTGTTCGCTATCGCCTTTTACGGTGACCGGCGCAGCACACCGTTGCCGCCACGGATGCGTGCCTGGGTGTACAGCCTGTCGCTGGCCGTTTATTGCACCAGTTGGACATTCTTTGGTGCCGTGGGCCAGGCGGCCGAGCAACTCTGGTCATTCCTGCCGATCTACCTCGGGCCGATCCTGCTGCTGGTGTGCGCGCCGTGGGTCCTGCAAAAAATGGTGATGATCAGCAAACAGGAGAACATCACCTCCATCGCCGACTTCATCGCCGCCCGCTACGGCAAATCCCAGTCGCTGGCGGTGGTGGTGGCGCTGATCTGTCTGGTCGGCGTGCTGCCGTACATCGCCTTGCAGCTCAAGGGCATCGTGCTGGGCGTGAACCTGCTGATCGGCGCCGGTGCTGACGCCATGGGCACGCGCGCGCAAGACACGGCGCTGATCGTCTCCTTGGTGCTTGCACTGTTCACCATCGTTTTTGGTACCCGCAACCTCGACGCCACAGAACACCACCGCGGCATGGTGCTGGCGATTGCTTTTGAGTCGCTGGTCAAGCTGTTCGCTTTTCTCGCGGTCGGCGCGTTCGTGACCTACGGCCTGTACGACGGTTTCGACGACCTGTTCGACCAGGCCATGCTCGCCCCGCGCCTCGAGGCGTACTGGAAAGAAACCATCAACTGGCCGTCCATGGTGGTGCAAACCGGCGTGGCGATGATGGCGATCATCTGCCTGCCCCGGCAGTTCCATGTAACCGTGGTGGAAAACATCGACCCCCAGGATCTGCGCTTGGCCAAGTGGGTGTTCCCGGCCTATCTGGCGCTGGCGGCGCTGTTTGTCGTGCCGATCGCACTGGCCGGTCAGATGATGCTGCCCAGTTCGGTACTGCCGGACTCATTCGTCATCAGCCTGCCTCTGGCCGAATCTCACCCTGCCTTGGCGATGCTGGCGTTTATCGGCGGTGCTTCGGCGGCGACCGGTATGGTGATCGTGGCCAGCGTGGCGCTGTCGACCATGCTCTCCAACGACATGCTGCTGCCGTGGTTGCTGCGGCGTAACAACGCGGAGCGGCCGTTCGAAGTGTTCCGCCAGTGGATGCTTTCGGTGCGCCGGGTGAGCATCGTGGTCATTCTGCTGTTGGCCTACGTCAGTTATCGACTGCTGGGCTCCACCGCGAGCCTGGCGACCATCGGCCAGATCGCCTTCGCCGCCGTGACCCAACTGGCCCCGGCCATGCTCGGCGCGCTGTACTGGAAACAGGCTAACCGTCGTGGAGTGTTTGCCGGGCTGGCCGCCGGCACGTTCCTCTGGTTCTACACGTTGGTGTTGCCGATCGCCGCCAACAGTCTTGGCTTGCCCTTGAGCAGTTTTCCAGGCCTGGCCTGGCTGCAAGGCAACCCGTTGAACTTGCCGATCACACCGCTGACTCAAGGCGTGGTGCTGTCCCTGGCGGGCAACTTCACCTTGTTCACCTGGGTCTCGCTACTATCACGCACGCGGGTTTCGGAGCACTGGCAGGCCGGCCGCTTCATCGGCCAGGAAATCAGCGCGCGACCCAATGCCCGCTCAATGCTGGCAGTACAGATCAACGACTTACTGCAACTGGCCGCCCGTTTTGTCGGCGAAGAACGCGCTCGTCAGAGTTTCATCCGTTTCGCCTACCGTCAGGGCAAAGGCTTCAGCCCGACCCAAAACGCGGACGGTGAATGGATCGCCCATACCGAACGCTTGCTGGCCGGTGTACTCGGCGCATCTTCGACCCGGGCAGTGGTAAAAGCCGCCATCGAAGGTCGGGAAATGCAACTCGAGGATGTCGTGCGGATCGCCGACGAAACTTCGGAGGTGCTGCAGTTCAACCGCGCCTTGCTGCAAGGCGCCATCGAGAACATCACCCAGGGCATCAGCGTGGTCGACCAGTCGTTGAAACTGGTGGCCTGGAACCGGCGCTACCTTGAGCTATTCAACTACCCCGACGGTTTGATCAGCGTGGGCCGGCCGATTGCCGACATCATTCGCTACAACGCCGAACGCGGCCTGTGCGGCCCCGGCGAAGCGCAAGTGCATGTCGCCCGCCGCTTGCACTGGATGCGTCAGGGCCGGGCCCATACCTCCGAACGGTTGTTCCCCAATGGTCGAGTGATCGAGCTGATCGGTAACCCGATGCCCGGCGGCGGTTTCGTCATGAGTTTCACCGACATCACCGCGTTCCGCGAGGCCGAACAAGCGCTGACCGAAGCGAACGAAGGCCTCGAGCAACGGGTCATCGAACGGACCCACGAACTGTCGCAACTCAACGTTGCCCTGACTGAAGCCAAGGGCACCGCCGAATCGGCGAACCAGTCGAAAACCCGTTTCCTGGCTGCCGTCAGCCATGACTTGATGCAACCGCTGAATGCTGCACGGCTGTTCTCTGCCGCCCTCTCCCACCAGGAAGAAAATTTATCCAGCGAAGCCCGCAAGCTGGTTCATCATCTGGACAGTTCGCTACGCTCGGCCGAGGACCTGATCAGCGACCTGCTGGACATTTCCCGCCTGGAAAACGGCAAGATCAACCCTGATCGCAAGCCCTTCGAGCTCAATGATTTATTCCATACGCTAGGCGCCGAGTTCAAGGCTCTGGCGCAGGAACAGGGGCTGAAATTTCGCGTCAGGGGCAGCGCGCTGCGGGTCGATAGCGACATCAAACTGCTGCGACGGATTTTGCAGAACTTCCTGACCAACGCCTTCCGCTACGCCAAAGGGCCGGTGCTGCTCGGCGTTCGGCGGCGCAACGGCGAGCTATGCCTTGAGGTCTGGGACCGTGGACCGGGTATTCCAGAAGACAAACTGCAGGTGATTTTCGAAGAATTCAAACGCCTCGACAGCCACCAGACCCGGGCCGAGAAAGGTCTGGGCCTGGGCCTGGCGATTGCCGATGGGCTGTGTCGCGTGCTGGGTCACACCTTGCGCGTGCGTTCCTGGCCGGGTCGCGGCAGTGTGTTCAGTGTCAGCGTACCGCTGGCTCGGGTACAAGCCGCGACGCCGGCCAAAGTGGCCGAACTCAATGGCCATTTGCTCAGCGGCGCGCAGGTGCTGTGTATCGATAACGAAGACAGCATCCTGATCGGCATGAACAGTTTGCTGACGCGCTGGGGTTGCCAGGTCTGGACCGCGCGCAACCGTGAGGAATGCGCGACGCTGCTCGGCGATGGGATGCGCCCGCAACTGGCGCTGGTGGATTACCACCTGGACGATGGCGAAACCGGGACCGAGTTGATGGCCTGGTTGCGCACGCAACTGGGCGAGCCGGTGCCAGGGGTGGTGATCAGTGCCGATGGACGGCCGGAGACGGTGGCCCAGGTGCATGCAGCTGGCCTGGATTACCTGGCCAAACCGGTGAAACCGGCGGCGTTGCGGGCGTTGTTGAGTCGGCATTTGCCGTTGTAGTGCGGCCCTCCAGACCACCCAAAACCTGTGGTGAGGGAGCTTGCTCCCGCTGGGCTGCGAAGCAGCCCCAAGTGCTGCCACGATGACTGTCAGGTATACCGCGCTGTCTGCTTGACGACTGCTGCGCAGCCGAACGGGAGCAAGCTCCCTCGCCACGAAGACTAGGTGGTGCCTTGCTTATTCCGGCAATTCGGCCAAGCCATCGACATCGGTCATTGCCCGCTCCAGCAGGTCCGCCGGCAAGCTCTTGCTGGCCCGCGCTCCGAGCAACTTGAGCTGTTCGCTGCGACTGACCAGGTTGCCACGGCCTTCTGTCAGCTTGTTGCGTGCGTTGCTGTAAGCCTTGTCCAGTTGCTGCAAGCGATTGCCGACTTCATCCAGATCCTGAATGAACAACACGAACTTGTCGTACAGCCAACCGGCGCGCTCGGCGATTTCCCGAGCGTTCTGGCTCTGACGCTCCTGCTTCCACAAGCTATCGATGACCCGCAAAGTGGCCAGCAACGTGGTCGGGCTGACGATCACGATATTGCGGTCGAATGCCTCCTGAAACAGCGTCGGCTCAGCCTGCAACGCCGCAGAAAACGCCGCTTCGATCGGGACGAAAAGCAGAACGAAATCCAGGCTGTGCAAGCCGTCGAGCCGCTTGTAGTCCTTGCCGGCCAAGCCTTTGACGTGAGTGCGCAGGGACAGCACATGCTGCTTGATGGCGATCTGGCCGATGGCATCATCCTCGGCCGCCACGTATTGCTGATAGGCCGTGAGGCTGACTTTGGAATCGACCACGACCTGCTTGTCGCCGGGCAGGTAAATAATCACATCCGGCTGGAAACGCTCACCGTCCGGCCCCTTGAGATTGACCTGGGTCTGATACTCACGCCCCTTCTCCAGACCCGCGTGCTCAAGCACCCGCTCGAGAATCAGTTCGCCCCAGTTGCCTTGTGTTTTCTGTCCCTTCAAGGCGCGCGTCAGGTTAGTGGCTTCATCGCTCAGGCGCAGGTTCAGCTGTTGCAGCCGCTCCAGTTCCTTGGCCAGGGAAAAACGCTCGCGGGCTTCGGCTTGATAGCTTTCCTCAACGCGCTTTTCGAACGACTGAATGCGCTCCTTCAACGGATCGAGCAACTGCCCCAAACGCTGCTGACTGGTTTCGGCAAAACGCTGCTCACGCTCGTCGAAGATCTTGCCCGCCAGCTCGGCGAATTGCGCGCGCAGCTCGTCTCGCGAGCCTTGAAGGTCGTTGAGACGCTGCTGATGGCTTTCCTGCTGCTCACGCAGCTCGGCATTGAGAGAGGCGGCCTGCGCGTCGAGACGACGCAACTCAGCCTCTTTGCCGGCGCGTTCGATGTTCCAGGCGTGAGATGCGTCGCGGGCGTCGTCGCGTTCGATCTGCAGCAGTTCTACTTCACGGCGCACGGCGGCCAGATCCGCTTGTTTGGCGGCATTGGCCTGGCTCAGGTCAGCGATTTCATCACGGCAAGTATCAAGCTGAGCATTCAAGCCATCCTGCGTCTGTTGGGCGATGGCAAGGCGCTCTTCCAGCAGCGCCAGCTCGGCCTGCCCCGTACTCGCCCGACGCTGAAGTTGCCAGGCCAGTACCAGTAACGGCAACCCAGCACCAGCCAGCCCCAGCAATGCGCTGGTCAAGTCCATCGCCATAGCCACTCCTGCCGATTCGATAAAGCGTGAAGGTTAACCAAGGCGTCAGGTCTTGGACAGCTCAGTCTTCGCTCAGGCCCAGTTCCTGTTGCGCACGTCGGTCGCCCGCACGCGCGGCCTGACGCAGGAGCTCCTGGCCAATGCGGCGATCCCGAGCGTTACCGCATTCGCGGCACATTAGCTGGCCGAGACGGCTTTGCGCGGCCACGACGCCTTCACGGGCAGGCTGCTTAAGCAAGCGTCCGGCGAAGTGTTTGATGTTGGAGTTTTCGCCCAGGCGCGGGCTGTCGAGTAGCCACTCGGCCACACGCATCGAAAAGCGCTTGGGTGGGGTAACACTGGAGGGGGTGGAAGCAGCAGAGATTGATACTGAGCGAAACTTCATAAAGCACTGTAGGGCAGATCGGAAGGCGCGCCACTCTACTCTTTTTTTCATACAGGTAAAGTCGAAAAAAGCCTGCACGCCCGTCCTAGAGCAAGCGCTTGGGACAATCCACAGAAGCTGTGGATAACTCAGTGGACAACCGCCTTTGAACTCGCGCAAAGCCGTGTGGCGTGGGGCTCGCAGTCAAACTGACGATTTTTTCACCAGTAAAAAAAAGCGATGTTTTTCATTGACTTAAATTTTCATTACAGGCACCCACTCCCGTTGAGGCGAGGATGACAGTGGGATGACAGTTCGCGCAATTTATGTGCACAAGTACCTGTGAGGCGGTTATATCGATGCGCTTTTTCGGCGCGTTTTTCGGCAGCGTCTGGGGATAAACCCGAGCAACCCGTGCCGCCGGTCGATCCTGACTCGTTCGTTCTCTCGGATCAACGGTCGGGTTCTGGGCTATTGCGGGGCACTGGCCTGCTCTTTGACCGCTCAATCGAGACTTGCCGACAGGCACTTCAGCGCTTTTTTTCAAACAGGCTTCCCTTCCACAGTTCAATCCGTTAGTATCCGCGGCGTTAGTACCAAGCTGAAAGTCAATTCTGGTCGAACAAATCCCCCGGTCAGCCTTCCCTAAGAGAAGCCTCCACCGACAAAACGGGATCGACCACCTCGATGGTTTCCAGGTAAATCTTGCGCCAACACAGCCTTTGAATCGAAAGCAAAGGGTGTTGCCAAGCTCACTTACTCTGACCGAACCAGCCTGCAAATTGATCAGGATCTTCACCCCGGGCCCAGAACCTTTGCCCTTGATGTGTTGCCTGCCCTCCTAAGTACCTACCTGCCAGCCCAAGCGCGCCAATTTATCAGCGCTTCAAACTGGCTGCTTTGTTCCAGTCGGGTTCTTCGTTCGACCAATGGTGGTCGTCGTCACTGGAACGTTTTAACTTTGCACGGTTCTTATCCGTGTCGCTTGTAGGAACACCAATTATGTCCACTCAAATCCACACTCAGGATGCCATTCGCACCCTAACCAACGCTTTTGCTCCAATGAACTGCCTGATCATGGCCGCTCGCAAAGGCTGCTTCAGCTTCACTCTGGTCAACGAACACGGCATCGCTCGTCATAGCGAACGCCTGTACCCTGATCAATACTCCAGCGCAGAACCGCTGCAGGCTGTGATCGAGCGTACTCGCCAGGCACTGGTTGCCTGAGACGCCAGAAAAGCTGAAAACCTAAAAAGCCCTGCTGAAAAGCGGGGCTTTTTATTGCCCGATATTTCTCATTTCGCAACCTGCGGCTAAGCACCAACCGATATAACGGTTATAACTCGAAGCCGGAAATATTTTAAAAACAGTCCTTTACAGCGAAATAATGACACTACACTTCAACTCAAGCGGCTTGATCCGCTTGCGGCGAGCCTGAATCGATCCACTGCTGCCAAGGCCCTTCAGGTATCGCCGACCACTTCCTGTTTCGAGGGCTTTATGGGAATCGCTGCCAGCGAACTGTGTCGTTATGTGATCCGTCCGACGTTGATCTACCTCGGACGCCATAGCGCAACTGCCGAATCCCTGCTGCTGGGCATCGCCGCCAGTCAGTCAGCCCTTGGTTCAGCCCTGCATGACCGCCGTGGACACGGCCTGTACCGAATCACCGAACCCCGCCACCAGGCCCTTTGGGATCACTATCTGGCCCTGGACCCGGATCGGGCAAGCCTGGTCCGCGGCCTTGCCAGCCAGCATGCTTTTCTCAGCGGGCCGCATCTGGAATTGACCGTCAACCTGCGTTACGCCACCGCCATTGCCTGGCTGCTGGTAGAAGAACAGAACACTCCCCTCCCCGCCTCCGATGACTTGTTGGGAATGGCCCGAATCTGGCGCCAGACTTTCCAGCCCCAAGGTCGTCTGCGAGATTTCACCTACGCGTGGCAAACCTGTGTTTCATCGTTGAATCAGGTCGCCTGCTAAGCCACCCATTTCCGAAAATCGCACAACAGGTAGCGATTTTGGTCGGATTGTCCTACAAAACCGCTCTAACTCAAGCGTTACAGGCTATAGCGCCCAGACGAAAATCTTGGTAATTTCCGCCCCGGTGATCACCAGGAATTCTAATAATGAAAAAAGTAATGCTCAAAACCACCATTAGCCTCGCCGTTGCCATGGCATCCACCCAACTCTTCGCAAGTGGCTTCGCACTCAACGAACAAAGCATCAGCGGGATGGGGACAGGTTTTGCCGGGCGATCTTCATCTGCCGACGACGCATCTACGGTTTTTGGTAACCCTGCCGGCATGTCTCGCCTCAAGCGCGAACAAGTGACCGGTGGTGTTGCATTTATCGACGCACACGCTGATATCAGTGATGCGAGCTCCAGTCCGAACAGTGGCACCAACAAAGGTGACATGGTCCCTTTCATGGGCGTGCCCATGGGCTACTACGTAAAGCCAATCGATGACCAGTGGGCATTCGGTTTCGGCGTCTACGCTCCATTCGGCCTGGTGACCGACTACGAGAACGGCTTCGCCGGCAAATACTTCGGCAGCAAGAGCGAAGTCAAAATCGTGACTCTCCAGCCAACCGTCAGCTACGCCTTCAACGACAAGGTGTCGATCGGTTTTGGCCCGACCATCAACCACATTGCCGGCACCCTGGAATCGAACCTGTCGATCACTCAGACCGCGCCGGACGGCAAGGTCAAGATCAAGGGTGACGACATCGCGCTGGGCTACAACATCGGCGTGCTGGTTCAAGCCACCGACAGCACGCGCGTCGGCCTGACCTACCACTCGAAAGTGAAGTACAAGCTCGAAGGCGACACCAAGGTCAATTACAACCTCCTCGGTGCCGTTGGTCAGAACCCGAACCAGAAGTACGATGCGTCTCTGGATATCACCACGCCTGAGTCGGTCGACTTCTCGGTCACTCATCAACTGGATGACCAGTGGACGCTCTACGCAGGTAGCACCTGGACTCGCTGGAGCCGCCTGAAAGAAATCACCGTCGAAAACAAAGGCGTTCCGGCCCTCCTCAATGGCCAGTTCGGTACCATCACCGAAGAACAGAACTGGCACGACACCTGGGCGCACGCCATCGGCGCTTCGTACCAGCTGAACAAACAATGGGTCCTGCGTACTGGCCTGTCCGTTGACCAGGCACCGACCAATAACGAAAACCGCTCCCCACGCATTCCCACAGGCGATCGCAAGATTTTCAGCCTGGGCGCCGGCTGGAGCCCGACCGACGACCTGACCATCGACGTGGCGTACTCGTACCTGCGCGAAGAGTCGGTCAAGGTCAACAACAGCAACGGCCGTCAGAACTACAGCGCAGAGTATGAAAACTATGCGAACGGTTTCGGTGTTGGCGCAACATACCGTTTCTGATGATTCACGGCGACTCCCTCGCCGCCTGAATTGAAAAAGCCCCGCGCTCTTGTACAGAGGCGGGGCTTTTTAGTGCGCGTCGATCAGGGTTTCGATGCGAGGGCTTTCTCCACCGCCTCGATGAACTCGGGATTATCCGGCTTGGTCAGGCTGGAGAAATTGGCGATCACCTTGCCCTGGCGATCGACCACGTACTTGTAGAAATTCCACTTCGGCGAACTGCTTTGTTCAGCGAGAACCTTGAACAAATGCGTTGCGTCATCGCCGCGGACTTTCTGCGGCTCGGTCATGGTGAAAGTCACGCCGTAGTTCACGTAACAAACCTTGGCAGTCTCTGCGCCATCCTTGGACTCCTGCTTGAAGTCATTGGACGGCACACCAACCACTTCAAGCCCTTGATCCTTGTAACGCTGATACAGCGCCTCAAGGCCTTTGAATTGCGGGGCGAAGCCACAGAAGCTCGCGGTATTGACCACCACCAGCGGCTTACCGGCGAAGCGCTGGCACAGATCGATGGATTCCTTGGCGCGCAGCTTGGGCAAAGAGCCTTGTAGCAACTCCGGGCATTCTGCCGCCTGGGCCAGCCCGGTAAAAGCCATCAACAATGCGGGAACTGCAAGCCAACGCATCAGCATGTCGGTGCATCCTTGAACAATCGTCAGAAAACGAAATTACTCGCCTTCGCCGCTCGCTAGCAAGCACCCATGCCCAGCTGCATCAATGCCAGACCACCCTGATGCCAGCCCCACCATGCCAGGGCCAGCAACAATATGCCGACGCCGATAGCAGCCATCTGCGGCCAGAGACTGTTCATGCAGCACTCATCCGGGTTTGCAGACGCGCCACCGGCTGCTCGCGCACCGGCCAGTTCAGAGCTGCGGCCACCAGACTCAAGAGAATCGCCACTTGCCAGATCAAGTCATAACTCCCGGTTCGGTCATACACCACCCCACCCAACCAGCCGCCGAGGAACGAGCCGAGCTGATGGAAGAGGAAAACGATCCCACCGAGCATGGACAAATTTCGTACACCGAACAAGGTCGCCACCGTGCCATTGGTCAAGGGCACCGTAGACAACCAGAGAAACCCCATGGCCATGCCGAACAGATAAGCCGTGACCTGAGTGACCGGCGCCCAGAGGAACAGCACAATCACCACCGCCCGCAACAGATACAAACCAGTGAGCAAGCGCGGCTTGGACATCCGCCCGCCAAGCCAACCCGCCGTATAAGTACCGAAAATATTGAACAGACCAATCAGCGCCAGCACCGTGGTGCCGACGGAGGCTGGCAAGTGTTGGTCCACCAGATAAGCCGGCAAGTGCACGCCGATGAACACCACTTGAAAACCGCAGACAAAAAAACCGAACGCCAACAGCCAGAATCCTGAATGGGAACAGGCTTCGCGCAGCGCTTCAGAGAGGGTTTGCTCGTGTCCGAGAACCGGCAGCGGCTTGTCCTTGAGCATGCTCACCAGCGGCACGATCAGCGCCACCACCAGGCCCAACACCAGCAATGCCGCGGACCAGCCAAGCCAGCCGATCAGCCCCAGCGTGCCGGGCAACATGGCGAATTGACCGAAAGAACCGGCGGCGCTGGCGATCCCCATGCCCATGCTGCGTTTTTCCGGTGGCACGGCACGGCCGACCACGCCGAGGATCACCGAGAACGAGGTGCCCGACAGGCCGATGCCGATCAACAACCCGGCGCTCAAGGACAAAGTCACCGCCGAATCGGACAGCCCCATGAACACCAGACCCAGGGCGTACAGAACACCACCGATCAACACCACCTTCGCAGCGCCAAAGCGGTCGGCCAGTGCGCCAGTGAATGGCTGTGCCAGGCCCCAGATCAGGTTCTGCAAAGCAATGGCGAAGGCAAACACTTCGCGACCCCAGCCGAACTCGGCACTCATGGGTGCCAGAAACAGCCCGAAGCCGTGTCGCACACCCAAGGACAACGCCAGAATCAGCGCACTCCCCAACAGCACCCAACCGCATGTACGCCACATTGATGTCATTCTTGTTCTCCGGTAGCGGGTATATACCCGCTTAAGATCGAACAAACTGGCCTCAAGCCAGTTCGTCCAGCAGTTTCAGCAAGGTTTCACGCTTCTCGGCACCCAGACGGTCGATCAACCGCTGCTGCGCCGCTTCCCAGGCTGGCAACGCCGCCGCCAGGCGTTCGCGCCCTGTCTCGGTGAGCAGGACGATGCGATTGCGCATGTCCTCGCCTTCGACCAGCGTCACCAGACCTTCACCCTCCAGCACCCGCAGATTGCGCCCCAAGGTGCTGCGATCCAGGCCCATGGCCTCGGCCAGAGACGAGATGCTTGGCTGATCCAGACGCTGCAGATTGCACAGCAGAGAATACTGGGCAACGTTGATCCCGAAGCCGTCGAGGGCGCCGTCGTAATGCCTGCTGACGCCACGAGCGGCGCGACGCAGGTTAGTGCACAAACATTGAGAAGGAAGCATAGTGCGTGTATATACCCGCGGTTAAATGAAAGCAAATTTTTTGATACATATTACCCGTAGGGGCGAGCGGTGCGTGCAAGCCTCGGTCCTACAACAGCAATGCAAGCCCCACCAGTACCGCCACCTCCAGCAATTCCAGCAACGCCCCCGCCGTATCGCCCGTCGTCCCGCCCAATCGTCGCACCATCACTTGCCGCAACCAGACAAACACCGCTGCCGCCAGTGCAAGCGCCCATACACCGCCGAGGCCTGCGATCAGCACACAGGCCACCGCACTGATCGCCAACACCTGCTGACCGGCCAAACGCGGCAGATGATCGGCCAGCGCCTGCCCCAACCCACCGGGACGCACGTAAGACGTGGTGAGGAATAACCCCAGCAACGCGCTACGGCTAATCAATGGAACGATGATCAGGACCACGCTGTGCTGCTGCTCGATCAACGCCAGCAACGCGGCGAACTTGAGCAGCAACACCAGCACCAGCGTCACCACGGCGATCGGCCCGCTACGCGGGTCTTTCATGATGGTCAGGGTGCGTTCACGGTCGCCGTAACCCCCAAGCCACGCATCGGCGCTATCGGCCAGGCCATCCAGGTGCAATGCCCCGCTGAGCACGACCCAAACACTCAGCAGCAGTGCGGCGTGAAGCAATAATGGCGCGCCCAGCAATAGCCAGTTCAGCCCCCACAGAATGGCGCCGAACAGCAAACCGACCAGCGGGTAAAACAGCAGCGACCGGCCCAATTCCTCGGGCGTCGGCATACCCGGCAAACGAATCGGCAGGCTGCTCAAAAATTGCAGGGCGATCCAGAACGGCAACATGGTCAGATCGCTTCCCTTAACAAGACGCCGGGTTCGACCGACAACGAAAACAACGCGCCATGGCCTACTTCAACGTTGAGCAACTGCTCACGCGGTAATCCGCGCGCTTGAGCCAGCAACAAACGCATGACGCCGCCATGGCTGATCAGCAAGATCCGCTCACCCGCATGGGCCGCGTGCAGCCGTTCGATGGCCGCCAACACCCGCGTTGAAAAGTCCGCAACCGGCTCACCGTCTGGCGGCGTGAACGAATAAGGATCGGCCCAGAACAAGCCCAACGCCTCGGCGCTGGTCTCCATCAGCGCCGCCGCGCTCTGCCCTTCCCAGGCGCCGAAGTGCAGCTCTTGCAGATCCTTATCCAGTTGCACCGGCAAACCCAGTTGCGCCCCAAGCTCGTCCGCAAAGCGTGCGCAACGCTGCAATGGCGAACTGACCAGTCGATCCCAGGCCCCCTGCTCGATCACCGCGGCGCGCATCTGCGCCCAACCCTTACCGGTCAGCGCATCGTCGAGGCTGCCGCGTAAACCGCCGCCGAGTTCGGTTTCGCCATGGCGCAACAGGTCCAGGCGCAAGGTCATGCCGGGCGATCCGCCACTGCGGCTTCGGCGAACGTCGCCATCTGCCCGTGCAGGTCGCAGGCCAGACGCAACAATGGCACGGCCAACGCCGCACCACTGCCCTCGCCCAGTCGCAGGCCAAGGTCCAGCAACGGTTCGGCGTTCAGGGTTTCGAGCACATGGCGATGGCCTGGCTCGGCGCCGCGATGACCGAACAGCAACCACTCACGGCAGGCCGGATTCAAACGCACCGCCACCAACGCAGCGACACTGCAAATAAACCCGTCGACCAACACCGCGACACCTTCCTGAGCACAGGCCAGGTACGCGCCGACCAGCGCAGCGATTTCGAAACCGCCGAGGTTGAACAAAGTTTGCAGCGCATCGCTACGCTGAGCGCCATGCAACGCCAAGGCACGTTCAATGACTTGGGCTTTATGGCTGACACCCGCCGCGTTCAATCCGGTGCCCGGGCCAGCCAGATGCACCACCGGGCAATCGAGCAACGCACAGGCCAACGCGCTGGCCGCAGTGGTGTTGCCGATGCCCATTTCGCCACCGATGAACAACTGCGCGCCGGCTGCGATGGCGCGCTGCACACTGTCGCGGCCGGCCTGCAAGGCGAGCTCACCCTGGGCCTGAGTCATCGCCGGCCCCTGAACGAAATTCGCCGTGCCCGGGCCGATGTTCAGGTGACGCACACCCGGCAGGTTCAACGACGGCGTCACGGTGCCGAGGTCGACCACTTCCAGGGAAGCCCCCAACTGCCGCGCCAACACGCTGATCGCCGCGCCGCCGCTGACAAAGTTGTGCAGCATCTGCCCGGTGACTTCCTGCGGAAACGCCGACACGCCTTCAGCAACCACACCATGGTCACCGGCAAAAATCGCAATCCACAGCTGATCGAGTGTCGGCTTGACCTGCCCCTGCAACCCGGCCAGTTGCACCGCCACCGATTCGAGCCGGCCGAGTGAGCCCGCGGGTTTGGTCAGTTGCTGTTGACGCGCCTGCGCCTGTTCGACCGCTTGCGCGTCGATGGGCTTGCACGGGTTCAGCCACCAGGCGTGAGTCATAACGCAGTTCCTTTCAAAGTCAGGGGCAGGCCGGCGACGGTCAGGACGACTCGCTGACAGCGCTCGGCCAAGGCTTGATGCAGCCAACCGGCTTCATCGACATAGCGGCGAGTCAATTCGCCCAACGGCACGACACCCATCCCGGTCTCGTTGCTGACAAAAATGATTTCACCCGGCAATGACGCCAGGCAGTCCAGCAGGGCTTCGCGTTCGGCCGACAAGCGCTCTGCATCGTCTAGCATCAGCAGATTGGTCAGCCACAGCGTCAGGCAATCCACCAGCAAGCAACGATCGGCACTGGCGTTTTCGCGCAGTACACGGGCCAGTTCCAGCGGTTCTTCGATCAATGCCCATTCGGCCGGACGACGGGCGCGGTGATGGGCCACTCGTTCGTTCATCTCACCGTCCAGGGGTTGGCTGGTGGCGATGTAGGTGACGTGGAGCTGACTGTCTATCGCCAGCTTTTCAGCCAAGCGACTTTTGCCGGATCGAGCGCCGCCGAGGATCAGTTGCAGCATGTTCATCTACCTATTAATTGGCGGCGTGGCGACTTAAGTCATCGCGAGCAGGCTCGCTCCCACAGTTGACCGCATTCCAATGTGGGAGCGAGCCTGCTCGCGATGGCGGTCTCGAATTCACCCTAAATCCCACAGAGCTCACGCAGCAACGAAGTATCCAAATGCTTCTCCACCAAATCCGCCAATCGCTCGATATCGCGCTCGCGCAAGGCGTAGTAATCGACCTCCTGCACATCCTGCAAACCGGCCCAGCGCAACAACGCACTGCACGCCGCCGGTGACTCGAACAGCCCATGCAGATACGTGCCGAAAATCTGCCCATCGACACTTTGCGCGCCATCGCAGCGACCATCGTCGAGCTGCACCGCAGCGTTTTCCAGCGCCGGCCCGGTGGTCACGCCGGCATGAATTTCATAGCCGCTGACCTGCGCATTTTCCAACACCAGACATCCACGCACATTGCGCAACTGCTTCTCTTCTTCGAGCTGCGTTTCGAACGCCAGCAAGCCCAAACCGTCACTGGAACCCGGCGCGCCTTCAAGGCCCAGCGGGTCGTGCACCTGCTCGCCGAGCATTTGCAGACCGCCGCAGATCCCCAGCACTTTTCCGCCATAGCGCAAGTGCCGCGAGATAGCTGTGTCCCAACCGTTGGCCCGCAGGTACGCGAGGTCACTGCGCACGCTTTTCGAGCCAGGAAGAATGATCAGATCGGCCGGCGGAATCGCCTGGCCGGGACCGATGAATTGCAGGTCCACTTGCGGATGCAGGCGCAGCGGATCGAAATCGGTGTGGTTGCTGATGCGCGGCAGTACCGGCACCACCACGTTGAGTACCTGATCGGCCTTGTCGGTCTGCCGCTGATCGAGACCATCCTCGGCCTCAAGATGCAGGTCCATCACATAAGGCAAAACGCCGATCACCGGTTTGCCAGTGCGCGCCTCCAGCCAATCGAGGCCTGGTTGCAGCAAGGCGATGTCGCCGCGAAACCGGTTGATGATGAAGCCTTTGACCCGTGCCTGTTCGCTGGGCGACAGCAGCTCCAGCGTACCGACCAAATGCGCGAAAACTCCACCGCGATTGATGTCGGCAATCAGCACGACCGGGCAATCCACCGCCTCGGCAAACCCCATGTTGGCGATGTCGCCGGCGCGCAGGTTGATCTCTGCCGGCGAACCGGCCCCTTCGACCATCACCACCGGATACGCCGCGCTCAAGCGTTCATGAGAAGCCAGTACCGCTTGCATGGCGATGGCTTTGTAGTCGTGGTAGGCGACCGCGTTCATCGTCGTGACCGCGCGACCATGAATGATCACTTGGGCACCAGTATCGCTATTGGGCTTGAGCAGCACCGGATTCATGTCGGTGTGCGGTTCAAGGTTGGCGGCCTGGGCCTGCACCGCTTGAGCGCGGCCAATCTCGCCACCGTCGGCGGTCACCGCGCTGTTGAGGGCCATGTTCTGCGGTTTGAACGGCACGACGCTCACGCCTTGACGCGTCACCCAGCGACACAGCGCCGTCACCAGCGTGCTTTTACCGGCGTCCGATGTCGTGCCCTGCACCATCAAAGTCGCGCCCTGCACCTTCAATGTAGTCATTGCGCTTCCTTAACGTAGGCTTCAAGCGCTTGCTCGAGACGCAGCCAATCCGCTTCATCGGCGGGCAAGCCAAACCGCACGCTGCTGTTGTGGGCGAACAACCGCAACAGAATGCCGCGCCGGGCCATGAACTCGTGAAGCGCTTCGGCGCACTCGGCGATCAGCCATTGGAACAATGCGCAGCCACCCTGAGGTTTGAAACCGTACTGTTCAAGCAGCAACGCCAGACGCTCGCCGGCCTCGTCAGTACGAATGCGCTGTCGAGTGTGCCCGTCCGTATCCGTCAGGCACGCCTGGCCCAGCACTCGGGTCGGACCGCTGACCGCCCAAGGTCCGACCTGTTCGGCCAGCAGTTTGAGCAACTTGCGCTCGGCCAGCACAAACCCCAGTCGCACACCGGCCAGGCCGAAGAATTTGCCAAAGGAGCGCAGCACGATCAAACCGATCTGATTGGCAAACGGCGCCAGACTCAAATGCGGGGTGTTGTCCATGAACGCCTCGTCCACCACCAGCCAGCCACCGCGCTGGGCCAGCCGAGAATGCCAGTCCAGCAGACGAGCCGGCGTCAGGCTCAACCCTGTGGGATTGTTCGGGTTGACCACCACCAGCACATCGAGGCTGTCGAGAAAGAAATCGACTTCCGACTCCAGCACTTCACGCACGATGTACCCGTTGCGACGCCAGGCTTGGGCGTGTTCGGCGTAACACGGCGACAGCACGCCGACCTTGCCAGCCCGACGCAAACGCGGCAACAACTGGATCGCCATTTGCGAGCCGGCCACCGGCAACACCTGAGCCGCACCGTAATAGTCGCAGGCAGCCTGCTCCAGACCGTCATCGGTTTCCGGCAACCGCGCCCAGGCCCGCAGCGGGATGTCCGGAACCGGGAATGGCCAAGGCGCCAGGCCACTGGACAGGTCGAGCCAATCGGCTTCGGCAATGCCGTATTCAAGCGCCGCCTTGCGCAAGCGGCCACCGTGTTCAAGCATAGAATTCAGCCCCCACGCAGAGAATCAGCAGCCATAACCATACCCCGCGCTGGACCAATTGCCAGCCACGGTCGATGGAGTCGGCATCCGCCGGCACGCCTTCGCCCAATTGCGGACGCTGATGCAGTTCACCGTGATAAATCGCTGCCCCGCCCAACTCGACACCCAGCGCGCCAGCACCGGCCGCCATCACCGGCCCGGCATTCGGGCTGTCCCAGGTCGGGCCCTGGGTACGCCAGCACTTCAATGCCAATCGGGTTTTGCCCAGCAGCGCGTAGGTCAACGCCACCAAGCGTGCAGGAATGTAATTGAGTACATCATCGATTTTCGCCGCCGCCCAACCGAAACGTTCAAAGCGATCGTTGCGATAACCCCACATCGCATCGAGGGTGTTGCTCAGGCGATAGAGCACCACGCCGGGCGCACCCGCCACGGCAAACCAGAACAGCGCGGCGAACACTGCATCGCTGCCGTTCTCCAGCACCGACTCGGTGGCGGCGCGGGCAACTTCGGTTTCATCCAGTTCGCTGGTCTGACGGCTGACCAGATAGCCGACGCGTTTGCGCGCCTCGACCAGATCATCGCTGCGCAAGGCCTTGGCCACCGGCTCGACATGCTCGCCGAGACTGCGCATGCCGAGGGCGCAATAGAGCACGAGAATCTCGACGATCCAGCCAACGTAAGGCGCCCAGGAAAGTGCGGTGGCCAACAAGGTCAGCGGCACGACCGCCATCACCCAGGCCGTAACGCCATGACTGCGCCAGCCGCGGCCACCGGAGTTGAAACGTTGCTCGATGCGATCGGCAAAACGACCGAACGCCACCAGCGGATGCCAGCGTTTGGGCTCACCCAGCAGCGCATCCAGCGCGACCGCGGCGACACTCAACAACGCCACACTCATTGACTCACTCCCCAATAATTTTCATACAGCAATTCGCTGAGTGGACGCGCCTGCGCCCAGCCTTCGAGTACCAACATCGGCGCCGGGTAGAACTCCTTGACCGGTCCCAGACAAAGAACGGCCAAAGGCTTGGCCCCGGTCGGTAAACCCAGCAAGTCCGCCAGCGCTTGTGGCTCGAACAATGACACCCAGCCCATGCCCAGGCCTTCGGCGCGGGACGCAAGCCAAAGGTTCTGGATGGCGCAGGACAGCGAGGCCATGTCCATTTCCGGCAGCGTACGACGGCCGAAAATGTGCCGATCACGATCGTCCATCAGCGCGGCGACCAGCACCTCGGCGCAGTCGTTGATGCCTTCGACCTTGAGCTTCATGAATTCGTCGGAGCGCTCGCCGAGGGCTTCGGCAGTGCGGATGCGCTCTTCTTCCACCAGCTGTTGAATCTTGCCGCGCAGTGCCCGATCGCTGATGCGGATGAAACGCCAGGGCTGCATCAGGCCGACACTCGGCGCTTGGTGCGCGGCTTCGAGCAGACGTCTCAGTAACTCGGGTTCAACCGTACCGCCGCTGAAGTGCCGCATGTCGCGGCGTTCGGCGATGGCTCGGTAGACGGCTGCGCGTTCGGCTTCGGAAAATGTGTTGTCGGTCATGGCCTCTTCGCGAGCAAGCCCGCTCCCACATTTGAATTGCATGCCCCTGTGGGAGCGGGCTTGCTCGCGAAGGCGGCCTCAAGGTCAGGCACAAACAGCGCTGCAATCGCCGATGGATTGGACGGAAAATAAAAATGTACATAAGAGGCCGTCATCCGCCCCTCACGATAAACCGCCTCCGCCCCTCGCCCGCCATTGGGGCTCAACCCTCGAGCAATCGGCTCAAGTCCGGTGCTGGTCAGCGAGTGGTGATACGTGTGCCCACGCAGCAAACCTTCCGGCAATTCGACCGCCTGCAAGGCCAACGCGGCAAGACGCTTCTGCATCACCGCCTCACCGGCCAGCAAGCCAACCAGTTCAGCGCGAGTGCCCTCGACATCGGTCAAGGAATCCAGCAGATACAGCATGCCGCCACACTCGGCCAGCAACGGTTTGCCCGCCGCGTGGTGAGCGCGGATCGCGGTCAGCATCGGCGTGTTTTGCGACAACGCTACATGGTGCAATTCAGGGTAACCGCCCGGCAGATAGAGGCTGTCTGCCTCAGGTAATTCGCTGTCGCGGATCGGCGAAAAGAAAGTCAATTCGGCGCCCATGGCCCGCAGCAGATCCAGGCTCGCGCCGTAGGTAAACGCGAAAGCTTCATCCCGGGCCACGGCAATCCGCACACCGGCCAGCAACGGTTCGGCTGCGATCATTTCAGGCGCGGCGAATTCCACGGCTGGCGGCAGCGCCACATCGCAACTGCTGGCCAAGGAGTCGGCCGCCGCATCGAGACGCAGGTCGAGATCATTCAATTCACTGGCCTGAACCAGGCCGAGATGCCGACTCGGCAATTCGATCCCGGTCTCCCGGGACAACGCTCCGTACCAGCGCAAGCCTTCAGTCAGGCTGCCTTCCAGCAATTGCGCATGGCGCACGGTGCCGACCCGATTGGCCAGCACACCGGCAAACGGCAAATCCGGCTGATAACGCGCAAGGCCCAGGGCCAGCGCGCCAAACGTCTGCGCCATCGCGGTGCCGTCGATCACGCCGAGCACCGGCACACCGAAGTGCCGCGCCAGGTCGGCACTGGACGGCGTACCGTCGAACAGCCCCATGACGCCTTCGATGAGGATCAGGTCGGCTTCGCCAGCGGCTTCCCACAATAGCCGTCGACTTTCTTGCTCGCCGACCATCCACATGTCGAGTTGATAAACCGGTGCGCCGCTGGCGCGCTCGAGAATCATCGGGTCGAGAAAGTCCGGGCCGCATTTGAACACACGAACCTTGCGCCCCTGATTGCGATGCAAACGGGCGAGCGCGGCGGTGACGGTGGTCTTGCCCTGACCGGAGGCCGGCGCGGCGATCAGTACCGCCGGGCATTGACGATGGCTATTCATAATGTGCAGTTCACAGCTCGACGCCTTTTTGCGCTTTGATTCCGGCCTGGAAGGCGTGCTTGATCATGCCCATTTCAGTGACGGTGTCGGCCAGCTCGATCATCTCCGGTTTGGCGCCACGACCGGTGACCACCACGTGCTGCATCGGTGGACGGGCCTGCAAGTCGCTGAGCACCTGATCGAGATCGAGGTAGCCGTGCTTGAGGGCGATGTTCAACTCATCGAGCACCACCAGACCAATGGCCGGATCACGCAGCAATTCGCGGGACACTGCCCAGGCGGCTTCGGCGGCGGCGATGTCACGTTGGCGATCCTGGGTTTCCCAGGTAAAGCCTTCGCCCATCACATGAAAACGCACTTGCTCCGGGAAGCGTCGGAAGAACAGCTCCTCGCCGGTGCTGGTGCGCCCCTTGATGAACTGCACCACGCCGCACTGCATGCCGTGGCCCATGGCCCGCGCAAGCATGCCGAACGCCGAGCTGCTTTTGCCTTTGCCGTTGCCGGAAAGCACCAGCAGCAAACCGCATTCATTCGGGGAGTTGGCGATGCGTTCGTCGATCACCGCTTTTTTGCGCAGCATGCGCGCCAGATGGCGTTCGTCACGATCGGGAGTATCAGTCATGGGGGAGCTCTCCGTTGAGGCTGGATAACGGCGGGCAGGCACAAGAATAGACGGCAAGAAGCCTGGCATCGCCCACCGTGATGCCGTTGGATGAATCAGGCCGGTCTCCGGGCTCATGAGCAGCTTGCGCCTGACTGCGCGCCTTCCCATGTTGACATCAACACAGTGGCTCAAGGCGCAGTTTTCACTCATTTACCGTTGCGGGGGCAGCGCCGGGATCGTGATCATTCTTCGCTGGAAGAAATTCACTCACCGGCTTCCCTGTTTCACTCTGTCGACCAAGGTCACAGAGCACCTGAAACAAGCCGCGAAGGTTAGAGGGTTGGGGGTGGAGCGTCAATTAAAGCCGGGACACCGCTGAGCGAATAACTGCCGTCGATCAATTAACTGACGCCAATCTTGTGCCACACTGCCAGCAGTGATATCAAAGAGCCACAACCTGACAACACAATAACAAGGGTGAGCCCCATGCAAGGCATGATCATCAGCAATCCGAAGCTGGAATTCCTGCGCCCGGTGCTGGAACGCTGGTTTGACTGTATCGACCGCTACAACGCCGTGCGCGGCGATAACGATACACCTTACTGGTACGACGAAAAAACCAACCTCGGCCTGCTCTGCGCCGCTGCCTGGATGGCAGAAATGGTCACGCTGGCACAGACGTCGACCCGCAAACAGATCGAAGAAGGCGAACGCAACGCCCGCGCCGATCTGTTTATCGCCAGCAGCGAAGAGCGCGCGTATCTCCAGGCCACCCAGCGCTGGCCACGGGTCAATAGCCTGAACCTGACTCAGGCACTGGCGGACATCACCAGTGACGCGAAGCGAATCAGCTACGCCAGCGATCTGAAACTTGGCTGTCTGTTTGTCGCGCCACAAAAAGCCCAGCACAGCGCCACCCCGGAAGAACTCCAGGACATGGTCGACGACCTGCAAAAGGAACATACCTGCGCCGTGGCCTGGTATTTCCCTTACGCCTACCGCAAGTTGCGCAATGAAGCCGGCAACTACCATCCAGGCATCGCTGTTCTGCTCAAGGAAGCCCGCGGCTGACCGGTTGAACCATCGAACGTCTACGCTTCTCTATGATTACGTCAATGCATTCATAGGGAAGATCAGTAATGCGCAAACCCCAGCTCGTTTTCATCATCGCGCTCGCCGGAGGGCTCGCTGCCTGTGGTGAAACCTCCAGCCTGCAAGTCTCGGATGGCACAGGCCCGTCGCCCAAACTGCCAGAACCGAATAAAACCCTGATCCCGACGGTGAACATCGCCCCGGCGATCGGCTGGCCTGAAGGTAAGAAACCTGTCGCCGCGACCGGGACTCAAGTGGCGGCGTTTGCCGAAGGCCTCGATCATCCGCGCTGGCTCTATGTGTTGCCCAACGGCGATGTGCTGGTGGCCGAAACCAACGCACCGCCTAAACCCGATGATGGCCAAGGCATTCGCGGCTGGGTCATGGGCAAAGTCATGGGCCGCGCCGGTGCCGGCGTCCCCAGCCCGAACCGCATCACCCTGCTGCGGGACAACGACCACGATGGCGTTGCCGAAACCCGCACGGTATTCCTGGAAAACCTCAACTCGCCCTTCGGCATGACCCTGGTCGGTAATGACCTGTACGTCGCCGACACTGATCGCCTGCTGCGTTTCCACTACGAAAACGGCGAGACGGCGATCAAGTCGCAGCCGATCAAGGTGGTCGATCTGCCGGGCGGCACGCTGAACCACCACTGGACCAAAAATGTCATCGCCAGCAAGGATGGCAGCAAGCTGTACGTCACCGTGGGTTCAAACAGCAACGTCGGTGAAAACGGCATGGATCAGGAGGAAGGTCGCGCGGCAATCTGGGAAGTGGATCGCGCCACCGGCAACCATAGGATCTTCGCCTCGGGGATTCGCAATCCAAACGGCCTGGCCTGGGAACCGCAGAGCGGCGCACTGTGGACCGCCGTCAACGAGCGCGACGAAATCGGCAGCGACCTCGTGCCGGACTACATCACGTCCGTGAAGGACGGCGGGTTCTACGGCTGGCCTTACAGCTATTACGGCCAACACGTCGACATTCGCGTCGAACCGCAAAAACCCGATCTGGTGGCCAAGGCGATTGCACCGGACTACGCGGTGGGGCCGCATACCGCGTCACTGGGCCTGACGTTTGCCGAAGGTAGCAAACTTCCCGCGCCGTTTACTCAAGGCGCATTCATCGGCCAGCATGGCTCGTGGAATCGCAAGCCGCACAGCGGCTATAAAGTGATTTTCGTGCCGTTCAACGCCGGCAAACCGACCGGGCAGCCGATGGATGTGCTCACCGGCTTCCTCACTGACGACGAAAAAGCCATGGGCCGGCCGGTGGGTGTTGTGATCGATCAGCAAGGAGGCTTGCTGGTGGCGGATGATGTGGGGAACAAGGTGTGGCGTGTGTCCGCAGCTCAATAACTGCAACCCATATCACCTGTGGGAGCGAGCCTGCTCGCGATGGGGTCAGCACATTCAACAACGATGTTGCCTGACGCACCGCTATCGCGAGCAGGCTCGCTCCCACAGGGATCAGCGTTTACGACAGAACGTCAACCTATCGCCCGGCGGTAACAGCCACAGATCCACACGCGAATCATCCTTCAAGCGAGCGGACAACCTCCACTAGGGATTATGTGCCAAGTGCTCGGGTTGCAAGACGCGCTTGGCGCTCAGGTACGCTTTCTGCCAGTAAGCCTTGGACAAGCTGTCCAGCTTGACCGTGCCGCCCGTGGCTGGCGCGTGGACGAAGCGGCCTTCGCCGACGTAGATACCGGCGTGGCTGACCTGGGAGCCGCCATTGGTGGCGAAAAAAATCAGGTCGCCGGTTTGCAGGCCTTCCTTGCCGACACTGGGGGCTTGCATGCCGATCATCTCGCGGGTGGAGCGCGGCAAGGAAATGCCGGCGACATCGCGATAAACGTAACCGATCAGACCGCTGCAATCGAATCCGGAATCCGGCGTGTTGCCGCCCCAGCGATAAGGTGTTCCCACCAGGCCCAGCGCGCGAAACAGCACGTCTTCTGCCGCAGGGGAAAAGGCTTGGGAAGGACCGAAAACAATGGGAGCACGAACCACCGGCGCAGGTGGCGGTGTGCGGCTGGCGCAGGCGCTGAGCAGCGCTGCGAAGAATATGAGTGCGAGGCGGGCCGACATCGTCATAAACAGAACATCCTGATCTGGCTGCGGCTTTTTCCACCGAAAAGGCAGAAAAGAAAACCGCCTGCGCAGAACGCAGGCGGTTTGCCATCAATAATAGATCAGGATTCTAGCGGCTACGCGGCAAACTTCAAGTAAGACTTTAAGTTCGCCTTACAAACTGTCCGCTTACTTGCGTGCCGTGACGATAGCCGGGGCCGCAGTCGGCGCCATCGCGAGTGCGCGCTTGGCTTCGATGAAGGTTTTGCTCCAGTAGCTGTCGCCCAGGCTATCAATCCGGACACCACCGCTTTTGCGGCTGCTGGAGTGGATGAACTGGTTGTCACCCAGGTAGATCCCGGCGTGACTGACACGACCGCGACGGCCATTGGTGGCGAAGAACAGCAGGTCACCCGGCTTGAGGGCGCTGCGAGCAACCAGAGGCGCGTCAACGTTGATCATTTCGCGGGTGGAGCGCGGCAGGTTCATGCCGGCCTCTTCACGAAACAGATAACCGATGAAGCCGCTGCAGTCGAAGCCGGCCTCGGAGGTGCCGCCGAAACGGTAACGGGTACCGATCAGGGACATGCCACGCTCGAGGATGCTGTCGGCGAGAACCGGAAGCTGGTACGACTTGCCGCCGGCGAAGTCTGCCAGTTCTTTATCGGTGACTAGTTCTTCCTGGAAAAGAACGGAAGAAGACTGCGCGGTAACTGAATTTGAAACCTGCTGTTTTGGCTCTTGCTGGGACACTGGAGAGTGGGCAGCGCAACCGAACAACAGGGTGACGAGTGCGAGAGGCACGAGGGGTGCGAAGCGATTTAGCATGGGCACGACCGTGGCTGATAGTTTCTAAAGAAGCCGCGACTATGCCCGCTATCGACCTCATTTGCAAATTCAATCGATCTGTATGTGACTTTTCGGTTTCTCGTTTACATCTAAGCGCTTAAGCCCATTTTGAACCTTTGCGCAGCCTGCCCTCTTGCAGGAAAGCGGATTTGTTGACGCCTGGAATATGCCGAAACCCGTGTAAAACCTGAGTTTGATCAGGTTTTTTTACCAACCCAGGGTTTCTTTCAAGAACGGGATTGTCAGCTTGCGCTGGGCTTGAAGGGAGGCCTGATCGAGACGTTCAAGCAGCTCGAAAAGCGCACTCATGCTGCGGGTACCGCGGGTCAAGATAAAATGCCCGACTTCGTCGGTCAGATGCAGGCCACGACGGGATGCGCGCAACTGCAAGGCACGCAATTTGTCTTCATCAGAGAGTGGACGCATCTGGAAGATGAGTGCCAGCGTCAGCCGCGACTTGAGGTCTGCCAGCTTCACCGGCAGTTCACGCGGAGACGTCGAGGCGGCGATCAGCAGACGCCGGCCGCTGTCACGCAAGCGATTGAATAGATGGAACAGCGCCTCTTCCCAATCCGCCTTGCCGGCGACCGCCTGCAGATCGTCCAGGCAGACCAGTTCGTATTGTTCAAGGTTATCGAGGATTTCAATGCCACGGTCCAGCAACTCGGCCAACGGCAGGTACACCGCCGGCTCCCCCAGTTGTTCGAAGCGCAGACACGCCGCCTGCAACAAATGCGTGCGCCCTACCCCGTCCTTGCCCCAGAGGTAAATCAGGCTTTCCGTCCAGCCGGCGTCGGCTTCGCAGAGCCGCTCGACATAGCCGAGTGCAGCGGCATTGGCGCCTGGGTAGTAATTGATAAAGGTAGCGTCATCACGCAGACGCACACCTAGGGGCAGCTGAATCGGTTTCATGCTGACTGAACAGTTCCAAAGGAACCGTTAGTGGCCTCTGTGTAAAGTTTGCGAAGTTTATACCCGTGAGGCTGACCGCACAATGCGACAGACCACAAGCAAAATCAAAGGTTTGCGTTAGGGGGCGTCCCCAATTAGTTTTCCCGCCGCGCCGGGTCTTCTGTTTTATGACAGTTTCTTTGGCGGCGTATGTAACAGCCGCACGAGGGATACGGGCAAACCTGGCACGAAACCAGGCTGCCCGCCATGAGCGATCAAACCCTTACGGTGCGGATTCGTCGATACCACCATAGATATCCGAATCCTTATACAAATCGTGTACGTGACGCACCAGAACCATGATCACCGCCGCCACCGGCAACGCCAGCAACACACCGGTAAAACCAAACAGCTCGCCGCCGGCCAGGATCGCGAAGATCACTGCCACCGGGTGCAGGCCGATCCGGTCACCCACCAGCAACGGCGTCAGGACCATGCCTTCCAGCGCCTGGCCGACCATGAACACCGCGACAATACCGATCATGGGATACAAATCACCACCGAACTGGAACAGGCCGGCAATCAATGCCGCACCAATTCCGATGACGAACCCCATGTACGGCACGATCGCCGCCAGACCGGCAATCAGACCAATCAACAGCCCCAGTTCCAGCCCGACGATCATCAAGCCTGCGGCATAGATCACGCCCAACGCCAGCATCACCAGCAACTGCCCGCGCACGAAGGCCCCAAGCACTTCATGGCATTCTCCCGCCAAAGACATCACGCGCTCTTCACGATCACGCGGCAGCAGGCTGCGGATCTTGGCCATCATCAGATCCCAGTCGCGCAGCAGATAAAAACTCACCACCGGAATCAGCACCAGATTGGCCAGCAAGCCAATCAGTGCAAGACCTGAAGCCGTCGCCTGACTCAGCACCACGCCGACCACATCGGTGGTCTGGCCCATGTGCTCGCTGAACGCCGCCTTGAGCTTGTCGAATTTCCAGAAGCCGTCCGACAACCCCATCTTCGATTGCGCCCACGGCACGGCGGTGTGCTGCAACCAGTCGAGCATTTGCGGCGCCAGTTCATACAAGCGGAAAAGCTGCTTGGCGAGCATCGGCACCAGCACCAACAGCAACGCAGTGACAATCAATGTGAACAACGCGAACACCGCCACCACACCCCAGGTCCGCGACAGGCCGTACTTCTCCAGCCGATCCACCAGCGGGTCGAACAGATAAGCCAGCAACAGCGCCACCAAAAAAGGCGTCAGGATCGGGTGCAACAGGTAAACAAACGCGCAAAGCAGGACCACCCCACCGAGCCAGAACCAACGCCGTGTATCGGCCATGTACCACTCCTGCTTCTATATAAAGAAAAACTACCAGCGAAAACGTAACTGTGGTGTCGGTGCCGGGGCTGGCGCTACGGCCGGTGTCGAGCCAACAACCACGGGCTGAACAGGCGCCGTCGGAGCCGGCGCCTCACCGGCCGGAATTTCCTGCAACCTGGCCAAAGACAACTGCGCCCGCAGTTGATCGGGGCTGCCGTTGACCCGATAAAGCACGCGGTCGCCGTCGACACTCTGCAGACGTGCGCCAAAAGGCTCCAGCAAACGCCCGAGCGTGGCATAACGCTCCAGGCTCATCCCCTGCACTTCCAGCAATTGCTCGCTCGATGCACCCGGCTTGGCGGCAAAACGCGGCGCCAGGCGTTGGCTGACCGCCAGCATCACCGCATCGGCCAGCGCAGCGGTATCGGCGCCCTGCACGCTACCGGCTTCTTTCTGATCGCCCAACCATAAACGCCACTTGGCTTGCCATTGGCCACCCTCTTCACGGGCATGCACGGCGAGCAAAGCGTCGGCATTGTAACGGTCGGATGCGCCACGCAACGGTGCCGGGTCTGCACTTTCCAGATTCGGCGCAGTGGCGACGATCTGCTCGTTCAGGTCCGCCAGCGGCAAACGCAGCGGCAGACCACGATGTTGCGCCGCTCGAAGCAGTGGCGTGGCACTGGCCTGGCCATCGCCGACCAGGCTCGAACCTTCAGTGGAATCGTTCAACCACCAGCCGAGGACCGACGGCCGATTGGCACCCCACACGGCCAACCCGGCACGCCGCAAGGCCTGTTCGGTGGTGGCCGGGTCGAAATCGACTTTCAGCACTTGCGGTGGCCCGGCCTCATAACCGAACTGACTGATGATCTGCTGAGGGTCTTTGCGCACGGCCGCCAGCCCCGGGCTCTGCGCCGCCTTTGGGTCGCCAGTCAGGCGCAACACCAACGTATCCAGCGCCCGCTGAGTCGCCTGATCGCGCTCCTCCGGTGTCTGGCTGCTGACGGGCTCGCGCACTTGATAGAGGCCTTTGACGGTTTCGGCATGACCGGTCAGGCTGGCCATGGTTAAACAGCCCACGAACAAGAATTTAAGAAAACGCATAAAAAGATTCCTGACGACAAGAGCGGCTGGAACAGACCGCGTGAAGATGATTGAACCAAGGGTCTGTTGACCACACGTTCAAGCAAAACATTCACCCGATCCCGGTAAGTTTTCGCACTGTCATAACGATAGACGGTTAATGTCGATACCTTATACAGCCATCCGGGACACCACCAACACGGACAATATCGGTTTTTTTAACGCGATATGCCCCTGCCCGTCGGCACGAGGATGGCCGCTGCCCCTCAAGCCTGATAAAATCGCGCGCCTTCGCAGACCGGCAACAGCCGGGCACCCTGAAATTAGCGGATGGCACTCGCCTTCGTCTGTTTCGGCGGTCCCACTGGACTCGGTCGTTACCCCTGAATCCCCCCTAAAGGCCTGGATCATGAGCAAGCAACCCTCCCTGAGCTACAAGGACGCCGGTGTAGACATCGACGCCGGTGAAGCATTGGTCGAACGCATCAAGAGCGTCGCCAAGCGCACTGCGCGCCCGGAAGTCATGGGCGGCCTGGGCGGTTTCGGCGCCCTCTGCGAAATCCCGGCCGGTTACAAGCAACCGGTACTGGTCTCGGGCACTGACGGCGTCGGCACCAAGCTGCGCCTGGCGCTGAATCTGAACAAGCATGACAGCATCGGCATCGACCTGGTTGCCATGTGCGTGAACGACCTGGTGGTCTGCGGCGCCGAGCCGCTGTTCTTCCTCGACTACTACGCCACCGGCAAACTGAACGTCGAAACCGCGACCCAGGTCGTGACCGGCATCGGCGCTGGCTGTGAACTGTCCGGCTGCTCCCTGGTCGGCGGCGAAACCGCTGAAATGCCTGGCATGTACGAAGGCGAAGATTACGACCTGGCCGGCTTCTGCGTCGGTGTCGTGGAAAAGTCCGAAATCATCGACGGTTCCAAAGTCGCTGCCGGCGATGCCCTGCTCGCCCTGCCGTCTTCCGGCCCGCACTCCAACGGCTACTCGCTGATCCGCAAGATCATCGAAGTGTCCGGTGCAGACATCGAAAACATCCAGCTCGACGGCAAACCGCTGACCGACCTGCTGATGGCCCCGACCCGCATCTACGTGAAGCCGCTGCTCAAGCTGATCAAAGAAACCGGCGCCGTCAAAGCCATGGCCCACATCACCGGTGGTGGCCTGCTGGACAACATCCCGCGCGTTCTGCCAAAAGGCGCACAAGCGGTGGTTGACGTTGCAAGCTGGACTCGCCCTGCCGTGTTCGACTGGCTGCAAGAGAAAGGCAACGTCGACGAAAACGAAATGCACCGCGTGCTGAACTGCGGCGTCGGCATGGTTATCTGCGTTGCGCAAGAGCACGTTGAAACCGCGCTGAATGTGCTGCGTGAAGCCGGCGAGCAGCCTTGGGTCATCGGCCAGATCGCCACCGCTGCCGAAGGCGCGGCCCAGGTTGAACTGAAGAACCTCAAGGCTCATTGATGTCCCAGACCTGTGATGTGGTGGTGCTGTTGTCCGGCACCGGCAGTAACTTGCAGGCCTTGATCGACAGCACGCGGACCGGCGACAGCCCGGCCCGCATCGCTGCGGTGATCTCCAACCGCGCCGACGCCTACGGCCTGCAACGCGCCAGGGACGCGGGTATCGACACCCGCACCCTGGATCACAAGGCTTTCGAAGGTCGCGAGGCCTTCGATGCCGCGCTGATTGAACTGATCGACGCCTTCAACCCCAAACTCGTGGTACTGGCCGGCTTCATGCGCATTCTCAGCGCTGGCTTCGTGCGCCACTATCAGGGTCGCCTGCTCAATATCCATCCCTCGCTGCTGCCCAAATACAAAGGGTTACACACCCATCAGCGCGCGCTGGAGGCCGGCGACACTGAACACGGCTGTTCCGTGCACTTCGTCACCGAGGAACTCGATGGCGGACCACTGGTCGTACAGGCAGTAATACCGGTAGAGTTGCACGATTCGCCGCAGAGTCTGGCGCAGCGAGTCCATACCCAGGAACACCTGATCTACCCGATGGCCGTACGCTGGTTTGCCGAAGGTCGTTTATCACTTGGTGATCAAGGTGCTTTACTGGACGGACAGTTACTCGCGGCCAGCGGCCACTTGATTCGAACCTAGGAGATTTTATGCGTCGCGCCCTGCTCTTCGCTTGCGCTCTGCTCGCCCTGCCGTTTGCGCAGGCCGCAGACCTTCAACCTTTCTCCGCCAGCTACACCGCCGACTGGAAGCAGCTGCCCATGAGCGGCACCGCCGAACGCAGCCTGACCAAGGGAGCCAACGGCGTCTGGAAACTCAGCTTCAAGGCGTCGATGATGATCGCCAGCCTGACCGAAGAAAGCACCCTGACCCTGGACAAGGACACGCTGCTGCCGCAGTCCTACCATTTTGAACGTGGTGGCCTGGGCAAAGCCAAGAAGGCTGATCTGGACTTCGACTGGACCAACAAAATGGTCACCGGCACCGATCGTGGTGACGCGGTCAAGCTTCCACTCAACCGCGGCATGGTCGACAAGTCCACCTATCAACTGGCGCTGCAGCATGACGTGGCCGCCGGCAAGAAAAGCATGAGCTATCAGGTCGTCGATGACGGCGAAGTCGATACCTATGACTTCCGCGTGCTGGGTTCGGAGAAAGTCGACACCAAGGCTGGCCAGATCGATGCAATCAAGGTCGAGCGCGTGCGCGACCCGACACAAAGCAAGCGCATCACCGTGCTGTGGTTCGCCAAGGACTGGGATTACCTGCTGGTCCGTTTGCAACAGGTCGAAACCGACGGCAAGGAGTACAACATCATGCTCCTCGACGGTACGGTCAACGGCAAGCCGGTCAAAGGCAGCTGATCCGCAACGACATGAAAGCCCCGCAAACGCGGGGCTTTTTTTCGTCTGGCATTTGGTTGGGCGAGAGAGCGATCAGCGCACGGTAAAGCGTTGCTGGGCCAGCAGACGGTCCCCCTGGAACACCATGAAACGCCATTCACCGGGAACGACTTCATGGCTTTCGGTGAACTCGTACGCCATCACATCCTGCGGAGCACCGGGTACCAGTTTTTGAGTCACTTCCAGTTTGTCGTGACGCACGCCATCCGGAGTACGAATGCCCGGCGTGAAATAGAGCAACGTCAGCGGCTGGTCTTCGGCGACCTTGCCGGCCAACTGGTAACGCATACCGAACTTGGTGCCGAGTTTGGCGGGGACGATTTCGGTTTGCTGGATCTGTTCATTGCTGCGGCGCAAAACTCGCTCGCCCGATTGCAGTTCGGCTTTCGGGCCAGCGAACACGCCGTATTCCACTGGGCCTTCGACGCGGACTTCGGCACTGGCCAGCCCACTGACGAACATCATTGTGGCCAGGGCGGTTAAACGGGTGAGGTGCATGGTGCGCTCCTTGATTGAGATGAGCGCGAGGGTATGACGCGGGGGTGACAGGACGATGACAACCTTGGGTCCAAACACAATCCTGTGGCGAGGGGGCTTGCCCCCGTTCGGCTGCGAAGCAGTCGTAAACCCGTTGCATGCGGTTTAACTTTTAAATCCCGGGGTCGCTTCGCAACCCAACGGGGGCAAGCCCCCTCGCCACAGATGTTGTGGTCACTTCGCGACAGCACGAGGCAGGATCCCCCGCCAAGAAAGTGGAACGCGAATTTGAAAGGATGCTCTATAACTTCAGGGTCTTTTTTGATCGAATGACTTTTCCCACTGTCTGCGAGGTTTCTTATGACTGTTACCGTCAATACCGTCTCCGCCGAAGGTTTTCGTCACAGCGTCCAGATCGATGACCACGAACTCTTTGCCGATGTGCCGAAAACCTCTGGCGGCGAAGGCTCCGCGCCTGAACCCCACGACTACTTCGATGCAGCCCTCGGTGCCTGCAAGGCCCTGACGCTGAAAATGTACGCCAGGAAAAAGAACATCCCGCTGACGGGCGTCGAGGTTGAGGTCAAGCGCGACAACAGTGAAGAGCAGAAAGGCAAATACGCCCTGCACGTCGAACTCACACTCAAGGGTGTGCTCACCGACGCCCAGCGTGACGAGTTGCACCGCGTGGCCGACCGCTGCCCGGTACACAAGCTGATGACCACCTCTGAAGTCAGCATCGAAACCCATCTGTCCGAAGGTGCGTTCAGCCAATAGCGGCAAGGGCTGCGCAAGCGGGTTATGCTCCCTGCGTCACCCGCTCAGCCTGGAATGCACCATGAACACGCCACTCGTGATCCGCCCTCGCGCCGAAGATGTCGAAGGCCAGCCGATTCTTCGCCCGTTGCCGTCAGCCAAATGCCGCAACGTCGGGCCTTTCGTGTTTTTCGACCACATGCTCGAAACCCGTTATCCGGCGGGCAAAGGCATGAACATCCGTCAGCATCCACACATCGGCCTGTCCACCCTCACCTACCTGTTCGAAGGGCAAATCCAGCACAAGGACAGCCTCGGTTCCGATCAGGTGGTGAATGCCGGCGATGTCAGCTGGATGACGGCGGGTAGCGCAATCGCCCACGTCGAACGCACACCCGAACCATTGAAAGACAGCGGCTTTACGATGCACGGCTTACAGATCTGGCTGGCTTCGCCCAAGGATCGTGAACACGGTCCGGGACATTACAGTCACCACCCGGCTGCCACGCTGCCAGTCAGCGATAACCTTGGCGTGAAGATACGGATGATCGCGGGCTCAGGCTTTTGCCTCGAATCGCCGGTCCCGGTGCTTTCTCCTACGCTGTATGCCGAATTGAACCTGCAAACGGCGACCACATTGCTGATTCCCACCGAGCATGAAGAACGGGCACTGTATGTGCTGAGCGGAGAAGCGCAACTGGATGGCGAACCGCTGGAACCGCACTCGCTGGTGGTGTTGCCGGCCGGGGAAGAGATGACACTGTTCGCCGAGAGCGACTGTCATGCCGTGCTGTTTGGCGGCGCGCCGCTGGATGGACCACGGCGGATCAACTGGAATTTCGTGGCCAGTGATCCGGCATTAATCGATGAAGCACGTCGGCGCTGGGCGGCCGGGGACTGGCCGACAGTGCCGGGGGAAAGTGAGCGGATCGAATTGCCGAAACACCGAAGCCCGCCAACGCCCCTGTAATTGATCGGCTGATCGTTCCCACGCTCTGCGTGGTTGCAGCCCGTGACGCTCCGCGTCACTGGACGCGGAGCGTCCCTAGAGGCATTCCCACGCAGAGCGTGGGAACGATCAAAAAACCCGCCGAAGCGGGTTTTTTTACAACGCGGTTAAACCGACAGTTCAACCAGCAGCTTGTTCAGACGGCGCACATAAGCGGCCGGGTCTTTCAAGCTGTCGCCGGCCGCCAGGGCCGCCTGATCGAACAGAATGTGCGACAGGTCGCCGAAGCGCTCGTCGCTCTGCTCGTTGTCGAGTTTCTCGATCAGCGGGTGAGCCGGGTTGAATTCGAAGATCGGCTTCGAATCCGGAACCTTCTGACCGCTGGCTTCCAGGATCTGACGCATTTGCAGGCCCAGGTCCTGCTCGCCGATGGCCAGAATCGCCGGGGAATCGGTCAGACGATGGGAGACCCGCACTTCAGCAACGGAGTCGCCCAATGCCGTCTTCAGACGCTCAACCAGGCCTTCTTTGGACTTGGCGACTTCTTCTGCGGCTTTCTTGTCTTCTTCCGAATCCAGATTACCGAGGTCCAGGTCACCGCGTGCCACGTCGACAAAGCTCTTGCCGTCGAAGTCGTTGAGGTAGCTCATCAGCCACTCGTCGATGCGGTCGGTCAGCAGCAGCACTTCGATGCCTTTCTTGCGGAAGACTTCCAGGTGCGGGCTGTTTTTGACTTGCGCATAGGTTTCGCCAGTCAGGTAGTAGATCTTGTCCTGACCTTCCTTGGCGCGGGCCAGGTAGTCGGCCAGACCTACAACCTGCTCGCCGTCGTCGCCCTGAGTGGACGCGAAACGCAGCAGACCAGCAATTTTCTCTTTGTTGGCGAAGTCTTCTGCCGGGCCTTCTTTCATGACCTGACCGAAGTTC
Source organism: Pseudomonas sp. TE12508 (assembly GCF_056279485.1). Classification (NCBI taxonomy): domain Bacteria; kingdom Pseudomonadati; phylum Pseudomonadota; class Gammaproteobacteria; order Pseudomonadales; family Pseudomonadaceae; genus Pseudomonas; species Pseudomonas sp. TE12508. The sequence continues at coordinate 133,469 of NZ_JBWCCN010000002.1, read as the reverse complement.
TTCCAAAAGCCTTTGTATTGCTCAGGCTCGTTCTTCGCCAGTTTTTCCAGCATGTCCAGAACGCGCTTGGTCAGCGCCGACTTCATGGAATCGATGATCGGGTCTTTCTGCAGGATTTCCCGCGACACGTTCAGCGACAGGTCGTTGGAGTCGACCACGCCTTTAATAAAGCGCAGGTACAGTGGCAGGAACGACTCGGCCTGATCCATGACGAACACACGCTGCACGTAAAGCTTCAGGCCTTTCGGCGCTTCACGCTGGTACAGATCGAATGGCGCACGGGTCGGCACATAAAGCAGCGAGGTGTACTCGAGCTTGCCTTCGACCTTGTTGTGGCTCCAGCTCAGCGGGTTCTCGAAATCGTGAGCGACGTGTTTGTAGAACTCCTGGTATTCCTCGTCTTTCACTTCAGTGCGAGGACGAGTCCACAGGGCGCTGGCGCGGTTGACGGTTTCCCACTCGGCGGCCGGCTGCTCTTCGCCTTCGGTAGCGGCCACTTCTTTCGGCAGCTCGATTGGCAAAGCGATGTGGTCGGAGTACTTCTTGATGATGTTGCGCAGACGCCAGCCATCGGCGAATTCGTCTTCAGCGGACTTCAGGTGCAGGACAATGCGCGTACCGCGGTCAGCCTTCTCGACGGTGGCGATTTCGAATTCGCCTTCGCCTTTGGACGACCAGTGCACGCCTTCGCTGGCAGCGAGGCCGGCACGGCGACTGAATACGTCAACTTTATCGGCAACGATGAAGGCCGAGTAAAAACCGACACCGAATTGACCGATCAGGTGCGAGTCTTTTTTCTGATCGCCAGACAGGTGTTTCATGAAATCGGCAGTGCCGGACTTGGCGATGGTACCCAGATGGGTGACCGCGTCGTCACGGCTCATGCCGATGCCGTTGTCTTCGAGGGTGACGGTTTTAGCGTCTTTGTCGAAGCTCACACGGATTTTCAGTTCAGCGCCGCCTTCCAGCAAGTCAGGCTTGGCCAGCGCTTCAAAACGTAATTTGTCGACAGCGTCAGAGGCGTTCGAGATCAATTCGCGAAGGAAAATTTCCTTGTTGGAATACAGCGAATGGATCATGAGGTGCAGCAGTTGCTTCACCTCGGTCTGGAAGCCCAGGGTTTCCTTTTGAGTTTCCACACTCATGGTCATCAAACTCCAATCAGATGGCATAAGCCGCGACCTTGAAGGTCGACGGCGGGTTGTCCTCAGAGTTGGGGGCTGAGATCAGGATTTCAAGGGCTCTTCGATTTTGAAGTGAGCGCGGGCCGTGGCAATGGGCTCGGCCTCAGTGCTTTGCCAGGCGGTAATCGCCACGTTTGCCACCCGCCGCCCCTGTCGGCACACCAGGCATCTGGCCCAGGTATCGCGAAACTGCCCCGCGCGCAGGTAGTCGAGGGAAAAGTCGATAATCTTCGGCACGCCGGGCGAGCCGGTGAAGATCAGCAGGTGCAGTGCTGCCGAGAGCTCCATGAACCCGGCAATCACCCCGCCGTGAATCGCTGGCAATAAAGGATTACCAATGTTGTCTTTGTTGGCCGGTAGACGAAACAGCAGTTCATCCCCGACACGCGAACATTCGACGCCGATCAGTCTGGCGTAAGGAATCAGGTGCAGCAGAGAGGCGTAGTCCCCCTGCGCATGGGCCTGTTGAAGTTGCTCCTTGAACGTGTCGGTCATTTCGCACCTCCAGCAATGGCGCCGCCAAAACCTTTAGTGCCTTTAATGCCCTTGCCCATGCGCATAAAGGTGCCCACCACATGGGCGATAGGCTGCTCGGGGTCGTCCTGATAGGCAAAACCGCGCGCAAAGATCACGTCGGTGGTCACTCGGTAGCATTGGGCGAAGCCGTACACGTCCTTGTGCGGCTCGGCGGCGTGCATGTAGTCGATCCGCAAGTCGAGCGTCGGACAGACTTCGAACTCAGGCAGCACGCAAAGGGTAGCCATGCCGCAGGCGGTGTCCATCAGCGAGGTCAACGCTCCGCCATGAATCACCCCGGTTTGCGGATTGCCGACGATCTGCGGGCTGTACGGCAGAATCACCGTCAATCCTTCGCTGCTGGCGCTGTGAACGCGCATGCCGAGTACCTGACAATGCCGCAATGCCGACAGGAATCGCGTCGCACGCTCAAAAACGGGGTTTTCGGCCATTTGATAAAACTCTTCTTAGTGTCCGGGCAAAGTAGCAGGCTAGTGGGTAAAAGTTCCGCAGCAAAACAAACTTATATATCTGAACGAATTGAGGAACTTAAAGCTGTCGGCTGTGCTCGAAAGGCCAGTAGATACTTTCCATCAGGAGAAACACCCCATGCGTAAGACTTTAGCTATTGCCTTGATGTTGACCGCTTCCCTCGGTCTCGCTGCCTGCGATAAAAAATCCGAGGACAAAGCTCAAGATGCCACCAAACATGCCGAGCAAGCTCAGGAAAAAATGGGTGAAGCTCAGGATAAAGTGAACGAGGCAGCAAAAGAAAACGCCGAAGCTGCCAAAGCTCAGGCCGAATCTAACGCAGCAGCGACAAAAGAAGCCGCGCCAGAAGCACCTAAAAACTAAAAGCGTTTTTAGTGCTAAAAGAAAACCCGCCAAGTGCGGGTTTTCTTTTGTCTGCGGCTTTTGTTTGCAATGCAGTATTAGATCAAAATCGTCCTAAAAGTCGGACTAATCATCAGCAACAACGAACACACTAAGCCGACGAACCACACCAGGCTGCGCTGCCAGGCCAAGTCCGCCCAATAGCACAACAGATATATGATGCGCGCGATCACAAAGAGGATTGCCAGCGCATCGATCAGCCATCCCGCCGTCTGCGTGGTGTGCGCCATCAACACCCCCACCGCAAAGATCATGAACGCCTCGAAACTGTTCTGATGGGCTGCCAATGCACGGGCACCGAAGCCTGTAAGTTGTGCCTGCTGTTGGCGCGGCAGGTGATTGTTGTAACCACCCTGCTCGTTCATGGCTTTGGCCACCGGGATCTTTGCCACGAAAATCAACAATGCGCTGATAAACACACACCAGAACGGAATACTCATCAAGCAGCCTCCTTGTTTGCTTCAGGCAATGGCGCCTCCGTAGGGGTATAGACCATCACATCAAGAACGTCGGAGTGAAACTCGCGGCGATACAACACCAGCACGACGCCGGCGCTCATCAACATGAACAGCCAGGGGCTGACGAACCACGCCAGCATGGTCATGCCAAAGTAATAGGAACGCAGCCCGAAGTTGAACTGGTTGGCCGCCATGGAGATGACACGGGCGGCTCGAGAAGCAAAGGCTTTACGCTCTTGCTCGGACACATGGCGCTCGCCGATCATCGGCGCCGAGCCCACGAGAATCGCCGCAAAGTTGTACTGACGCATGCACCAGCTAAAGGTAAAGAACGCATAGACAAACACCAGCGCCAGGCACAACAACTTGATCTCCGACATCCCTTGGGAAGCCTGTTGCACCATCGGAATATCCGCCAGCAACGACACAGCTCTGTCGGACGCACCCAATACCGTGAGAATACCGGCCAGGATAATCAGCGTGCTGGAAGCGAAGAACGAGGCATTGCGCTCCAGGTTACCGATCACGCTGGCATCGGCAATGCGGTTGTCGCGCAACAGCATGCGGCGCATCCAGTCTTCGCGATACAGGTGCAACACGCTGGCCAGGCACGCGGTGTCGCGGCCTTTCCATGTCGCATAACGGGTGTAGCCACCCCAGCAGATAACAAACCAGAGCGCGGCGAGGATGTGGATGATGTTGGTGTGGATGAACGACATGCAGGTCCTTGTGAGGTATAGGAGGAATACCGAAATCCTGTGGGAGCGGGTTTGCTCGCGAAAGCGGACTTCCAGTCAATATCGCTATTGAATGTTAAGCCCTCTTCGCGAGCAAGCCCGCTCCCACATTAGATTTGTGTACGGCCATAAAAAATGCCCCGTATCGATTGATACGGGGCATTTCCATTTTTGCCAGGAAGCAGTTCGAGGCCCGCTTGTGGCGGGCCGTGAAGCAGCTTAAGCCAGCGCTTCTTCGCGCTTGCCCAGCAGACGATCGCAGACCACCGCGACCACCAGGGTCATGACCGCCGGCACCAGCCACGCCAGACCCTGCTCGCTCAGTGGCAGGTGAGTCAGCTGGGTCGGCATCCAATCGGCCAGACCGGCGCCCTTGAGGGCATCGATCAGACCGAAGATGAACGACACCAGCATCACCGGACCGACGATGCGGCCCTGCTCATGCCAGAAGTCCTTGCAGAAGCTCAGCGCTACCAGGGCGATGCACGGCGGGTAGATGGCGGTCAGCACCGGGATCGAGAACGCGATCAGCTTGGTGAGTCCCAGATTGGACACCAACAGGGAGAACGCAGCCAGGATGATCACCAGCGTCTTGTAGGACAGTGGCAGTACACGGCTGAAGTATTCGGCACAAGCGCACGTCAGACCGACCGCTGTAACCAGGCAGGCCAGGGAGATCAGTACAGCAAGGAAGCCGCTGCCCAACGAACCAAACGTGTGTTGAACATACGCGTGCAATACCGCCGCGCCGTTGGCAGCACCGGCGGCCACTTCATGGCTGCCCGAACCGAGACGGAACAGACTGACGTAAACCAGCGCCAGGCCCACGCCGGCAATCAGACCGGCGATGATCGCGTAACGGGTGATCAGCGCTGGTGATTCCACGCCACGGGAGCGGATCGCATTGACAATGACAATGCCGAATACCAGCGCACCCAGGGTATCCATGGTCAGGTAACCATTGATAAAGCCCTGGGAGAACGGTGCTGCGACATATTCAGGCGTGGCCACGCCGATATCACCGGCCGGCAATGCAAACGCGGCGATGCCGAGAACGGCCAGGGCGATAATCTTCAGCGGTGCGAGGAAACGTCCTACGGTATCGAGCAGGCGGCCCGGGTAGAGCGAGATGAAGAACACCAGCAGGAAGTACACCGAGCTATAGAGAAACAACGCCAGCGGGCTCTCGCCAGTCAGCGGCGCCAGGCCCACTTCGAACGACACGGTCGCGGTGCGCGGCGTCGCGAACAACGGGCCGACAGCGAGGTAGCACGCGGCTGCCAGCAGGCCACCAGCGACTTTACCGATCGGGCTGCTCAAGGCATCCATTGCACCACCGACCTTGGCCAGGGCGACAACGGTGATCACCGGCAAACCAACCGCCGTGATCAGAAAACCCAGCGCCGCCATCCAGACATTAGGCCCGGACTGCAAACCGACGATAGGCGGGAAGATGATGTTGCCAGCCCCGACGAACAGGGCAAATGTCATAAAACCCAGTGCCAGGATGTCCTGGCCTTTCAACACTTTCATTAAGGAAATACCACACTACTGAATCGGAATTTAGAGAGGGATTTCCCTTATGGGTGAGGGAAATGCTGTCGGCCCGTATAGGACTAACCCGTTTAGCGCGTCGCTGCCTTGTGGGCCGCGGACGCAAAAATGGCTGCTAGCCTAACGAATTTGCACGACAAACGCACTGTTACAGGGCGAACTATCCGATACGCGACATTTCAATGTCGCGTTTACATACCTAATTTTCCTACCTTGGCACAGATCGTTCCCACGCTCTGCGTGGGAATGCATCCCATGACGCTCCGCGTCACATTCAAAGGCGGAACGCGGAGCGCCCCTGGCGGCATTCCCACGCAGAGCGTGGGAACGATCACCCGGAAACGACAAAGGCCACCCGAAGGTGGCCTTTGTTTGGCGAAGCGTCAGTTAAGCGCGAGGCTTACTTGATCGCCCAACCGGTCAGCTCGGACAAAGCCTTGCCGATGTCTGCCAGCGAACGCACGGTTTTAACGCCTGCGTCTTCCAGGGCAGCAAACTTCTCGTCTGCAGTGCCTTTGCCGCCAGAGATGATTGCGCCAGCATGGCCCATGCGCTTGCCCGGAGGAGCAGTCACACCAGCGATGTAGGAAACAACCGGTTTGGTCACGTGTGCCTTGATGTAGGCAGCCGCTTCTTCTTCAGCCGAACCGCCGATCTCGCCGATCATCACGATCGCTTCGGTCTTCGGGTCTTCCTGGAACAGCTTCAGGATGTCGATGAAGTTCGAACCCGGGATCGGGTCACCACCGATGCCGACGCAAGTCGACTGACCGAAACCGGCGTCAGTAGTCTGCTTCACAGCTTCGTAGGTCAGGGTGCCGGAACGGGAAACGATACCGACCTTGCCTGGCAAGTGAATGTGACCTGGCATGATGCCGATCTTGCATTCGCCTGGAGTGATCACGCCTGGGCAGTTAGGACCGATCAGGACTACGCCCAGCTCGTCGCACTTGACCTTGGCATCCAGCATGTCCAGGGTAGGAATGCCTTCAGTGATGCAAACGATCAGCTTGATGCCGCCGAATGCTGCTTCCAGGATGGAGTCCTTGCAGAAAGGAGCTGGAACGTAGATCACGCTGGCGGTGGCGCCAGTGGCGGCTACAGCATCTTTCACGGTGTTGAACACTGGCAGACCCAGGTGTTCGGTGCCGCCTTTGCCTGGAGTTACACCACCAACCATCTTGGTGCCGTACTCGATGGCTTGCTGGGTGTGGAAACTACCTTGCGAACCGGTAATACCCTGGCAGATAACTTTGGTGTCTTTATTGATCAGGACGCTCATTATTTGCCCTCCGCAGCTTTGACAACTTGTTGAGCAGCGTCGGTCAGGCTGGTAGCAGCGATGATGTTCAAACCGCTTTCTGCCAGTACTTTAGCGCCCAGCTCAGCGTTGTTGCCTTCAAGGCGAACAACAACCGGGATTTTCACGCCGACTTCTTTCACTGCGCCGATGATGCCTTCGGCAATCATGTCGCAACGAACGATGCCGCCGAAGATGTTGACCAATACTGCAGCGACGTTAGTGTCGGACAGGATGATCTTGAACGCTTCGGTAACGCGTTCTTTGGTAGCACCGCCGCCCACGTCGAGGAAGTTGGCTGGTTTGCCGCCATGCAGGTTGACGATGTCCATGGTACCCATGGCCAGGCCAGCACCGTTGACCATGCAACCGATGTTGCCTTCCAGTGCTACGTAGTTCAGTTCGAACTTGGCAGCGTGCGCTTCGCGCGGATCGTCTTGCGACGGATCGTGGAAAGTCTTCAGCTTAGGCTGACGGTACATGGCGTTGGCGTCGATGTTGATCTTGGCGTCGAGGCAATGCAGATCGCCGTCAGCCTTGATCACCAGCGGGTTCACTTCCAGCAGAGCCAGGTCGTGATCCTTGAACAGCTTGGCCAGACCTACGAAGATCTTGGCGAACTGAGCAACTTGCTTGCCTTCCAGACCCAGCTGGAATGCCAGCTCGCGACCCTGGAATGGCTGAGCGCCAACCAGTGGATCGATAGTGGCCTTGAGGATTTTCTCAGGGGTGTCGTGAGCGATTTTCTCGATGTCCACGCCACCTTCGGTGGAAGCCATGAACACGATGCGACGGCTCGAACGGTCAACGACAGCGCCCAGGTACAGCTCTTTAGCGATATCAGTGCACGATTCAACCAGGATCTTGGTGACTGGCTGGCCATTGGCATCAGTCTGGTAAGTCACCAGACGCTTGCCCAACCACTGTTGAGCGAATGCTTTGGCGTCTTCTTTGCTGCGAACCAGCTTTACGCCGCCCGCTTTACCGCGACCACCAGCGTGGACCTGGGCTTTGACAACCCACTCGGTGCCGCCGATTTTGTCGCAAGCTTCTGCTGCTGCTTCCGGGGTGTCTACTGCGTAGCCGGTGGAAACTGGCAGGCCGTATTCAGCGAACAGCTGCTTACCCTGATACTCGTGAAGATTCATGCTTATTACCGTCTTCGTTAGGTACTGCGCATTCGGTGCTGCACCGTTGTGGTGCCGCACCACCTGTGACTGCTGCTTGCGTAGCTTTCCAGTTACCCCGGTGCAGCTACGCAAGACTGCGTCCAGCGGACATTCCGCGGTGAGTCTTGCATGCAAGGCTCACGACGGGCCGTACCGCCGTGGTTTCTTATTGTCTTAACGCTTCTTGCGGTTGGCGATGTGGATGGCGCCGCCATTCACAGCCAAAGCTGCTTCGTGCAAGGCTTCAGACAGGGTCGGATGGGAGAAAACCATCATGCCCAGGTCTTCAGCGCTGGTGCCGAATTCCATACCGATCGCGCCCTGCTGAACCAGTTCTGCAGCGCTCGGGCCAATCACGTGGACGCCCAATACGCGGTCAGTCTTGGCATCGGCAATGACTTTCACGAAACCGCCGGTGTCGTTGGCTGCCATGGCACGGCCACTGGCTGCGAACGGGAAGGTGCCAACGTTAACTTCAACGCCTTCAGCCTTCAAGGTCTGCTCGGTTTTGCCGACCCATGCGATTTCCGGGTGAGTATAAATAACTGACGGGATCAAGTCATAGTTCATCTGGGCTTTGTGGCCCTTGATGCGCTCGACGACCATGATGCCCTCTTCCGAAGCCTTGTGTGCCAGCATCATGCCGCGAACCACGTCACCGATGGCATAAACGCCCGGTACGGTGGTGGCGCAGTGATCGTCAACGTGCACGAAACCGCGCTCGTCCAGGGTCACACCGCAATCGGCAGCCAGCAGATCAGTGGTCACCGGACGGCGACCAACGGCTACGATCAGCTTGTCGAAAGTGATGTTCTGTTCGCCGTTGGCATCGGTGTAGTTCACAACGACTTCGTTGCCGTTCACTTTGGAACCGGTAACGCGAGCGCCCAGCTTGATGTCCAGACCTTGTTTGGTCAGGGTTTTCAGCGCTTCCTTGGAAACGGCAGCGTCAGCGGCCATCAGGAAGGTGTCCAGTGCTTCAAGAACAGTCACTTCTGCGCCCAGACGGGACCAGACCGAACCCAGTTCCAGACCGATCACGCCAGCGCCAATCACGCCCAGACGTTTTGGAACCGATTGGAATTCCAGCGCGCCAGTCGAATCGACGATCACATTCTGGTCGACCGGAGCCGGTGGAATGTCGATCGGACGCGAACCTGGAGCCAGGATCACGTTCTCGGCCTCAATGATTTCTACCGAACCGTCAGGCTTGGTGACTTCGACTTTCTTGCCGGCCAGCAGTTTGCCGTGGCCCTGGATCGAGGTCACACCGTTGGCCTTGAACAGGGTGGCAACACCCGAGGTCAGGCCTTTGACGATGTTGGCTTTACGGCCGACCATTGCTGGCACGTCCATGGTCACGCCAGCGTGGTTGATACCGTGGATCGCGAAGCCGTCTTGGGCTTCGTGGAACTTCCAGGAGCTGTCCAGCAGCGCCTTGGATGGAATGCAGCCGACGTTCAGGCAAGTACCGCCGAGGGCCAGTTTGCCTTCCTTGTCGGTGTATTTCTCGATGCAGGCAGTGGAGAGGCCCAGTTGCGCTGCTTTAATGGCAGCCACGTAGCCGCCAGGGCCCGCGCCAATCACTACCACGTCGAATTTCTGAGTCATGTGTCATTCCTTCTCGAATCAAACCGGACGGCCCCTTTTGAGGACCGTCGTGGGACGAAGCTGGTCATTACAGAAGGGCCGTCCATCACTGAGCGGCCCGTGCAACGAAATCAGATATCCAGCAGCAAACGAGCCGGGTCTTCCAGCAGGTTCTTGATGGTAACCAGGAAGGTCACAGCTTCTTTGCCGTCGATCAAACGGTGATCGTAGGACAGAGCGAGGTACATCATCGGACGGATAACGACTTGACCGTTGATCGCCATAGGACGCTGCAGAATGTTGTGCATGCCCAGGATGGCCGCTTGTGGCGGGTTGACGATCGGAGTCGACATCATCGAACCGAAAGTACCACCGTTGGTGATGGTGAACGTACCACCGGTCATTTCGTCCATCGACAGCTTGCCGTCACGAGCCTTCTTGCCGAAGGTGGCGATGCCGCCTTCGATTTCAGCCAGGCTCATCAGTTCGGCGTTACGCAGAACCGGTACAACCAGGCCGCGGTCGCTGGAAACAGCAACACCGACGTCAGCGTAGCCGTGGTAAACGATGTCGGCACCGTCGATCGACGCGTTAACAGCCGGGAAGCGTTTCAGTGCTTCGGTGGCCGCTTTCACGAAGAACGACATGAAGCCCAAACGCACGCCGTTATGGCTTTTCTCAAAGAGATCCTTGTACTTCGAACGCAACGCCATGACTTCGGTCATGTCGACTTCGTTGAAAGTGGTCAGCATCGCCATGTTCGATTGAGCTTCAACCAGACGCTTGGCGACGGTGGCCCGCACGCGGGTCATCGGTACGCGCTTCTCGATGCGATCGCCGGCAGCGAACACTGGAGCAGCAGCGGCAGGCGCAGCAGCCTTGGCAGGCGCGGCAGCCGGAGCGGCTTTCTTGGCAGCTACAGCGGCAACAACGTCTTCCTTGGTCACACGACCGCCTTTGCCAGTGCCGGCAACGGAAGCGATGTTAATGCCGTTTTCTTCAGCCAGCTTGCGAGCAGCCGGTGCAGCAACAGGATCGTCTTCGCCCGCTTCGGCAGGAGCAGCGGCAGCAGCAGGTGCAGCAGCGGCGGCTGGAGCAGCGGCGGCAGCACTGCCCTCACCGATGGAGCCCAGAACTTCGTCGGACAGAACGGTGTCGCCTTCGTTCTTGACGATAGCGCCCAGCACGCCGTCAGCGGTGGCCAACACTTCCAGCACGACTTTGTCGGTTTCGATGTCGACGATCAGCTCGTCACGCTTGACGGCGTCGCCCGGTTTTTTGTGCCAGGTGGCAACGGTGCCATCGGCAACCGATTCCGGGAAAGTGGGGGCTTTGATTTCGATAGCCATTATCTGTGGGTCCTTAAATTCGGTTTCAGGTGCGCGAAGGCGTTAAACAGTAAAGGCGTCTTGCAGCAGTTGTTCCTGCTGCTCAGCGTGCATCGATGCATAACCACAAGCAGGTGCAGCAGAAGCATCACGGCCCGCGTACTCAAGTACGAGAGACTTGTCGTGATTGCCAACGATGCGGCGCATGTGGTGTTGGCTGCAGTACCAGGCACCCTGGTTCATCGGCTCTTCCTGACACCAAACGATATGTTTGAGGTTGGTGTACGGAGCCAGGACTTCGTTCAAGTCGTCCTCAGGGAATGGGTACAGCTGCTCGATACGCACGATGGCGATGTCATCACGACCTTCGGCACGGCGTTTTTCCAGCAGGTCGTAGTAGACCTTGCCGCTACACAGAACAACGCGCTCGACCTTTTTCGGGTCCAGGGCATCGATTTCCGGGATAACGGTCTGGAACGAACCTTCGGCCAGATCTTCCAGGGTCGAGATGGCCAGTTTGTGACGCAGCAGCGACTTCGGAGTCAGGACGATCAACGGCTTGCGCAGCGGGCGAATCACCTGACGACGCAGCAAGTGGTAGATCTGAGCCGGCGTAGTCGGTACGGCTACCTGAATGTTGTGCTCGGCGCACAGCTGCAGGTAACGCTCCAGACGAGCCGAAGAGTGCTCCGGACCCTGACCTTCATAACCGTGCGGCAGCAGCATGGTCAGACCGCAGAGACGGCCCCACTTGTGCTCGCCACTGGTGATGAACTGGTCGATAACCACTTGGGCACCGTTGGCGAAGTCGCCGAACTGGGCTTCCCAGATCACCAGCGCCTCAGGCGTGGTGGTCGAGTAACCGTATTCGAACGCCAGCACGGCTTCTTCGGACAGGAACGAATCGTACAGGTCGAAACGTGGCTGGCCCTTGTACAGGTTTTGCAGCGGGACGTAGGTACCCGCGTCTTTCTGGTTGTGCAAGACAGCGTGACGGTGCGAGAACGTACCGCGACCGATGTCCTGACCCGTCATGCGAATCGGGTGACCTTCGAACGCCAGGGTCGCGTACGCCATGGTTTCGGCGTAACCCCAGTTGATCGGCAGGCCGCCGGCTTGCATTTTCTGACGGTCTTCGTAGATTTTCGAGACCTGGCGCTGAACCACGAAGCCTTCCGGAATTTCCAGCAGCTTGGCGGACAGTTCCTGCAAGGTTTTCAGATCGAAGCGAGTGTCGTGACGCGCGGTCCAGGCGTGGCCCAGATACGGACGCCAGTCCACGAACAACTCTTTGTTCGGCTCTTTGACCAGGCTTTTTACAACATGCAGACCGTTGTCCAGCGCATTGCGGTATTCGTCGACTTTCGCCTGAACACGCTCTGCGTCCAGCACACCGCCCTGGGTCAGACGATCGGCATACAGCTCACGGGTGGTGCGCTGTTTGGTGATCTGCTGATACATGATTGGCTGGGTGCCGCTTGGCTCGTCGGCCTCGTTGTGACCGCGACGACGGTAGCAGACCAGGTCGATCACCACGTCACGCTTGAACTGCATGCGGTAGTCGATGGCCAGCTGGGTCACGAACAACACGGCTTCCGGATCATCACCATTCACATGGAGGATCGGCGCCTGGATCATCTTCGCAACGTCGGTCGCGTACTCGGTGGAGCGCGAGTCCAGCGGGTTGCTGATGGTGAAACCGACCTGGTTGTTGATCACGATGTGCACGGTACCGCCGGTCTTGAAACCGCGGGTCTGCGACATCTGGAAGGTTTCCATGACCACACCTTGACCGGCGAATGCCGCGTCACCGTGGATGGAGATCGGTAGAACCTTCTCGCCGGTAGGGTCGTTACGACGATCCTGACGGGCGCGAACCGAACCCTCGACCACCGGGGAAACGATTTCCAGGTGGGAAGGGTTGAACGCCATGGCCAGGTGAACTTCACCGCCGGTGGTCATCACGTTGGACGAGAAGCCCTGGTGATACTTAACGTCACCGGAACCCAGCTCGACCTTCTTCTTGCCTTCGAACTCGTCGAACAGCTCGCGCGGGTTCTTGCCGAAGGTGTTGACCAGCACGTTGAGACGGCCACGGTGGGCCATGCCGATCACGATTTCCTTGGTGCCGTAAGAACCGGAACGCTGGATCAGCTCGTCGAGCATCGGAATCAGGCTCTCGCCGCCTTCCAGACCGAAACGCTTGGTACCCGGGTATTTGGTACCGAGGTATTTTTCCAGGCCTTCGCCGGCGGTGACGCGCTCAAGCAGGTGGCTCTTGATGTCGACGGAGTACGTCGGACGGCCGCGCACGCTTTCCAGACGCTGCTGGAACCACTGGCGCTGCTCGGAATCGGTGATATGCGTAAATTCAGCGCCGATGGTGCGGCAATATGTCTGCTGCAACGCTTCGTGAATTTCGCGTAGGCTCGCCTCCTCTTTGCCGATGAACAGGTCGCCGGCACGGAAGGTCGTATCAAGATCGGCATTGGTCAAGCCGTAATGATTGATTGACAGGTCTGCAGGTGCAGGACGCTGCCACAGCCCCAGCGGGTCAAGCTGGGCTGCCTGGTGGCCACGCATACGGTAGGCCTGGATCAATCGCAGCACTTCAACTTGCTTCTTCTCGTGCTCACTGCTCACGCTACCGGCGGAAACCGGTTGGGCGCGGCGCTGGTTCTTTGCCAGCAAGACGAAATGATCGCGAATTGTGGAGTGCGAAACATCGGTGGCAGTGTTGCCATCAGCAGGCAACTTCTGGAAGTAGGTGCGCCACTCTTCTGGCACAGCGTTAGGGTCGTGCAGGTAGAGCTCGTAGAGCTCTTCCACATAGGCAGCGTTACTACCGGATAGGTAGGCGCTGTTCCACATGCGCTGCATCACGCTTTCTTGCATGCTTGGTCACCCTCGGTTAGGGGAACACCACCGGCGTCGACACCGAGAAAACTTGCAGAAGTCCGAATGCAGCGACTAAAACAAGCCACTTAGGATCACGCTGATAGTCCGGGTACCAGCCCGGATGCCCCTGCTTGTCTCATTTCTTCAAAATAAGAGCCGCAGCCTTATAAGCTGCTGCCCAGGTTAAAACTACGGCGCCGGTTGAAGCCTGCGCCGTAGCATCTACGGGTACAGCGGTCCTACGGGTACAGCAGCTGAATCACACGCCGCTTTGCAGCAGCATGTTACGGATGTGACCGATGGCCTTAGTCGGGTTCAGGCCTTTCGGACAAACGTTGACGCAGTTCATGATGCCCCGGCAGCGGAATACGCTGAACGGGTCATCCAGCGAAGCCAGACGCTCGGATGTCTTGTTGTCGCGGCTGTCTGCCAGGAAGCGATAGGCTTGCAGCAGAGCAGCCGGCCCCAGGAACTTGTCCGGGTTCCACCAGAAGGACGGGCACGAAGTCGAGCAGCAAGCGCACAGAATGCACTCGTACAGACCGTCGAGCTTTTCACGCTCTTCAGGGGACTGCAGACGCTCGATGGCCGGAGCCGGCGTGTCGTTCTGCAGGTATGGCTTAACCTTTTCGTATTGCTTGTAGAAGATGCTCATATCGACGACCAGGTCACGGATAACCGGCAAACCTGGCAGCGGACGAACGATCAGCTTGTTACGTTTAACGACGGCAGACAGCGGCGTGATGCATGCCAGACCGTTTTTGCCGTTGATGTTCATGCCGTCGGAACCGCAAACACCTTCACGGCAAGAGCGACGATAGGAGAAACCTTCGTCCTGCTCTTTGATCAGGGCCAGCACGTCCAGCACCATCAGGTCTTTACCACCGGTATCAACCTGGAATTCCTGCATGAACGGCGCAGCGTCCTGATCAGGGTTGTAACGATAAACACTGACTTGCAACATGGCGGCCACCCTTAATAAGTCCGAATCTTAGGTTCAAAAGTCGGAACAGTCTTCGGCGAGAAGTTCACAGCACGCTTGGTAACGCGCTTGTCACCCGGGAAGTACAGGGTGTGGCACAGCCAGTTTTCATCGTCACGGTCTTCGAAGTCTTCACGGGCGTGAGCACCGCGGGACTCTTTGCGCACTTCTGCAGCGATAGCAGTGGCTTCGGCCACTTCCAGCAGGTTCTGCAGTTCCAGCGCTTCGATACGCGCCGTGTTGAACGCCTGGCTCTTGTCGTTGATCTTGACGTTGGCGATACGCACGCGCAGATCAGCCAGCTGAGCAATACCCTTCTGCATGTATTCGCCGGTACGGAACACACCGAAGTAGTTCTGCATGCAGCTTTGCAGTTCGCGACGCAGGGTTGCCACGTCTTCACCTTCAGTACGCTCGTTCAGAGCGGACAGACGTGCCAGGGCCGCGTTGATGTCAGCGTCGGTGGCGTCATCGTATTCGATACCGTCGCTCAGCGCTTTTTCCAGGTGCAGGCCGGCAGCGCGGCCGAATACCACCAGGTCAAGCAGCGAGTTGCCGCCCAGACGGTTGGCACCGTGAACCGATACGCACGCCACTTCACCCACTGCGAACAGGCCAGGGATGATTTCGTCGACGCCTTCGTCGTTCTGGGTGATTGCCTGACCGTGAATGTTGGTCGGAACGCCGCCCATCATATAGTGGCAGGTCGGAACGACCGGAACCGGAGCAACAACAGGGTCAACGTGTGCGAAAGTCTTGGACAGTTCGCAGATACCTGGCAGACGGCTGTGCAGCACTTCCTCGCCCAAGTGGTCGAGTTTGAGCATTACGTGGTCGCCATTCGGACCGCAACCGTTGCCGGCGATGATCTCTTTAACCATCGAACGGGCAACGACGTCACGACCGGCAAGGTCTTTGGCGTTCGGAGCATAACGCTCCATGAAACGCTCGCCGTGCTTGTTGATCAGGTAACCACCTTCACCACGGCAACCTTCGGTAACCAGTACACCGGCGCCGGCGATGCCGGTCGGGTGGAACTGCCACATTTCGATGTCTTGTACCGGTACGCCTGCACGCAGCGCCATACCAACGCCGTCACCGGTGTTGATCAGGGCGTTGGTGGTCGATGCGTAGATACGACCTGCACCGCCGGTGGCCAGTACGGTAGCCTTGGCGCGGATGTAGGTGGTTTCGCCGGTTTCAATGCAGATGGCAATCACGCCGACGAATGCGCCGTCCTGGTTCTTCACCAGATCAACAGCGTAGTACTCGTTAAGGAACGTGGTGCCAGCTTTCAGGTTGCCCTGATAAAGGGTGTGCAGCAGCGCGTGACCGGTACGGTCGGAAGCGGCGCAGGTACGGGCAGCCTGCCCGCCTTTACCGTAATCCTTCGACTGACCGCCGAATGGACGCTGATAGATACGGCCTTGCTCGGTACGGGAGAACGGCAGACCCATGTGGTCCAGTTCAAACACCGCAGCCGGGCCTTCCTGACACATGTATTCGATAGCGTCCTGGTCACCGATGTAGTCGGAACCCTTGACGGTATCGTACATGTGCCAGCGCCAGTCATCGTTCGGGTCCGCAGAAGCGATAGCGCAGGTGATGCCACCCTGAGCCGATACGGTGTGCGAACGCGTCGGGAAAACCTTGGTGATCACGGCAGTCTTGTGACCGCCTTGTGCCAGTTGCAGCGCTGCGCGCATGCCGGCACCGCCGCCACCAATAATGATGGCGTCGAAAGAAATCGTTGGAATGTTAGCCATGGATCAGATACCCCAGAGAATCTGCACACCCCAGACGAAGTAAGCGAACATCGCAACGCCGCATACTGCCTGGAAAAGGAAACGTACTGCAGTCGCGGACTTGCCCAGCGCCATCGGCGTCAGGTAGTCAGTCGCGATGGTCCACATGCCGACCCAGGCGTGAGCGCCCAGGGCTACAAGGGCCAGCAGACTGAAGATACGCATCCCGTTGTGGGCGAACAGGGCATGCCATTGGTCGTAGCCAATGCCTGGATTCGCAACGAGGTATCCGATCAGGAAGATGAAATAAGCCGCGAGAACGACCGCAGACACACGCTGTGCCATCCAGTCATAGAGGCCCGAACGCGACAGGTTCGTAACGCTGGTTACCATATCCAAACTCCCGCCAGAACGATCAACACCGCAGATACGGCGATAATGATTTGCGAGCCCAGCTTGCCGCCTTCCAGCGTCTCACCGATGCCCATATCCATAATCAAATGGCGCACACCGGCTACCAGGTGATACAGAAGAGCGGACAGGAGGCCCCATGCTACGAACTTGGCCAGCGGGCTGGTCAAGCATGCCTTCACCTCGGCAAAACCTTCCTCGGAACCCAGAGATTTGCCCAATGCATAAAGCATGAAGCCAAGGCCCAGGAAGAGGATGATGCCGGAAACACGGTGAAGAAACGACGTAACGCCGGTGATGGGGAGTTTGATGGTCCTTAGGTCTAGGTTTACAGGTCGTTGGCTTTTCACGGCTTTTTTTCACACTGAAGAGCCCCTAACAATCAGGGCAAAGTTGTTGGGGAGTGCACTGGTCAGGTAACCACCACCCAGGGATGCGACCCCCAATAAAGCAGGCCCAAAAGCCCCTGGCGGTCGGTGGCCGAGTATAGACAGTTAGGCTACTAATGACAACGCGTTCACCTTCCCCTAATAGCTGATTGCACAAGTGACATAAAAGGCGTAAATGGCAGTCAATTTCGAGGAAAAAGTCCGGTTAAAGCCTTCTGGAGCAAGACTTTAGGCAAATTGACATTCGAATTTATCTCACTATAGTGGTGCGGGCCCTGCGTGGGGGGTCTGTCTGATGATTTCAAGCATAAATAGGAGGCCACATGGCTGACAAAAAAGCGCAGTTGATCATCGAGGGCGCAGCCCCCGTCGAGCTGCCCATTTTAACCGGCACCGTTGGTCCCGATGTTATCGACGTTCGGGGCCTGACGGCCACGGGCCGTTTCACCTTTGACCCTGGTTTCATGTCGACTGCCTCCTGCGAGTCGAAGATCACCTATATCGACGGCGACAACGGCATTCTGCTGCACCGCGGCTACCCGATCGAACAGCTGGCTGAAAAGTCGGACTACCTGGAAACCTGCTATCTGCTGCTCAACGGCGAATTGCCGACCGCAGAACAGAAGGCCCAGTTCGTCGGCACCGTGAAGAACCACACCATGGTTCACGAGCAATTGAAGACCTTCTTCAACGGCTTCCGTCGCGACGCTCACCCGATGGCCGTCATGTGCGGCGTAGTGGGTGCCCTCTCGGCCTTCTACCACGACTCCCTCGACATCAATAACCCGCAGCATCGCGAAATCTCCGCGATCCGCCTGGTTGCCAAGATGCCGACCCTGGCCGCAATGGTTTACAAGTACTCCATGGGCCAACCCATGATGTACCCGCGCAACGACCTGTCGTACGCGGAAAACTTCCTGCACATGATGTTCAACACCCCGTGCGAGATCAAACCGATCAGCCCGGTACTCGCCAAGGCCATGGACCGGATCTTCATCCTCCATGCCGACCACGAGCAGAACGCATCGACTTCTACCGTACGCCTGGCCGGCTCGTCGGGTGCCAACCCGTTCGCCTGTATCGCCGCCGGTATCGCTGCACTGTGGGGCCCTGCCCACGGCGGTGCGAACGAAGCCGTTCTGACCATGCTTGACGAGATTGGCGATGTTTCGAACATCGACAAGTACATCGCCAAGGCCAAGGACAAGAACGATCCGTTCAAACTGATGGGCTTCGGTCACCGGGTTTACAAAAACCGCGACCCACGCGCCACCGTCATGAAGCAAACCTGCGACGAAGTGCTGAAAGAGCTGGGCATCACCAACGATCCGCAACTCGAACTGGCCATGCGCCTGGAAGAGATCGCCCTGACCGATCCGTACTTCATCGAACGCTCGCTGTACCCGAACGTCGACTTCTACTCGGGGATCATCCTCAAGGCGATCGGCATTCCGACCAGCATGTTCACCGTGATCTTCGCTCTGGCGCGGACTGTCGGCTGGATTTCCCACTGGAAAGAAATGCTCTCCAGCCCGTACAAGATTGGCCGTCCGCGTCAGCTGTACACTGGCTATGAGTCGCGTGATATCACCCGGCTTGAAGACCGCTGATAAGAGCCGTCTTGCGATAACGTCTTGAGCTGTACCGGAAACGGCCTCTATTTAGATAGGGGCCGTTTTTGTTTGTGCCTGACGTTGAGTTACGCGGCGGCCTGAGGGCCTACCGGGCTCTTGCAGATGCACATCATCCCTGTGGTAGCTGGCTTGCCTGCGATGGCGGCCTGACAGCCGACCAATCTTTCCCGGATGTACCCAGTCCAACTGTGGGAGCGAGCCTGCTCGCGAAGCTGTTGATCTTGCCGTTGCCGTTGCTTTGGCTTTTGATTTTGATCTGTTGCCCCTTTCCCAGAGGCCGAACGCAGGCATTGCGTAGGGGGCACCGCGGCAAGGATGCCGCGGTAGCCGCCCCCGGCCATGGATGGCCGATGGCGGCGGGCCCCCGGAGCAATGCCGGAGTGAGGGCATGCCGAGCCTAGGCGAGGCACCGAATGGCGGGGCAAGAGCGCTTTGGTTACTTTCGCGCTTCTCGAAAGTGACTCGCTGTAAAAGCGAAACCGCCAGCGGCCGTAACCGCAGCAATGGATATGTACACCATCAAAAAACAAACCGCCTGGCATACAGCCTTCGCGGGCAAGCCTCGCTCCTACAAAGACGAGCGATAACCGCCAGCCGACGCTACCGCAGAAACGGATATGTAAACGATCAAAGAGCAGGCCACCTCCGCGGAAAAACCATACAGAGTGCGATAACCGCCCAATAAAAAATGCCCCAATCTCTCGACCAGGGCATTTTGTGTAGCTCAGCTTATATATAGAAACTCAAAGCCTTAGTGCGAAACCGCCCCACTCGCCCCCAACCCAGTCTGCGAACGAACAAACTGCGGGAAGAACAGCGCCCGCTCGTTCACACCCTC
Source organism: Pseudomonas sp. TE12508 (assembly GCF_056279485.1). Classification (NCBI taxonomy): domain Bacteria; kingdom Pseudomonadati; phylum Pseudomonadota; class Gammaproteobacteria; order Pseudomonadales; family Pseudomonadaceae; genus Pseudomonas; species Pseudomonas sp. TE12508. Next base: position 113,842 of record NZ_JBWCCN010000002.1, on the reverse strand, counting down.
AGCCGACTTGTCAGTGACCGAGAAGAACCAGATCCCGACAAACGCAATGGCCATAGAGAACAACGCCGGGTATTCATACGGGAAGATCGCCTTCTCGTGACCCAGGATCTGCACCCAGATGGTTGGCCCCAGCACCATCAAGCCAACAGCACTGACCAGACCCAGCCAGCCGCCAATCATCGCACCACGAGTCGTCAGCTTCTTCCAGTACATGGAAAGCAGCAGTACCGGGAAGTTGCAGCTCGCCGCGATGGAGAACGCCAGGCCCACCATGAACGCGATGTTCTGCTTCTCGAACAGTATGCCCAAGCCGATCGCCAGCACCGCCAGAGCGATGGTGGTGATTTTCGAGACACGGATCTCGTCCTTCTCGTTGGCCTTGCCCTTCTTGATCACACTGGCGTACAGGTCATGGGACACTGCCGAAGCACCGGCCAGGGTCAGACCAGCCACCACCGCCAGGATGGTTGCGAACGCCACCGCCGAGATGAAGCCCAGGAAGATGCTGCCACCCACCGCGTTGGCCAAATGCACCGCCGCCATGTTGTTGCCGCCCATCAGCGCGCCAGCCGCATCTTTAAAGGCCGGGTTAGTGCTGACCAGCAAGATCGCGCCGAAGCCGATGATGAAGGTCAGGATGTAGAAGTAGCCGATGAAGCCAGTTGCATACAGCACGCTTTTACGCGCTTCTTTAGCGTCGCTCACGGTGAAGAAGCGCATCAGGATGTGCGGCAGACCAGCGGTACCGAACATCAGTGCCAGGCCGAGGGAGAACGCCGAAACTGGATCTTTCACCAGGCCGCCCGGGCTCATGATTGCTTCACCTTTAGGGTGAACCTTGATCGCCTCGGAGAACAGCGCGTTGAAGTCGAAGTTGACGTGCTTCATCACCATCAGTGCCATGAACGAGGCACCGGACAGCAACAGCACCGCCTTGATGATCTGCACCCACGTGGTCGCCAGCATGCCGCCGAACAGCACGTACATGCACATCAGGATACCGACCAGGATCACCGCAACGTGATAGTCGAGACCGAACAACAGCTGAATCAGCTTGCCAGCACCCACCATTTGCGCGATCAGGTAGAACGCCACCACCACCAGCGAACCGCATGCCGACAGCGAGCGGATCTGGGTTTGCCCGAGGCGGTAGGACGCCACGTCGGCAAAGGTGTATTTGCCCAGGTTCCGCAGGCGCTCGGCGATCAGGAACAGAATAATCGGCCAACCCACCAGGAAGCCGATCGAGTAGATCAGGCCATCGTAGCCGGAGGTGAACACCAGGGCGGAAATACCCAGGAAGGACGCCGCGGACATGTAGTCACCGGCAATCGCCAAGCCGTTCTGGAAACCGGTGATCTTGCCGCCCGCCGCATAGTAGTCGGCGGCCGAGTTGTTTTTCTTGGAAGCCCAGTAAGTGATGCACAGGGTTGCACCCACGAATGCCACGAACATCAGGATCGCGGAAATGTTGAGTGGTTGTTTCTGTACCGCACCCGTCAGGGCTTCAGCCGCCCAGGCGCCAGGTGCGAAGGCTGCGATGCTCAATAGAGCCATTAGACGCCGGATCATTGCTGAGCCTCCTTGAGAATCGCATTGTTCAAGTCGTCGAATTCGCCATTGGCGCGTCGCACGTAGATGCCCGTCAGGATAAAGGCCGAAACAATCAGCCCGACACCGATCGGAATGCCCCAGGTAATTGAGGACTCGGGGCTGATTTTTGCGCCCAGGATATGCGGCCCGTAAGCAATCAAAAGAATGAATCCGGAGTACAGCCCAAGCATGATCGCTGAAAGAATCCAGGCGAATCGTTCTCTCTTGCTGACCAGCTCCTTGAAGCGCGGGCTGTTTTGAATCGAGAGGTAAATGCTGTCGTTCATTGTTTTTATCCTCGCAGCACAGATTTAGTTGGAACGGTATCCACTCTATGCGGCTGCCGGACAGGTTCCAGACGACCTTAGTATTAGAACGACATGACAGAGTCGCCATTTCTCATGCATGCGTTAAACACATAAAAAAGCAAAAGGCCCCTTGGCATAAATGCCAAGAGGCCTCGATAAGTGCTGACTAGACGCTTCAGATCAAATCATTTGACCCAGTCGGCAACGCGATCCGGGTGTTTGGCCACCCAATCCTTCGCTGCTGCTTCAGGCTTGGCACCGTCCTGAATCGCCAACATGACTTGGCCGATTTCGTCTTTCGACGCCCACTGGAAGTTCTTCAGGAACTTCGCAACTTCAGGCGCTTTGGTTGCCAGTTCTTTGCTGCCGATGCTGTTCACGGTTTCAGCTGCGCCGTAAACGCCTTTCGGGTCTTCCAGGAAGCGCAGTTTCCACTTGGCGAACATCCAGTGCGGCACCCAACCGGTGACGGCAATGGATTCGTTTTTCTTCTCGGCACGGGTCAGCTCGGCAATCATGCCGGCGCCGGAACTGGCCTTGAGGGTATAGCCGTCCAGGCCATAGTCCTTGATCGCCTGCTCGGACTTGAGCATCACGCCTGAACCGGCATCGATACCGACGATACGATTTTTGAAGCTGTCGTCGGTTTTCAGATCGGCAATCGACTTGGCCTTGACGTACTCCGGCACGATCAGACCGATTTTCGCATCCTTGAAGTTCGGGCCGTAATCGACGACCTGATCCTTGTTCTTGGTCCAGTATTCACCGTGAGTCACGGGCAGCCACGCCGACAGCATGGCGTCGAGTTTGCCAGTGGCCACACCCTGCCACATGATCCCGGTGGCAACCGCTTGCAGCTTCACGTCATAACCGAGTTTCTGTCTGATCACTTCCGCGGCCACGTTGGTCGTGGCGACGCTGTCCGACCAGCCGTCTACATAACCGATCGTCACTGCCTTGCCTTCAGCACTGGCCATCGTAGAACTGATCGCCAGCACCAAAGCGGCACCTGCGCCCAAGAGTCGTCGCATCTTCATCGTTACTTCCCCGAAAGTGCTGCGCTCGACGGATGCCGAGCCGCTCAACGTATTGTTATGGTGCACAGCGCCCCCATCACGCCTCACCGCAAACTCGTTCAAACATCAGCGGAGTACTGACGCCACGATAATCAACCTGACGCCAACGACGACCTGCTCTGCCAGCGACCTCAAGGCATCGAGAAACGACATCAGAAGGCCATTAATTGCAACCGTCGCAAATCCATCCGCCACCCCGCCCAAACTTTGCATGTCAAAATTATGCGGGCCACCAAGCGCGGGACAAATGCAGGTAACATGCGCGGCTTTGTTCCCAGACGGCCTGACCATGCCCGCGACATCCCGCTTTCCTCTTCTTGCTTATTTATTTGCCTGCCTGTTGGGGCTTTTTGCCCTCGGTGGCTTCTGGTATGGACTCGGCAAACCGGTGATCCTGCCGGACGTGGCCAGCGCAACACACAAGCTGCAATGCGCCTCCTACACCCCGTTCGACAAAGACCAATCGCCGTTCGATGTGCCGTTCAAACTGCGCCCCGAGCGCATGGACGCCGACCTCGCACTGCTGGCAACCCGTTTCGAATGCATCCGTACTTATTCCATGACTGGCCTTGAGGCCCTGCCCGACCTGGCACGCAAGCACGGCTTGAAGCTGATGATCGGCGCCTGGGTCAACAGCAACCCGGTGGACACCGCCAAGGAGGTCGACCTGCTGATCGCCTCGGCCAATGCCAACGCCGATGTAGTGACCTCGGTGATCGTAGGTAATGAAACCCTGCTGCGCAAGGAAGTCACCGGCGCACAGTTGGCGACGCTGATTAACAAGGTCAAAAGTCAGGTCAAACAACCGGTGACCTACGCCGACGTCTGGGAATTCTGGCTCAAGCATCCCGAAATCGCTCCGGCGGTGGACTTCCTGACCATTCATTTGCTGCCGTACTGGGAAGACGATCCGTCGAACATCGACGCCGCGCTGCAGCATGTGGCCGAAGTGCGTCAGGTGTTCGGCAACAAATTCGCGCCCAAAGACGTGATGATTGGCGAAACCGGTTGGCCGAGCGAAGGCCGTCAGCGCGAAACCGCGCTGCCGAGCCGGGTCAATGAAGCCAAGTTTATTCGTAGCTTTGTGATCATGGCCGAACAGCAAGGCTGGCATTACAACCTGATCGAGGCATTCGACCAGCCCTGGAAACGCGCCAGCGAAGGTGCGGTCGGAGGTTACTGGGGATTGTTCGACGCCGATCGTCAGGATAAAGGCGTACTCGCCGGACCGGTATCGAACGTGCCGTACTGGTCGCAATGGCTGGCGCTGGGTGGGTTGATCTTCATCGGCACACTGATCCTCGGCGGTCGCGTTCGCAGCACCCGCGCGGCGCTGGTACTGCCGCTGCTCGGCGCGCTGGCGGCCTGTTCGATTGGCGCCTGGGGCGATCTGGCTCGGGTCACCACACGGTTTGCCAGTGAATGGCTATGGGTCGCTTTGCTGACGGGGTTGAATCTGTTGGTGCTGGCCCATGCTGCGCTGACCTTGAGCGCTCGTACTGGCTGGCGTGAACGCGCCTTCAATGCACTGGAGCGTCGCGCTGGCTGGTGGCTGGCCGCGGCAGGTTTTGCCGCGGCGGTGATAATGCTGGAACTGGTGTTCGACCCGCGTTATCGCAGCTTCCCGAGTGTCGCGTTCATCCTGCCGGCGCTGGTGTACCTGTGCCGTCCGGTCAGTGTGCCGCGCCGGGAAATCGCCCTGCTGACCTTCATCATCGGCGCCGGCATTGCGCCACAGTTGTATCAAGAAGGTTTGCAGAACCAGCAGGCCTGGGGTTGGGCGCTGGTGAGTGTGTTGATGGTGGCGGCGTTGTGGCGCAGCTTGCGGGTTCGCAAGGGCTGATCAACAAAGCAAGATCAAAAGATCGCAGCCTTCGGCAGCTCCTACGCGCCTGTGGGCGCTGCCGCAGACTGGGATCTTTTTTATCAGGCGCTACGAGAAGCCCGGACCAGACGCAAAGCAGCAATCACCACCGCAAACACCGCCAACGTGGTGTTGTACAACGCCAGCGCCGGAAACCCGAACACCAGCGCCAGCACCGCCAGCCACCACCCCGCTCGCCCTGGTAGAACAAAACCAATCACGGCGGCGGCCATTGCCGTCCAGCCCAACACCTTGAAATGAATCATCAAGCCCAGGTTCGACCGAATCTGGCATTCCCAACGACTGGCCTCATCCACGCAGATGCCGACCCATTGCGCATCCTCCATGAAGCCATAACGCGCGCCATAACTGGCGGCCAGCCATAATGGCAGAAGAACGAGCAACAGGATCACGGGCAGACGGCGGGACATGCAACACTCCAATAAACGAAATCGGCGGCCAGCTTAATCCCCCGCCCGCGGTAAGCAAGTGACATCAACAGATAACTGTTCATCAAATAGCTGCAAAGTGTATCGTCCAGCTACCGTTGCTCCGAAATCAGGCCTGATTGGTGCCCATCATGGCACTTTGGCGCAAATCCTGTGGTCATAGCCTGCGAACTTCATCCGGCACCTTCCTCTAAGGGATCTAGTCATGCTCCGTTCCTTGCGCTGCGCCGCCCTGTTTGGCGGCTTGATTTTAAGTGCGTCCGCACTGGCGGCCGACATTGATGCCGCCAGTTACGGCTACCCCCTGACCAACCCGTTCGAGGCGACTATCGCCACAACACCGCCGGAGTTACGCCCGGAGTTGCCGCTCGACGACGATATCAATCAGGAGGATCGCAGCGTCACGTTGCGCCCCGAGCGTGAATTCAGCCTGCCGGACAACTTCTGGCCGGTAAAGAAACTCACCTACCGCATCGCCACGCAAGATCAAGCGGCACCGTTGATCTTCCTGATTTCCGGCACGGGTGCACGCTATGACAGCACCCTCAACGAGTACCTGAAAAAGCTCTACTACAAGGCCGGCTATCACGTGGTGCAGCTGTCGTCGCCGACCAGCTTCGACTTCATGACCGCCGCTTCGCGTTTCGCCACACCGGGCGTGACCAAGGAGGATGCCGAAGACATGTACCGGGTGATGCAGGCCGTGCGGGCGCAGAACCCGAAGCTGCCGGTCACCGATTATTTCCTGACCGGTTACAGCCTTGGCGCACTGGATGCGGCATTTGTCGCGCACCTGGATGAAACCCGTCGCAGCTTCAATTTCAAGAAAGTCTTGCTGCTCAACCCACCGGTCAACCTTTACACCTCGGTCACCAACCTGGACAAGCTGGTACAGACAGAGGTAAAGGGCATCAACAACAGCACCACCTTCTATGAACTGGTACTGGACAAACTGACCCGCTACTTCCAGCAGAAGGGCTACATCGACCTCAACGATGCCCTGCTCTACGACTTCCAGCAGTCCAAGCAGCACTTGAGCAACGAACAGATGGCCATGCTGATTGGCACTTCGTTCCGTTTCTCGGCAGCGGACATCGCCTTCACCTCGGACCTGATCAACCGCCGCGGCCTGATCACGCCACCGAAATACCCGATCACCGAAGGCACCACCCTCACGCCGTTTCTCAAACGCGCACTGCAATGCGACTTCGACTGCTACCTGACCGAACAGGTCATTCCGATGTGGCGCGCCCGCACCGACGGCGGCAGCCTGCTGCAACTGATCGATCAGGTCAGCCTGTATGCACTCAAGGACTACCTGCACGACAGCCCGAAAATCGCCGTCATGCACAACGCCGACGACGTGATCCTCGGCCCTGGCGACCTGGGGTTTCTGCGCCGCACCTTCGGCGACCGTTTGACTGTTTATCCATTGGGCGGCCATTGCGGCAACCTCAACTATCGCGTCAACAGCGACGCCATGCTGGAGTTTTTCCGTGGCTAAATACCCCTTGCTGATCGCAGCGTTACTCTGTGCAGGCGTCGCCAATGCCGACAACAGCAAAGCCAATGCACCTGTGGTGGTCGATAGTGACGGCTTCAAGGAACCGCTGAGCAAACTCAAATTCAACCCGGGGCTGGATCAGCGCGAGTTCGAACGTTCGACGCTCAACGCGCTGAACGTCTACGACCCGCTGGAAGAATGGAACCGCCGCGTCTACCACTTCAACTACCGTTTCGACCAATGGGTGTTCCTGCCCGTGGTCAACGGCTATCGCTACATCACCCCAAGCTTCCTGCGCACCGGCGTCAGCAACTTCTTCAACAACGTCGGCGATGTGCCAAACCTGGTGAACAGCTTGCTGCAATTCAAAGGTCAGCGTTCGATGGAAACCACCGCGCGCCTGCTGCTCAACACCACCATCGGTGTCGCTGGCCTGTGGGACCCGGCCACCGCCATGGGGCTGCCGCGCCAGAGCGAAGACTTCGGTCAGACACTGGGCTTCTACGGCGTACCGGGTGGCGCCTACTTCGTGCTGCCGATCCTCGGCCCGTCAAACCTGCGTGACACTGCAGGCCTGGTGGTGGATTACACCGGCGAATCGGCGATCAACTTCCTGAACGTGGCCGAAGTCAGCTCCAACCATCCGGAAGTCTGGGCACTTCGCGTCATCGACAAGCGCTATCAGAACAGCTTCCGTTACGGCCAACTGAATACGCCGTTCGAGTATGAAAAAGTGCGTTACGTGTACACCGAGTCGCGCAAGCTGCAGGTCGCCGAGTAATTCTGTCGACAATAAAAAAGGCCATTCGATTTGCGTCGAATGGCCTTTTTATGCGCGTCTCAAACACCACCAATCAACTGTGGGAGCGAGCCTGCTCGCGATGAGGCCATCACATTCACCATCAATGTTGACTGCTAGACCGCTATCGCGAGCAGGCTCGCTCCCACAGGTTCAGGCTTTCACCGTTTTCCAAAGCTTGCCGACAGCCATTACGCCCACCAAAACCGCCGCACCGGCAATAATCCCGGCCACAGCATTCAGCAACGTCGGCACGATAAACCCGGCCCCACCAGCACCCGCGCTGACACTCTCGATCCAGTGATGAACCACCGGCACGCCGTGGGTCAGAATCCCGCCGCCGACCAGGAACATCGCCGCGGTACCGATCACCGACAGGCTTTTCATCATGTACGGCGCTGCACGCAGAATCCCGCCGCCGATGCTTTTGGCCATTTGACCGGGCTTCTGGGTCAGCCACAGACCGAGGTCATCGAGTTTGACGATGCCGGCTACCAGGCCGTAGACGCCGATGGTCATGACGATGGCGATGCCCGAGAGCACGATCACTTGCTGGGTCAGCGAAGCGGCAGCCACGGTACCTAAGGTGATGGCGATGATTTCCGCCGAGAGGATGAAGTCGGTACGGATCGCCCCTTTGATCTTGTCCTTCTCGAACGCCACCAGATCGACCGCCGGGTTGGCCACGGCCTCGACCAATTCTGCGTGTTCGGCCTGATCTTCAGCTTTGCTGTGCAGGAACTTGTGGGCGAGTTTCTCAAAGCCTTCAAAGCACAGGTAAGCGCCACCGACCATCAACAACGGCGTGACCAGCCACGGAATGAACGCACTGATGGCCAAGGCCGACGGCACCAGGATCAGCTTGTTGAGGAACGAGCCTTTGGCCACGGCCCACACCACCGGGATTTCCCGCTCGGCACGCACGCCGGAAACCTGCTGGGCATTGAGCGCCAGATCGTCGCCAAGCACGCCGGCGGTCTTCTTCGCGGCCATTTTGGTCATCAACGCCACATCGTCCAGTACGGTGGCGATGTCGTCGATCAGCACCAGCAAACTGCTTCCTGCCATGAATCAGGTTTCCTTCTTGAATGAATGGTGCGCAGCATAGCGCGACCCGAGGCCAGACGGGGCATTCTTGAGCGCCGCGCGAGGCCGGTGCTACCATGCGCAACCGCCAGAACAGGCAAGGAACTCCTTGGTTTATGAGCACCATCCGCGAGCGCAACAAAGAACTGATCCTGCGTGCCGCCAGTGAAGAATTTGCCGACAAGGGCTTCGCTGCGACCAAAACCAGTGACATCGCGGCCAAGGCCGGGCTGCCCAAGCCCAACGTCTACTACTACTTCAAATCCAAGGAAAATCTCTACCGCGAGGTCCTGGAAAGCATCATCGAGCCAATCCTGCAGGCCTCGACGCCGTTCAACGCCGACGGCGTGCCCAGCGAAGTGCTGAGCGGCTACATTCGCTCGAAAATCCGCATCTCCCGTGACCTGCCCTTCGCCTCCAAGGTGTTCGCCAGCGAAATCATGCACGGCGCCCCGCACCTGAGCCCCGACCTGGTCGAGCAGCTCAACGGCCAGGCCAGGCACAACATCGACTGCATCCAGACCTGGATCGACCGCGGCCAGATCGCCCCGATCGACCCCAACCACCTGATGTTCAGCATCTGGGCCGCGACCCAGACCTATGCCGACTTCGACTGGCAGATCTCTGCGGTTACCGGTAAAGCCAAGCTGGATGAGGCCGACTATGAGGCGGCGGCGCAGACGATTATCCGGTTGGTGCTTAAGGGGTGTGAGCTGGACTGATAGACCGCGGTGCATTTATCGCCAGCAGGCTAGCTCCCACATTTGATCGATGGCGTAAACAAAATCCCCTGTGGGAGCTAGCCTGCTAGCGATGAAGACAACTCGATGTCAGTTCAAACCCAAATGGCATCCCACAGCGGATAGTCGCCAAGCTTTTTCACCAGACCAGCCCGCAATGGATTGGCCACGACATATCGCGCCACCGTCACCAGATCCTCCTCTCGCCGCAGAGCCCGGTCATGAAAGCCTTTCTGCCAAAGAGTGGTCTTGTGACCAGTAAAACGATTTACCGTTTTGGTGCTCATCGACTTGGTCTTCTGCATGAGGTCACTCAATGATCCCTGCTATAACTCAACCAACCAATGGAAATGATCGGGCATTACAACCCAGGCCAATGAATTTGCGATGCCTTGATGCTGCGCAGTTCTGAACTGATCCACGACCAAACGACCCAGCGCAAAATTTTTGAATATCGGTGTTCGTCCAAACGTATTGGTAGTCAGCAGATAAATTCGGTTGGTTTCAGCATAGCGACCGCGTCGTAGGCGATGTGAAGCAGGTAAGCCAGACATTCCTTTGCCTCTCCCATGAATTGATCCTGGGAAGGCTAGCTCGGCTGACTCGATTGAGATGTACAGACTGTTGGCAGGATGTGTCCGGGAGATAGCAATCGCTAGCAGGCTAGCTCCCACATTGGATCTCTGTGAACACAAAATACGTGTGAACAAACATCCCTGTGGGAGCGAGCCTGCTCGCGATGGCGACTGTTCAGACGCTGAAGATCAACCAATCACCCCCGCATCCGCCCTCAACCCCTGCGTCTCGATCGCTCTGATCGCACACTGCTCATCCACATCAGACAAATCACCGCTGATCCCCACCGCCCCCAACACACTCCCATCCTGATCCCGAATCAACACGCCGCCCGGTACCGGGACGACGCTGCCCTGCCCCAGGCTATTCAGCGCGGCGAAGAACGCCGGGCGTTGTTGGGCGTCCTGGGCCAGCAGGCGTGAGCCCTTGCCCAGGGCGATCGCGCCCCAGGCTTTGCCGATGGCTATCTGCGGGCGTAGCAGGCTGGCGCCGTCTTCGCGCTGCAGCGTTATCAAGTGCCCGCCGGCGTCCAGCACGGCAACGGTCAAGGGCGCGGCAGAGATTGCACGGCCTGCGGAGATGGCCTGGTTGGCCAGGTTGACTGCGACGTTCAAGGTTAAAGCGCTCATGGTGCCGTCCTCATTTTGTTATTGGGAAAGCCGTTGGATTACCTTCTGTTGCGCAATCCGATGCAACAAATAGAACACAATGAATTATTTTTTTGTATACAATAATTCTCGAAAAGCGCCACATGCGACGAAAAGCCACAGTCCTTCGGGCTTCCGACGAATGAAACAGCTGCTTGAGAAAATGGATTGACCTGCGCCGTCCGCCGTGAATACACTCTGCGCAAAGCCACTTGTATACAATTACAAAACGTAAGAGGCACAAAACTATGAGCAAAATGAGAGCAATCGAAGCCGCCGTTCTGGTGATGCGCCGTGAAGGGGTTGATACCGCTTTTGGCATCCCGGGCGCCGCGATCAACCCGCTGTACTCCGCCTTGCAAAAGGTCGGTGGCATCGATCACGTCCTCGCTCGCCACGTTGAAGGCGCCTCGCACATGGCCGAGGGCTACACCCGCACCAAGGCCGGTAACATCGGCGTGTGCATCGGCACGTCCGGCCCGGCCGGTACCGACATGGTCACCGGGCTCTACAGCGCCTCGGCCGACTCGATCCCGATCCTGTGCATCACCGGCCAGGCACCCCGGGCCCGGATGCACAAGGAAGACTTCCAGGCCGTCGATATCACCAGCATAGTCAAGCCGGTCACCAAGTGGTCGACCACCGTCATGGAGCCGGGCCAGGTGCCTTACGCGTTCCAGAAAGCCTTCTATGAAATGCGCTCCGGCCGCCCTGGCCCAGTGCTGATTGACCTGCCGTTCGACGTGCAGATGGCCGAAATCGAATTCGACATCGACGCCTATGAACCGCTGCCGCTGGCCAAGCCGACCGCTAATCGCGTACAGATCGAGAAGGCTCTGGCCATGCTCGATCAGGCTGAACGTCCATTGCTGGTCGCCGGTGGTGGCATCATCAATGCCGACGCCAGCGAACTGTTGGTGGAGTTCGCCGAGCTGACCGGCATTCCAGTGATCCCGACCCTGATGGGCTGGGGCACCATCCCGGACGATCACCCGCTGATGGTTGGCATGGTCGGTCTGCAAACCTCACACCGTTACGGCAACGCCACGATGCTGAAGTCCGATGTGGTGCTGGGTGTCGGTAACCGTTGGGCGAACCGTCACACCGGTTCGGTCGACGTTTATACCGAAGGCCGCAAGTTCATTCACGTCGACATCGAACCGACCCAGATCGGCCGGGTGTTCACCCCGGACCTGGGCATCGTGTCCGACGCTGCAGCCGCGTTGACCGTGTTCATCGAAGTCGCTCGTGAATGGCAAGCCGCCGGCAAGTTGAAAAACCGTAGCGCCTGGCTGCAAGACTGCCAGCAACGCAAAGCCAGCCTGCAGCGCAAGACTCACTTCGACAACGTACCGGTCAAGCCGCAACGCGTTTACGAAGAGATGAACCAGGTGTTCGGCAAAGACACCTGCTACGTCAGCACCATCGGTCTGTCGCAGATTGCCGGCGCGCAGTTCCTGCACGTCTACAAACCGCGTCACTGGATCAACTGCGGCCAGGCCGGCCCGTTGGGGTGGACCATTCCGGCCGCACTCGGCGTGGTCAAGGCTGATCCGACCCGTAAGGTTGTGGCGCTGTCTGGGGACTATGACTTCCAGTTCATGATCGAAGAACTGGCGGTGGGCGCGCAGTTCAAGCTGCCATACATCCACGTTGTCGTGAACAACTCATACCTGGGGCTGATCCGTCAGGCCCAGCGCGGTTTCGACATGGACTACTGCGTGCAGTTGTCTTTCGACAACCTCAACGCTCCGGAACTCAACGGTTACGGTGTCGACCACGTCGCTGTCGCCGAAGGCCTGGGTTGCAAGGCGTTGCGGGTGTTCGAACCGGCTCAGATCCAGCCTGCCCTGCGCAAGGCTCAGGAACTGATCGAGGAGTTCAAAGTGCCGGTGATCGTCGAAATCATTCTGGAGCGCGTGACCAACATTTCCATGGGCACCGAGATCAACGCCGTCAACGAATTCGAAGACCTGGCGCTGGTCGGCAACGATGCGCCAACGGCGATTTCGTTGCTCGACTAACTGCTGATCGATACCCCTGTGGGAGCGAGCCTGCTCGCGATGAGGCCGGCACATTCAACATTGATGTTGACTGCCCCACCGCTATCGCCAGCAGGCTGGCTCCCACAGGGGGTCTGCACATATTTACAGGAGACCACCATGCCGCGTTTCGCAGCCAACCTGTCCATGCTGTTCACCGAGCAGGATTTTCTTGCCCGTTTCGACGCTGCCGCCAAGGCCGGCTTCAGTGGTGTCGAATACCTGTTCCCCTACGATTTCAGCTCCGCCGAAATCAAGGCCAGGCTCGATGCCAATGGCTTGACCCAGGTGTTGTTCAACCTGCCGGCCGGTGACTGGGCCAAGGGCGAGCGCGGTATCGCGTGCCTGCCGGATCGGGTCGAAGAATTCCGCGCCGGTGTCGATCTGGCCATCGCTTACGCCAAAGTACTGGGCAACACCCAGATCAACTGCCTGGCCGGTATTCGTCCGCAAGGTGTCGACGATGTCACCGTGGAAAAGACCTTCGTCGCCAACCTCAAATACGCGGCCGACAAGCTGCAAGCGGCGGGTATCAAACTGGTGATGGAAGCGATCAATACCCGGGACATCCCAGGCTTCTACCTGAACAACACGGCGCAAGCCCTGTCGATTCGCGAGCAGGTCGGCAGCGCCAACCTGTTCCTGCAATACGACATCTATCACATGCAAATCATGGAGGGCGACCTGGCCCGGACCATGGCTGCGCACCTGGGCGAGATCAACCACATCCAGTTGGCCGACAACCCGGGGCGCAACGAACCGGGCACCGGTGAAATCAACTACAGCTTCCTGTTCGAACACCTGGACCGTATCGGTTATCAGGGTTGGGTTGGCTGTGAATACAAGCCGCTGACCACCACTGAAGCGGGCTTGGGCTGGCTTAAAACCCATAACGCGATTTGAAGTTGAAACAGAACCATTGTGGCGAGGGAGCTTGCTCCCGCTCGGCTGCGAAGCAGACGTAAAACCTGCGAGCGAGTTCTACCTGACACACCGCAGTGGCTGTTTTGGGGTCGCTTCGCAACCCAGCGGGAGCAAGCTCCCTCGCCACAGGATGTGTCTACCTCAGCCACGCGCACATTATTTGGCTACACAAAAACAAGAGGATTTTCTCATGGCTAAAATCGGATTTATCGGCACCGGCATCATGGGCCACCCAATGGCGTTGAACCTGCAGAAAGCCGGTCACAGCCTGTTCCTGTCGGCGCACCACGACCCAGCCCCTGCCGATCTGGTCGCTGCTGGCGCCATCGCCCTGGCGAACCCGAAAGAAGTGGCCCAGGAAGCTGAATTCATCATCGTCATGGTCCCGGATACCCCGCAGGTCGATGACGTGCTGTTCCGCGCCGATGGCGTTGCGGCTGGCGTGAGCAAGGGCAAAGTCGTGATCGACATGAGTTCGATCTCGCCGACTGCCACTAAAGCCTTCGCAGCCAAAATCAACGAGAAAGGCGCGCAGTACCTCGACGCCCCGGTTTCCGGCGGCGAAGTCGGCGCCAAGGCTGCGACCCTGAGCATCATGGTCGGCGGCGATGCCGATGCGTTCGAACGCGCCCTGCCGCTGTTCCAGGCCATGGGCAAGAACATCACTCTGGTCGGTGGCAACGGCGACGGTCAAACCGCGAAAGTGGCGAACCAGATCATCGTCGCGCTGAACATCCAGGCCGTGGCCGAAGCGCTGCTGTTTGCCTCGAAAAACGGTGCCGATCCGGCCAAGGTGCGTGAAGCGCTGATGGGCGGTTTCGCATCATCGAAGATCCTTGAAGTTCACGGCGAACGCATGATCAAGGGCACCTTCGACCCGGGCTTCCGCATCAGCCTGCACCAGAAGGATCTGAACCTGGCCCTGGCCGGCGCTCGCGAATTGGGCATCAACCTGCCGAACACCGCCAATACCCAGCAAGTGTTCAGCACCTGCGCGGCCATCGGTGGCAGCAACTGGGACCACTCTGCGCTGATCAAAGGCCTGGAACACATGGCGAATTTCTCGATTCGCGATAAGTAAAACCTGCACAAAACCCTGTGCTGATCGTTCCCACGCTCCGCGTGGGAATGCAGCCCGGGACGCTCCGCGTCCCTGCCGAAGCGGACGCGGAGCGTCCATTGAGGCATTCCCACGCAGAGCGTGGGAACGATCATCTGCGTAAACCAAGAACAATAAGATTGGGAGCCCGCCATGTCGGTCGATCCGCAACAATTGCTGCGCGAGCTGTTTGCTACAGCCATCGACGCGGCCCATCCGCAGCACGTCCTCGAAGCCCATTTGCCCCAAGATCGCAGCGGTCGGGTGATCGTCATCGGCGCCGGTAAAGCCGCAGCCGCCATGGCCCAGGTGGTCGAGCGCTGCTGGCAGGGCGAAGTGTCCGGCCTGGTGGTGACCCGTTACGGCCACGGCGCCCCGTGCGAAAAAATCGAAGTGGTCGAAGCCGCACACCCAGTGCCGGATGCTGCCGGCCTGGCCGTGGCAAAACGGGTACTGGAACTGGTCAGCGACCTGAGCGAAGACGACCGCGTGATCTTCCTGCTCTCGG
This sequence comes from Pseudomonas sp. TE12508, assembly GCF_056279485.1. Taxonomy (NCBI): domain Bacteria; kingdom Pseudomonadati; phylum Pseudomonadota; class Gammaproteobacteria; order Pseudomonadales; family Pseudomonadaceae; genus Pseudomonas; species Pseudomonas sp. TE12508. Next base: position 98,627 of record NZ_JBWCCN010000002.1, on the reverse strand, counting down.
GCGGTGGCTCTGCCCTCCTCGCCTTGCCCGCCGCCGGCATCACCCTCGCCGACAAACAGTCGATCAACAAAGCCCTGCTCAAATCCGGCGCGACCATCGGCGAGATGAATTGCGTGCGCAAGCACCTCTCGGCAATCAAGGGTGGTCGTCTGGGCAAAGCCTGCTGGCCGGCCACGGTTTATACCTATGCGATTTCCGATGTACCGGGCGATCTCGCCACAGTCATCGCGTCCGGCCCCACCGTGGCCGACCCGAGCACCTCGGCCGAAGCGCTGGCGATCCTCAAGCGTTACGACATCGAAGTTCCGGCCTCGGTGCGTCACTGGCTGCAAAGCCCGGAATCGGAAACGGTCAAACCCGGCGATGCGAGCCTGGCCCGCAGTCATTTCCAGTTGATCGCACGCCCACAGCAATCGCTCGAAGCGGCAGCGGTGAAAGCCCGTCAGGCCGGTTTCAGTCCGTTGATTCTTGGCGACCTGGAAGGTGAATCCCGGGACGTGGCGAAAGTCCATGCCGGCATTGCGCGGCAGATCGTCCAGCACGGCCAGCCGCTGGCAGCGCCGTGCGTGATTCTGTCCGGCGGCGAAACCACCGTCACTGTGCGCGGCAATGGCCGTGGCGGGCGCAACGCCGAATTCCTGCTGAGCCTGACCGACAGCCTCAAAGGCCTGCCCGGCGTCTACGCGCTGGCCGGCGACACCGACGGTATCGACGGCTCCGAAGACAACGCCGGCGCCATCATGACCCCAGACAGTTACGCCCGCGCTGCCGCCCTCGGCCTCGCTGCCTGCGATGAACTGGACAACAACAATGGCTACGGCTATTTCGCCGCGCTGGATGCGCTGATCGTCACCGAGCCGACCCGCACCAACGTCAACGACTTCCGCGCCATCCTGATTCTCGAGAGCACTAAACATGACGCCTGATAAGAAGGTCAAAATTCTCGCCACCCTTGGCCCGGCCACCAACGGGATCGACGACATCCGTGAGCTGGTGCAGGCCGGGGTCAATATTTTTCGCCTGAACTTCAGCCACGGCGATCACGCCGACCACGCCCAGCGCTATCAGTGGATTCGTGAAGTCGAGCGCCAACTGAATTACCCGTTGGGGATACTGATGGACCTGCAAGGCCCGAAACTGCGGGTCGGCAAATTCTCCCAAGGCAAAGTGCAGTTGCATCGTGGTCAGGCCTTGCGTCTGGACCTCGACCCGACGCCGGGCGATGAGCGCCGGGTCAACCTGCCTCACCCGGAAATCATCGCTGCGCTTACGCCTGGCATGGACCTGCTGCTGGACGACGGCAAGCTACGCCTGCGGGTGGTGACCAAGTACGCCGATGCCATCGACACCACGGTGCTCAATGGCGGCGAGCTGTCGGATCGCAAAGGCGTCAACGTGCCGCAAGCGGTGCTCGACCTGAGCCCGCTGACCGCCAAGGATCGTCGCGATTTGAGCTTCGGTCTGGAGCTGGGGGTGGACTGGGTCGCGCTGTCGTTCGTGCAACGTCCGGAAGACATTCTCGAAGCCCGCGCACTGATCGGCGACAAGGCCTTCCTGATGGCCAAGATCGAGAAGCCATCGGCCGTGACTCAACTGCGGGAAATCGCCGAATTGAGCGATGCGATCATGGTCGCTCGCGGTGACCTGGGCGTGGAAGTGCCGGCCGAAAGCGTGCCGCAAATCCAGAAAAACATCATCAGCACCTGCCGCCAACTCGGCAAACCGGTAGTGGTGGCGACGCAGATGCTGGAGTCGATGCGCTTCTCTCCCGCCCCGACCCGCGCCGAAGTCACTGACGTCGCCAACGCGGTGGCCGAAGGCGCGGACGCGGTGATGCTGTCGGCGGAAACCGCGTCCGGCGAGTATCCGCTGGAAGCGGTGCAGATGATGAGCAAGATCATCCGTCAGGTGGAAAACGGCCCGGACTATCAGGCCCAACTGGACGTGAGCCGACCGAAAGCCGAGGCCACGGTGTCGGACGCGATCAGTTGCGCGATACGTCGCATCAGCAACGTGCTACCGGTGGCGGTGCTGGTGAATTACAGCGAGTCCGGCACCTCGAGCCTGCGGGCTGCGCGGGAACGGCCAACGGTGCCGATCCTCAACCTGACGCCGAATTTGCAAACTGCACGGCGTTTGACGGTGGCGTGGGGCGTGCACTCGGTGGTCAACGATCGGCTACGCCAGGTGGACGAAGTGTGCTCGACGGCGCTGGAGATTGCCCAGGCACAGGGCATGGCTCAGCGGGGGGATACGTTGTTGATCACGGCGGGAGTGCCGTTCGGGCAGCCGGGGTCGACCAATTCGTTGCGTATCGAAACCCTGATTTAACCCCTACACGATGATCGTTCCCACGCTCTGCGTGGGAATGCAGCCCGGGACGCTCTGCGTCCCAAGAGCAGACGCAGAGCGTCCATTGAGGCATTCCCACGCAGAGCGTGGGAACGATCTGTACTGAACGACCCTTAACATGCCTGCCAACCACTTCAACACCCACTGCCCCGACTGGGCCACCGCTCTGCTCAACGGCTTCAGCCAGGTATTCCTCCAGTGCCATCCCCTGTGCGGTCTCCTGTGTCTGTTGGCGATTCTGCTCAGCGCCCCGGCCCTGCTCGGCGGTGCGTTGCTGGGAGGGGTCGCCGGGTTGCTCACCGCGCAACGTCGCGGGTACACCAAGGTTGATCGTCAGGCCGGCCTGTTCAGTTACAACGGTATTCTGCTCGGTCTGCTGCTGAGCCTTTATTTCCCATGGTCGGTGCTGTTGCCACCGCTGATCATTGCCGCTGGGGGGCTGAGCGCGATGCTCACTCAGCAATGGCTCAAGCATTCGCGCGATCTTCATTGCCTGCCCGCCTACACCGCGCCCTTTGTCGGGATGAGCTGGTTGCTACTGTCGTTTGCCGCTCCCCAGCAACCCGCGCCGCTGATCGAAATGACCACACTCAATTTGCTCGCCGCGTCATTGAAAGGGCTCGGTCAGGTGCTGTTTCTCGGTCATCCGCTGGCCGGTGCTCTGATTGCCACAGGTTTGATGATCGCTGACCGTCGTGCCTTCCTGTGGGCGCTGCTCGGCTCCGCTGCTGGTCTCATCTTCGCCTTGCTGCACCACGACACTTCAAGCGCCTTACAGGGCTTGAGCGGCTACAACGCCGTGCTCGCCGCCCTCGCCTTCAGCCAAAATCGTCGCCAGCCTTGGCTGCCATTGTTGGGAATCCTGCTGGCGGTGTTGCTCACACCGGGGTTCGCCGCACTCGGCCTGGCCACGTTGACGGCCCCCTTCATCCTCGCCTGCTGGATGATTCGCGCAGGTATGCGGGTGTTGCGTCAGGCCGCCATGGACAGCGCGCCTTGCGCTACCGGGGAGAATCGACCTAGGCTTCGCTGATTCTTGGTTCAGGCGTTCTCCATGGACAGCAATAAAAACTGGCGTGAAGACCTTTACGTCATCATTTTCCAAGCCGATACCCCGGCCGGTCGCCGCTTCGACAGCATTCTGTTGTTGATCATCCTGGCGAGCCTGGTGATCGTGATTCTGGACAGTATCGACAGCGTTCATCAGAACTACGCCGACATACTGGCGTACATCGAATGGGGCTTCACCATCGTTTTCGCCATCGAATACGGTCTGCGCCTGTACTGCTCGCCCAAGCCGCTGCGCTACGCGTTCAGCTTCTATGGGCTGGTGGATTTGCTGGCGATCGTGCCCGGCATTCTTGCGCTGTATTACAGCGATGCGCAGTACCTGCTGATTATCCGGATCATTCGGATGCTGCGGATTTTCCGCGTGCTCAAGCTCAGCCCATATCTGAAGCAAGCCAACTATTTGATGACGGCGTTGCGCGGCAGCAAGCAGAAGATCGTGGTGTTTCTGCTCAGCGTCAGCACCCTGGTGACGGTGTTCGGCACCTTGATGTACGTGATCGAAGGCCCGGAACACGGCTTCACCAGCATCCCGAAAGGCATCTATTGGGCCATCGTCACACTGACCACCGTGGGCTTTGGCGACATCGTGCCCAGGACGCCGTTGGGTCAGGTGATTTCGTCGCTGGTGATGATCACCGGTTACTCGATCATCGCCGTGCCAACAGGGATCTTTACCGCGGAACTGGCCAACGCCATGCGCGGCGAACAACTGCAACACGATTGCCCGACCTGCCAGAAAAACAGTCACGAACACGGCGCAGCATTTTGCTCGCGTTGCGGCAATGCGCTGTTCAAGAAACTGGAATAAGCAAAGTGCTTTTTAATCTTTAAAGGACTATGCGAGCCCGGCTATAGTCGCTGGCAAATTGCCAACACTTTCCATAGAACATGTTTGATAAAACAAGGAATGCGCAGTGAAAAAACTCTTTGGCGCCTCACTTCTGGCCGCGGGCCTGGCCTTGGGCAGCGTGGCACAGGCTGCACCGACCCTGCTTAACGTTTCCTACGACGTGATGCGAGATTTCTACAAGGACTACAACGCTGCCTTCCAGAAACACTGGCAAGCCGAGCACAACGAAAACATCACACTGCAAATGTCCTTCGGCGGTTCCAGCAAGCAGGCGCGCTCAGTGATCGATGGCCTGCCGGCTGACGTCATCACCATGAACATGGCCACCGACATCAACGCCTTGGCGGACAACGGCAAACTGGTCCCGGACAACTGGGTCACGCGCCTGCCAAACAACAGCGCGCCATTCACCTCGGCCACAGTGTTCATCGTGCGCAAAGGCAACCCGAAAGCATTGAAAGACTGGCCAGATCTGCTCAAGGACGGCGTGCAAGTGATCGTCCCCAACCCGAAAACCTCGGGCAACGGCCGCTATACCTACCTCTCGGCCTGGGGCTATGTGCTGAAGAACGGCGGTGACGAGAACAAGGCCAAAGCCTTCGTCGGCAAACTGTTCAAGCAAGCGCCAGTGCTGGATACCGGTGGCCGTGCAGCGACTACAACGTTCATGACCAACCAGATCGGCGACGTGCTGGTGACCTTCGAAAACGAAGCGGAAATGATTGCGCGTGAATTTGGTCGGGATCAGTTTGAAGTGATTTACCCAAGTGTTTCCGCTGAAGCGGAACCTCCGGTGTCCGTGGTCGACAAAGTGGTCGAGAAAAAAGGCACTCGCGCTGCTGCCGAGGAATATTTGAAGTACCTGTGGTCGCCGGAAGGTCAGGAGATTGCGGCGGCCAACTACCTGCGTCCGCGTGATCCGGCGGTATTGGCCAAGTACACCGATCGCTTCCCGAAGGTTGATTTCCTTTCGGTGGAGAAGACCTTTGGTGACTGGCGCACTGTGCAGAAGACCCACTTCAATGATGGTGGGGTTTTTGATCAGATTTACAGCGGTCAGTAATTCCTGAGGCCAATGAAAAGGCGACCTATGAAGGTCGCCTTTTTTTGTGGGAGCTTGAAGACCCAATGAACGGCCTCTCTCAATCATTCTTCAGAGGCATGATTACTATCACCCTGTTCCCTCTTCCGCCGCTCTAGCCAGCCGATTAGCCTCTGCGCATTCCTTCTTGTTCAACGAGACCCTTTATGAATCCAGCGACTCTGGTGCCCCTCGGTACCGCGACAATGACCCGAGGCATGGTGCTGCTCTTTGCCTTCTGTTGCGGCGCCATCGTGGCCAACATCTACTACGCCCAGCCGATCATCGGCCTGATCGCGCCGGACATCGGCCTGACCGACACCATGGCCAGCCTGATCGTTTCGCTGACACAGATTGGTTATGCGTTGGGTCTGTTCTTCCTGGTGCCGTTGGGTGATCTGCTGGAAAACCGCCGCTTGATGATTATTACCACCGTGGTGGCGATTGCCAGTTTGCTGGGCGCGGCGTTCACCAATCAGCCGAACGTGTTTCTGCTCATCTCGTTGCTGGTGGGGTTCAGTTCGGTGTCGGTACAGATCCTGATTCCACTGGCCGCCCACCTGGCGCCGGAAGAATCGCGCGGCCGCGTGGTCGGCGGCATCATGGGTGGTTTGCTGCTGGGGATTCTGCTGGCTCGACCGGTATCCAGCGTAATAGCCGACCACTTCGGCTGGCGTGCGATGTTCATCATCGCTGCGGTATTGATGGCGGCCATCAGCATTGTGCTGGCCCTGACCATTCCCAAGCGCCAGCCTGATCACAGCGCTTCTTATGGCCAGTTGTTGGGTTCGCTCTGGACGCTGTTGCGTCAGCAGCCGGTATTGCGTCAGCGCGCGTTTTACCAAGCCTGCATGTTCGCCACATTCAGCCTGTTCTGGACTGCAGTACCACTGGAGCTGTCGCGCAATCATGGCTTGTCGCAAACCCAGATCGCGATCTTCGCCCTGGTCGGCGCCATCGGCGCGATTGCTGCACCCATCGCCGGTCGACTGGCCGATGCTGGCCATACCCGCATAGCCTCGCTGCTGGCCCTGCTATTCGCCAGCCTGAGCTTCCTGCCCGCCTTCATCCACCCGGTCTACAGCGTTATCGGCCTGGCCGTGACGGGGGTGGTGCTGGATTTCTGCGTGCAAATGAACATGGTCCTCGGCCAACGCGCGGTCTACACCCTCGACGCTAAAAGCCGAGGCCGTCTGAATGCGCTGTACATGACCAGCATCTTCATCGGCGGCGCGTTTGGTTCTTCGGTGGCCAGCGCGGTGTATGAGCATGGCGGCTGGTTGTGGATCGTGATTGTGGGTAGTGCGTTTCCGTTGTTGGCGTTGTTGCGGTTTTTGAGTGTTTCGCAAAGGCGTTCGTTGGCAACGGCTTAGGACGCTAAAAGCTTCGCGGGCAAGCCTCGCTCCTACATTTAGGGGTAATGGTATGAGGCTTGCCCGCGAAGGCGATTCGGTTGATACCCCTCAATGCCGAACCAGCTTCTCCATCGCCGCATCCGCGAGAAAGGAGGAGCGGCTTTTGACATTGTGCTCTCGCACATAACGGTCAATGCGCTGGATCACGTAGCCAGGCAGTGTCACGTTGACCTTCTCGGTCTTGCCCAGATATTGCGAGATGTCGAGTTCCAGCATTCCCCAACCCATGTCGGCAAATTCCGGATTCTCGCGGTGCGCAGCCGCTGAGGTCGGCATCGGAATCGACTCCCCGTCTGCCATGATCTCCTGCAGCATGATGTGGGCGATTTCGACTGCCGCGTTGTAAGCATCTTCAAACGTATCCCCGGCCGTTACGGCACCAGGAATATCGGGGATCTGAATACCGATTGCGGTGTTCTCGTCGCCCCACTCGATACAGATTGGGTATTGCATTATGGATCTCCTGCCAAACTGGCTCCCGGGCAATAAAGCCCGGCTCGCCTCCTGATGCTTTTGACCGTCCCGACCGGCAAATCCTTCTTCGGATGAGGAACGGGTATCGTGTAAGGGTTGTAACGGTGAGTGAAAATGTGATGACTGCCGGTGACCCGGTCCAGTGTCCAGCCCGCCTCTATCAGCTCTTTGATCAATAACCTGCTCTGCACCACCAGCCTCCTTGCTCCGGCCCAACAAAAAATAACCCTAGAGTTACTTTTACTCAAGCACAAAAATCCGGATCACGACGCTCGGTTGTTTTACAGGGTGTTGATTTGATCGGACCGGAGCTGGCCAGTGTGGAGGCTCGGGCGTTTGTCGATTACGTCCAGACCTTGCTGGCAAAAGAACCTTAAACAAGCTCTTGTTTCGTTTATTGCGATTTTCGTTTGATTCGAATAGCCTTCCAGCATCGCTACTCAGAATGTTGGAATTTCATCATGTCCTTAGTCCTCCACCCACCGATCAACTTGCCCATGGCGCGCGAAGTTCAGGCTGCTATCGAAGGCCAGCGCGCCCTCGCTGCCTATCTCGCGACTCAGTTCGAAACCCAACGCATCCAGATTTTCGATGAGCAAAATGAAGCTCACAGCGTCGAACTGCCCACTTCAGCCCTTCGATTGCTGGTCGACATCCTGGCTGCATTGGCAGAAGGCAACGCGGTAAAGGTCGTCCCGGTTCACGCGGAACTGACCACCCAGGAAGCGGCGGACTTACTCAATGTCTCACGCCCGCACCTGATCAAACTGCTGGAGTCCGGCGAGTTGTCCTACCACAAAACCGGCAAGCACCGACGTGTGCGCTTTGCCGATTTGATGGACTATAAAAACCGGCGCGACACCGCCAGCGAGCAAGCAATGACGCTTCTCGCCGAGCAAGCACAAGCGTTAAGGACAGGATACGAGTGAGGCATTCCCCTTTTACCGCTGTATATGACGCATGTGTTCTTTACCCCGCTCCCTAGGGGGCGTTCTCAATTAGTTTCCCCGCCGCGCCGGGTCTGCTGTTGTGCAGGGCAAGGCGCGAGAAGTGTGGTTTGGTCATTCCAAATAAGCTTCGAGCAACGCAGCCCTCCACAACAGCAGGCCCGGCCCTTCGGGTTGTGCCTTAAAGCGGGCCAGCCTGCGTTGCAGGCCTTGGAAAGGGAGCAACCATTCCCAGCGGCCTGCGCCTTGCCTAGCCCGCTTTAAGGCGACAACGCGGCGGGGAAACTAATTGAGAACGCCCCCTAAGAGACTTTCTGATGTGGCTCGCGCTCTCTGGACGTTTCAGGGCGCGATGGTCGCTGGAGATACACAACGAATGGAAGCGCAATCTGCTGAAAAACCGCCTGGACCTGACAACAGAGCAATTGGATCGCACGTCCGACTTGATGGATCAGGCCATACCCGATGCTTGCGTATCCGGTTACGAAAAGCTGATCAAAGGGCTCACGCTGCCCGACATCGATGACCGACATGTTCTGGCTGCCGCCATACGCTGCAACGCCAGTGTCATCGTGACTTTTAATCAGAAAGACTTTCCCGATGAAACACTCGGATCTTTTGGCATCGAGGCCCAACATCCTGACGAATTCGTCGATAACCTCTTTGACCTGGACCCGGCAGCAGTTGTCGCGGCAGCACAACGGCAACGCAAACAGCTAAAGATGCCGCCGATGGATGTCGGCACCTATCTTGATCTGCTGTTACGCCAAGGCCTGATTCGGTCGAGCAAGGCGTTGACCCACTATCGAGCCATTCTTTAATCGCCTTCCTCCCCCCCCAAAAAAGCAAAACGGCGATCCTCAGATCGCCGCTTCCATTCACTGCCCGAATTGCCTGCCCAACCCGCCCGGCACGCCATGGATGTCCGTCTCTTCCCATGGCCCGTTCGGGCTGATCGAGCGGCTCCAGCCGTTGTTCCAGCGGTAGTAGGTGCGCTGGCGGTAGAAGGTGTTGGTCTGATCATCGAGAACGTAAACGCCGAGTTTCGCATCCCAATGGCTGTTGCCCCCCGGTGGCGGGGCGAAACTGGCGGAAGTGCGTGGAATCGGCTTGGACGGTTTGACCGGGATGCTCGGTTTGCTCGGTGTCGTCGTTGGAGGCGGTTTGGTGCTTGGCCCCGAAGGCGGGATTGGCGGCAGCCGTGTGGGCTCGGGCTGCTGGACCGCACAGGCGCTTAACCCCAAAACCATACTGAGGAGAGTGATACGAGCGATGGCGGTCATGGTGGTGCTTCCTGTTATTTATCCGGGCTGTCGATGATCAGTTTTTGTTGCGCGGTGGTGCTGGTGGCCAAGGGTTGGCTGCGACCGATCCATTCGCCGGCAGTCGGTTGGCCAGCGCGGGAGATGCGCGCAACCAGTTGGACTTCAGGGAAGTTCGACAGTTTCAACTGCGGCATCATGGCGTCGGCATCACCCAGTTCGACGGTTGCCGGCAAGTCGGCGACGGTCAGACGCTTGGCGGCCAGCGGTGCGGGCGGGCCGGAGATGGCGCGGGCGAAGATGAACACGCTGTCACCCGGCAGGACCTTGGCTTTCAGCTCTGGCGAAAGTTCGACTTGCACTTTGAGCAGCGCTGCAGCTTTAACCGCAGGCGCTTGGGCAACCTTTCCACCGCTGGCTTCCAGCTTCTCGGCGGCCCGAGTAATGCCGCCTTGCAGAGCGACGCGGGATTTATCATCCGGCGGCAGTTGCGCCAGCAGGCGATTCCAATAGTCGATGGCGTCCTGATAACGCTCGCCTTCGAAGGCCGCGATGCCCAGCAGACCGAGGCTGGTGACTTCTTTCGGATCAGCTTTGAGCGCTTCGTCGGTCAGGGCCTGGACCTTGTCCGACCACTTCTTGCCGTCGGCGAAATATTGCGCCTGAGCCCACTGCCCGAGCAGTTCCGGCTGACGACCGGCCAGGCTCACGGTGCGTTCGAAGATCTTCGCCGCATCGCCCGGACGGTCCTGAGCCATGTAGGTGCGGCCAAGGAAGTACAAGCCCTCGGCCGAGTCCGGTTGGGCGGCGACCGCACGCTCCAGACGACGGGTCATTTCTTCCATCGACTGCGGCGCCTGGGCGAATTCGCGGGTCAGCTCGACTTTGTCGCTGGCGCCGAAATGCAGGTACAGCCCAAGGCCCAGCACCGGAACCAGAATCGCCGCCAGCAATGGCAACGGCTTGCCCAGACGCGACACGCGCGGCGCCTCGACGCCTTCGGTGTCGGCGAGCAGTTCACGGGCAGCTTCCGCGCGGCCGGAGTCCATTTGTTCGGCGTTGAGTACGCCCTCTTCCTGCTGAGTCTGCAACTCAGCCACGCGCTCCTGATAAAGCGCGACGTTCAGTGCCGTGCGATCCTCTTCCAGCTGAGCGCGGCGACCACGCAGAACGGGGATCAGCAGAAAACTCAGGGCAACCAGAAGCAGCAGGCCTGCAGCGAGCCAGAAATCAATCATTCTTGGTTTTATCCAACAGGTGGTCGAGGCGCTCGCGCTCCTCGGCAGAAAGCGTGTCCGGGCTGTCAGTGCGTTGCACGCGACGACGACGGACGATCACGGCGATGATCACAAAACCGCCCAGCAGCAGGCCGGCGGGGCCGAACCAGAGCAGTGCGGTTTTGGCGTTGAGGGCAGGTTTGTAGCGAACGAAATCACCGTAGCGGTCGACCATGAAATCGATGATTTGCTGGTTGTCCTTGCCCTCGCCGAGCATGCGAAAAATCTCTTTACGCAGGTCGGCAGCGATCGGAGCATTGGAATCGGCGATGTCCTGATTCTGGCACTTGGGGCAACGCAACTCTTTGGTCAGCTCGCGAAAACGCTCACGGTCGCCTTCTTTGGCGAACTCGTAGGTGTCGATGGCCGCGTGGGCCACACCGGCCATGCTCAAACCCAGCACGGCGGCGGCAATCCAGCGCTTCATGGCTTGGCCTCGTCGACCAGCGCCTGATACTTGGCCGCAAGTTTTTCGCGCCAGACTTGTTCGTCGATCACGCCGACGAATTTGTCGCGGATGATGCCCTTGGCGTCGATGAAGAAAGTTTCCGGTGCGCCGTATACGCCGAGGTTCAGGCCCAGGGTGCCGGCATCGTCACGGATGTCCAGTTGATACGGGTTATGGAACTCGGCCAGCCACTTCAAGGCATCGGCGTTGACGTCCTTGTAGTTGACGCCGTAGATCACCACGCCTTGCTGAGCTAATTTGTTCAGCACCGGGTGCTCGACCCGGCAGGAAATGCACCAGGTGCCCCAGACGTTGACCAATGCCGGTTTACCCAGAATGTCCGCTTTGGTCAGGGTTTTGTCACCCTGCACCGAGGGCAGCGAAAACTCAGGGAACGGTTTGTTGATCATCGCCGAAGGCAGCTCGGCCGGGTTCAGGTACAGCCCCCGATACAGAAAAACAGCAACCACCAGAAAAATCGCCAGTGGCAACAGCATCAACCAACGTCTCATGCGGTGGCTCCCGTCATGCCGAGTGCTTCACGCACGCGGCTTTTCACCTTGACCCGATAACGACGATCCAGCGCCGCCAGCAAACCGCCGAAACCTGTGAGCAACCCGCCGAACCAGATCCAGCGCACGAACGGTTTGACGTGTACCCGAACCGCCCAGGCGCCCTCGCCGAGCGGCTCGCCCAGCGCGACGTAAAGGTCACGGGTGAAACCTGCGTCGATCCCGGCTTCGGTCATCACCGAGTTCTGCACGGTGTAGAGGCGTTTTTCCGGGTGCAGCACACTGATTTCCTTGCCATCGCGGATCACCCGCACGGTGCCCTTGTCGGAGGTAAAGTTCGGCCCTTCGAAGTGCTTGGCGCCGTCGAACACAAACTGATAACCGGCCAGGCTCATGGACTCACCCGGTGCCAGGCGCAGATCGCGCTCGGCACTGTTCTGGCTCGACAACACGACACCCAGCGCGCATACGGCAATGCCCAAATGCGCGATCTGCATCCCCCAATAGCTGCGGGTCAGGGTCGGCAGACCTTTGATCAAACCCTTGTGACGCGTTTTGTCGAAGATATCCCGCACACCGGCCAGCAACACCCAGGCAGCCAGCATGAACGTCGCCAGCACCGCCCAGTTGAAATCGCCGTAAGCGACACCCGCCACAACGGCCAGCGCAGCGCTGCCGAGCAACACCGGGGTCAACATGCTCATCAGCCATTTAACCGGCGTGTCTTTCCAGCGCACCAGCATGCCGACCGCCATCACCACCATCAGTATCGCCATCAATGGAATGAACAGCGCGTTGAAGTACGGCGGGCCGACCGACAGTTTGGCGCCGGTCATCGCGTCGAGGATCAATGGATACAAGGTGCCGAGCAGGATCATCGAAGCGGCCACCACCAGCACCAGGTTATTGCCCAGCAGCAGGGTTTCCCGGGACCAGAGGTTGAAGCCGACATGGCTCTTGACCACCGGCGCGCGCAGGGCAAACAGCGTCAGCGAACCGCCGACCACAAACAGCAGGAAGATCAGGATGAATACGCCGCGCTCAGGGTCGGACGCAAAGGCGTGAACCGACGTCAGCACGCCGGAGCGCACGAGGAAGGTGCCGAGCAAACTCAACGAGAACGCGGCGATCGCCAGCAACACCGTCCAGCTCTTGAACACGCCACGTTTTTCCGTGACCGCCAACGAGTGAATCAACGCCGTGCCCACCAGCCAAGGCATGAAGGATGCGTTTTCCACCGGGTCCCAGAACCACCAGCCACCCCAGCCAAGTTCGTAATAGGCCCACCAGGAGCCCAACGTAATACCGATACCGAGGAAAGCCCAGGCGACGATCGTCCACGGACGGGACCAGCGCGCCCACGCCGCATCGAGGCGGCCGCCCAGCAGCGCGGCAATGGCGAAGGCGAAGGCCACGGAGAAACCGACGTAACCCATGTACAGCATCGGTGGGTGAACGATCAGGCCGATGTCTTGCAGCAAGGGATTGAGGTCGCGCCCATCCGTCGGCATCTGCGGCAGGATGCGTTTGAACGGGTTGGACGTCAGGATCAGGAACAGCAAAAAGCCGGTGCTGATCATGCCCATCACTGCCAACACGCGAGCCAGCATCACTTGCGGCAATTGTCGGGAGAACACCGACACCGCGAAGGTCCAGCCGCCGAGGATCAATGCCCACAGCAGCAACGAACCTTCGTGAGCGCCCCAGACGGCGCTGAATTTGTAGTACCACGGCAAGGCGCTGTTGGAGTTGCTGGCCACATAAGCGACGGAGAAGTCGTCCGCCATGAAGGCATACGTCAGGCAACCGAAAGCGAACAGCAAAAACGCGAACTGCCCCCATGCTGCGGGCTGAGCCAGGCTCATCCACAGACGGTCGCCACGCCAGGCACCGAGCAACGGCACCACGGCTTGAACCAGCGCGAAACACAGCGCCAGGATCATGGCCAAGTGGCCGAGTTCGGGGATAAAGATGCCGGAAGTCATCGATCAACCCTCCTTCGCGGGTGTTGGGGCGGATTGACCACTGTCTTTCAGCGCCTTGGTCACTTCCGGCGGCATGTACTTCTCGTCGTGCTTGGCCAGCACTTCATCAGCCACCACCACGCCGTCAGCGTTGAGCTTGCCGAGGGCGACGATGCCCTGCCCTTCGCGGAACAGGTCCGGGAGGATGCCGCGGTAGCTGATGGTCACGGACTTGTTGAAGTCGGTGACGATGAATTTCACGTCCAGGGAATCGCCGGAACGTTGTAGCGAACCTTTCTCCACCATACCGCCCGCGCGGATACGCGTGTCTTGCGGGGCTTCGCCGTTGGCGATCTGGGTCGGGGTGTAAAACAGATTGATGTTCTGCTGAAGGGCGCTCAGGGCCAGGCCGACGGCAGCGCCGACACCGACCAGGATCGCGAGAATGATGATAAGACGCTTTTTACGCAGCGGATTCACTTGCCGTTCTCCCGGCGCAGACGACGCGCCTCTTGTTGCAGATACCGCTTGCGGGCCAGGATCGGCGCCGCCACGTTGAGGGCCAGCACCGCCAGGCTTATGCCATAGGCTGACCAGACATACAGGCCGTGATGGCCCATGGCGAGAAAGTCGCCGAATGAAGCGAAACTCATCGAGCGGCCTCCAGGCTGTTCTGCACTTCGGTTTTCACCCAGCTCGCCCGGGCTTCGCGCTTGAGCACTTCAAGGCGCATGCGCAGCAACAGCACCGCGCCGAAGAAACAGTAGAAACCCAGCGCCGACAGCAGCAGCGGCAGCCACATCTCGGCGGGCATCGCCGGTTTTTCGGTGAGGGTGAAGGTCGCGCCCTGGTGCAGGGTATTCCACCACTCCACCGAGTATTTAATGATCGGGATGTTGATCACGCCGACGATTGCCAGCACCGCGCAGGCCTTGGCCGCACTGTCACGATTGCTGATGGCGTTGCCCAGCGCAATAAGACCGAAGTACAGAAACAGCAGAATAAGCATGGACGTAAGTCGCGCATCCCAGACCCACCACGAACCCCAGGTCGGTTTGCCCCAGATCGCACCGGTGACCAGCGCCACGGCAGTCATCCAGGCACCGATCGGCGCGGCGCATTGCAGGGCGACGTCGGCCAGCTTCATCTTCCAGACCAGCCCGACGATGCCGCACACGGCCAGCATCACGTAGATGGACTGCGCCAGCATGGCGGCGGGAACGTGGATGTAAATGATGCGAAAGCTGTTGCCTTGCTGATAGTCCGGAGGCGCGAAGGCCAGCCCCCAAACCACGCCGACGCTAATCAGCAGCAACGCCGCGACGCTCAGCCATGGCAGCAGTTTGCCACTGATGCCGTAAAACCATTTGGGCGAGCCGAGCTTATGAAACCAGGTCCAGTTCATTGCTGTTTCCATCACGGGTGCTCTTCGCTTTGAAGAGCCAAGGGTCTTTACTGATCAAAATTTGACCAGACCTCATTATTCGCCGACGCTGATCTTCAGGCCAGCAGCTATTGCAAAAGGTGTCAGGGTTATCGCCAGGGCGGTCAGGCTACCAAGCCACAAGAGATAACCGGTCGCCGGCATGCCCTGCAATGCCGCCTGCAAGGCGCCACTGCCGAGAATCAACACCGGGATGTACAGCGGCAGAATCAGCAGCGCCAATAACAGGCCACCGCGCTTCAATCCTACCGTCAACGCCGCGCCCACCGCACCGAGCAGGCTCAGCACCGGTGTACCGAGCAATAAAGAAAGCAGCAACACCGGCAGACAGGCGGCAGGCAAACCAAGCATCAGCGCCAGCAAGGGTGCGAGCAAAACCAGCGCCAGGCCGGAAAACGCCCAGTGTGCCAGCACCTTGGCCAAAACCAGAATAGGCAGGGGGTGCGGCGAAAGGACCCACTGCTCAAGCGATCCGTCTTCGAAATCACTGCGAAAGAGCCCGTCCAGCGAGAGCAAGACCGATAAAAGTGCTGCCACCCAGACCAGCCCCGGGGACAAGGTTTGCAACAATTGAGGCCCGGCGCCGACCGCCAATGGGAACAAAGAGACGACGATGGCGAAGAACACCAGCGGATTCGCCAATTCGGCAGGACGACGGAACAGCAAACGTGCCTCGCGGGCGACCAACAGACCGAAAACACTCATACGGCCCAGTTCCCCAAATCAATGTCACGATAGCCGGCCGGTATCCGGGTGAGCGTGTGGTGAGTGGTGAGGACCACCATGCCACCCCTTTCGCAGTGCGCCGCCAGGTGTTCTTCGAGTTGCGCCACGCCTTGTTTGTCGAGCGCGGTAAACGGCTCATCGAGGATCCAAAGCGGCGGGCTGTCCAGATACAAGCGCGCCAACGCGACGCGGCGTTGCTGGCCGGCAGACAGGGTATGGCAGGGAACATCCTCGAAACCGCGCAGCCCCACCGCCGTCAGCGCCTGCCAGATCGCCTCATGGGAGGTCGGTTGATGCAAGGCGCAGAGCCAACTGAGGTTTTCCTCAGGGGTCAGCAGGTCCTTGATGCCGGCGGCATGGCCGATCCACAACAGGTTGCGCGCCAGTTCGCCGCGCTGTTCGTTCAGTGGCAAGCCGTTGAGCAGCACCTGCCCGGCAGTCGGATGCATCAAGCCGCAAAGCAGACGTAAAAGACTGGTCTTGCCACTGCCGTTGGGGCCGCTGATCTGTACCATTTCGCCACTGGCCAGTCTCAATTCGAGATTTTCGAAGAGCAGCCGAAGGTCTCGCTCACAGGCAAGGGCAACGGTTTGCAGGACAGGACTGGTCAAGAGATCACGGGCCTTTTGCGGTTCAAGTCGGCGGCAGGGCGGCCGCTAAAGAGATGCAGCATAGATGCATTGGCGGCTTGTTCTAGAGAGCCAGGTCAAACAAATGCAATGTTTTCGCCACTCCCCGAAGACGGGCGGCATTATACATGCCATGCCCTACTCTAAAGAGCGCAATTTCCACAGGTTGTGACCGCATATGACAGGCGAAATGAACATCCTCCCGCTGCCGCCGACCACGCCCGCGACTTCGCGGCCGCTGGTGGTGAGTGGTGATCTACTCAAGCTGCTGACACCGATGGAGGGCCTGATCTCCGTTGGGCAAACCGCCAAGGCTGAAGTGCTGTCGCTCAAGCAGACGGATCAGACCTTTCAACTGTTGCTCAAGGTCACCCTCGACAGCGGCCGCCAGACCACGGTCCAGGCCACCAGCACTCAGCCGTTGCCCCAGGGCACCAGCCTGGCGATTACCCAGCCATCGGCGGGCAACCTGGCGGTCACGGTGCAACAGGCCATCGCCTCCAGCGTCGCGACTCTCACCCGCATCGACACGGCGCAACTGCCGGTCGGCACTTTGCTGCAAGGCAAAGTACTGACCTCCCAGGTAATGCCGCAGGTGCCGGGTCAGCCGACGGTGTTTCGCTCGATGGTGAGCCTGCTCAATACCGCGCTGAGTGGCAGCACGCTGAGCATCGACAGCCCGACGCCACTGCGCATCGGTACATTGCTGAGCGCCTTGGTGCAGGACACCCAGACCCTGAAATTCGTCCCGTTGAGCAGCCGTCAGGAACAGTTGGCGGTGACGCAGCAATTGGTCAGCCAGCAAAGTCGCCAGGGCTCTCTGGATGGCTTGCTTAAAGTCCTGCAAAACCTGCCGCCATCGGATCAGACCTCCAGCGACCTGCGCGCCGCCGTAGACAAATTGCTCGCCGGCCTGCCGGACGTTCAGCAATTGAGTACACCCAAAGGTCTGGCCCAGGCGTTGGCCAACAGCGGTCTGTTCCTTGAAGCGAAACTGCTGACCGGGCAAAACCCGACGCTGACGCCAGACATGAAGGGCGACCTGCTCAAGCTGATCGCGCAACTGACGCCGGGCCTGCCGGCCAATACCAATCTCAACGCGATCATCGCCGCCAATACACTGGCGCAAGCGCTGCCCAGCTTCGTGCGCAGCGCCTTGGGAATGCTTGGGCAAGTCAGCGCCAAACCGTTGCCGACCAGTTTCCCGCTCCCCGAGCGCCTGCTGCAAAGTCAGGACGGTGAAGGCGATCTGGAACATTTGCTGCGCCTGGCAGCAGCGGCTGTCTCGCGCCTGCAAAGCCATCAACTGTCGAGCCTGGAACAGACCGGCCTCACCGACGACGGTCGGCTGCTCAGCACCTGGCAACTGGAAATCCCCATGCGCAACCTGCAGGACATCGTGCCATTGCAGGTCAAATTCCAGCGCGAAGAAGCACCTGAGAAAGAACAACCGCACGAACGCCGCGACGAACACGAACCCAAGCAACCATTGTGGCGAGTCGATCTGGCGTTCGACATGGAGCCGCTGGGGCCGTTGCAGATTCAGGCGCAGCTGATCAAAGGCAGCCTCTCCAGTCAGTTGTGGGCCGAGCGGCCGTACACCGCGAGCCTGATCGAAAGCAATCTGGCCGGGCTGCGCGAACGCCTGCTGGCGTCAGGCCTGAACGTCGGCGATCTGGATTGCCACCTCGGCACACCGCCACAAGGCCCTCAAACCCGCCTCGAACAACGCTGGGTCGACGAAACCGCATGAACAAATCCACCGCACCGCGCCAGGCCATCGCCCTCAAATACGACGGCAGCCACGCCCCTACCCTCACGGCCAAAGGTGATGAAGAACTGGCCGAAGCCATTCTGCAGATTGCCCGTGATTACGAAGTGCCGATCTACGAAAACGCCGAGCTGGTGAGATTGCTGGCGCGGATGGAATTGGGGGAGAGTATTCCGCAGGAGTTGTACCGCACGATTGCCGAGATCATTGCGTTTGCGTGGAATTTGAAGGGTAAGTTTCCCGAGGGGCATGATCCGCATGCGCCGATGGTGGAGAAAGATGTGACTGATCGCGGGGATGACTACTGATCGTTCCCATGCTCTGCGTGGGAATGCAGCCCGTGACGCTCTGCGTCACACAACAGCGGAACGCAGAGCGTCCCAAGAGGCATTCCCACGCAGAGCGTGGGAACGATCTCCATTGTGCACGCCCTGTAGGAGCTGTCGAGTGAAACGAGGCTGCGATCTTTTGATCTTCTCAGCTTCTGTGCAACTTGCTCATCAACTCCGCCTCAGCCTGGGTCAACCCGCAGGACTGCGTCAGCTCACTGACGCTCGCGCCCATTCCTACCAGCCGTGCCGCCTGGGCGAATGAAAGGCTCGACGGATCACGCTGCTCCAGCTGCGCCAGTTTGTCCGGCAACGGCCCGACGACGGCGCGCAGTTCGTGCAGGTCTTCACCCATGCGCACGTTGCCGTTCTGGTAGTCGTCGACGCGTTTGGCCAGGTCCTTGATGCGCTGATCGCGCAGCGCATCGCCCTCGACCTGTTGCGCGGCGATCTGCCGCTGAGCGCGGATGTACGCCAGGAACATCGCCAGCGTGCCTGCCCATAAAAGGAACAGGACAATGACAGCCACCTCAAGAATCAATCAGATACTCTCCAGTTCCGACCATTCTTCTTCGCTCATCATCTTGTCCAGCTCGACCAGGATCAGCAGTTCGTTGTTCTTGTTGCACACGCCTTGAATGAACTTGGCGGACTCTTCGTTACCGACGTTCGGCGCGGTCTCGATTTCCGACTGACGCAGGTAAACCACTTCAGCCACGCTGTCGACCATGATCCCGACCACTTGCTTGTCGGCTTCGATGATGACGATACGGGTGTTGTCGCTGATCTCGGCATTCATCAGGCCGAAGCGCTGACGGGTGTCGATCACGGTGACCACGTTACCGCGCAGGTTGATGATGCCCAGCACGTAGCTCGGAGCACCCGGGACCGGGGCGATTTCGGTGTAGCGCAGGACTTCCTGAACGCGCATCACGTTGATGCCGTAGGTTTCGTTGTCCAGCTTGAAGGTTACCCATTGCAGGATCGGATCTTCAGAACCTTTTGCATTCGTCGCTTGACTACTCATACCCTGACCCCTCGAAAAACCGCTTCTGGCGGTGTGTGTTCTGTAGGCAGCATTCAACAATGCCGTCGCATACTTGTTATGTCGGCAGCTATGTCGGTTTGTGAAGTGGCTTGCTGCCGCTCATGTGCTTTGCCCCGCCGCTGGCGATCAACTCGGCCAGGGCAGAAACGTCCAGCAGCGCACACATGTGCTCAATCACCGTGCCGGCGAGCCATGGCCGCTGACCTCGATGACTTCTCCATTTGATTTCGTTCGGGTCCAGGCGCAATGAGCGGCTGACCTGATGCACCGCCAGCCCCCACTCGTAGCCCTGAACCGAAATGACGTATTGCAGGCCCTGGCGGAAATCATCGCGGTAGCGGTCCGGCATGACCCAACGCGCGGTATCCAGCACTTTCAGGTTGCCGGCCTGGCTCGGCAGGATCCCAAGGAACCATTCCGGCTGGCCGAACAACGGCGTCAGCTCGTGACCGGCCAGGGAATAAATCGATCCCAGGCACACCAGTGGCACCGCCAGGGTCAACCCGGCGACGTCGAACAACAGGCACTCGAACGGCTCGGCAGCCCATGCCGGACGACCGTCGGTTTCCACCGGTGGCGGCGTGTTGCTGGGTGGCAGATGAACATCAACCAACGGCGGCACCAACGCTTGCAGCAGGGGTGCAATCGTCGACACGGGCGCCAGAATCGGTGCCGGTGCTTCGATCACGGCCACCGCTGCTTTCACCACTGGCGCAACGATGGGTGCAGCGGCCACGGCCGGTTTCTGCGCATCACGGGCCTGCTCTTCAAGCACGGCAGCCTGGAACTCATCCAGCGCGGCCTCAACCTCGATAACCTCGATAACCTCGATAACCTCGGGCAGCGCCTCCACTTCTGGCGGCAACTCTTCGGTCGCGTCCTGCAGCAATGCGTCCAGATAGGACTGGAGGGCCAGTTGCGGACGCGAGGTGATCTTCACCGGCCGATTCATGCGCACACCATCGTAGGAGCTGCCGAAGGCTGCGATCGTTTGGCGGATTCGAAGATGTCACAAAGCGAGATCAAAAGATCGCAGCCTGCGGCAGCTTCTACAGGGATTGAGTTCATCTCACGCCACCTGCGGAACAAGTTGCGCCGCCAGCAGATGCTTGAGCAGTGCGCGATAAGCGAGAACGCCACGGCTCTTGCCGTCGAATTGTGAGGGCGTCAGCCCTGCCCGGCTCGCGTCACGCAAGCGGGTGTCGATCGGAATGTAGCCTTGCCAGATTTCTTCCGGGTACTTGTCGCGCAGCACGCGAAGGGTGCCGAGGGACGCCTGGGTGCGGCGGTCGAACAGGGTCGGCACGATGCTGAACGGCAGCGCCTGTTTGCGCGAACGGTTGATCATCGCCAGGGTATTGACCATGCGTTCCAGGCCTTTGACGGCCAAGTGTTCGGTCTGCACCGGAATCACCAACTGCTGGCTGGCCGCCAAGGCATTGACCATCAGCACACCGAGCAACGGCGGGCTGTCGATCACCGCGTAATCGAAGTCCTGCCACAACTGCGCCAGGCTCTTGGCGATCACCAGGCCCAAACCACTCTGGCCCGGCGACTGGCGCTCAAGGGTTGCCAGCGCGGTGCTCGATGGCAACAGGGAAATGCGTTCGTCACTGGTGGGCATCAGCAACTGACCGGGCAAGCCTTGCGGCACACTGCCCTTGTGCAGAAACAAGTCGTAGCTGCTGTGTTCCAGGCTGTCGGGGTCGTAACCGAAGTAGCTGGTCATGGAGCCGTGGGGGTCGAGATCGACCACAACCACGCGCTTGCCCGCCTCAGCCAGCAAACCGGCTAAAGCGATGGAGGAAGTGGTTTTACCGACACCACCCTTTTGATTGGCGACTGCCCAGACTCTCATTCGGATTGTTCCTCCCGGTCGAAAAGGTCGACCGAGAAATAGCTCAACGTATTAATGCGGGTGACGGAGAATTGACGGCGCTCTCTCGTCCCGGCGACTTGACCGGAGCCGGTGCAGTTTGTGTGCCAGCCCGCTTCAACGCGGCATCCGGTTGTGCATGAGCCGTTCCGGTACCCGTGAGGCTGCGGCGTACATCGAGATTTCGTGAAACCACCAACACCACCCGACGGTTGCGCGCCCGGCCTTCGGCGGTGGCGTTATTGGCCACCGGCTGGAACTCGCCATAACCCACCGACGCCAGGCGCCCCGGGTTCACACCCTGCATCGCCAGCATGCGCACGATGCTTGCCGAACGGGCCGAGGACAGTTCCCAGTTGGTCGGGTATTGCGCGGTGCGAATTGGCTGATCGTCGGTAAAACCTTCGACGTGGATCGGGTTGTCGAACGGCCTCAGGATCGCGGCGACCTTATCGATAATGTTGAAGGCGATGTCGCTGGGCATCGCATCGCCGCTGCCGAACAACAGGCTGGAATTGAGCTCGATCTCGACCCACAACTCATTGCCGCGCACGGTCATCTGGTTGGAACTGATCAAGTCGCCGAACGCCGCGCTGATGTCATCGGCAATGCTTTTGAGCGGATCGTTCGCAGCCTGGGCGATGCCAGCGTCAATCTGTTCGCTGTCCTTGACCAGCGGCTTGGCCGGGGTCACGGTCTTCGGTCGCTCGTCACCGATCGGGATCGGCTTGAGGGCGCGATCAGAGTCGGTAAACACCCCGATCAACGCCTCGGAAATGACCTTGTACTTGCCTTCGTTGATCGAAGAAATCGAGTACATCACCACGAAGAAAGCGAACAGCAACGTAATGAAGTCGGCGTATGAAACGAGCCAGCGTTCATGGTTTACGTGTTCTTCAGGTTGCCGACGACGAGCCATGAGGTTATTCCCTTAATCCATGAAGCCCTGAAGCTTCAACTCAATAGAGCGAGGGTTTTCACCTTCGGCGATCGACAGGATCCCTTCCAGCAACATCTCGCGATAACGCGACTGTCGCAACGCGATGGATTTGAGCTTGGCGGCAATCGGCAGCAAGATCAGGTTGGCACTGGCCACGCCATAGATGGTGGCGACAAAGGCAACAGCAATGCCGCTGCCCAGCTGCGATGGATCGGCCAGGTTGCCCATGACATGGATCAGGCCCATCACCGCACCGATGATGCCAATGGTCGGCGCGTAGCCGCCCATGCTTTCAAAAACTTTGGCGGCTTCGATGTCACGGCTTTCCTGGGTGTAGAAATCCACTTCCAGAATGCTGCGAATCGCTTCCGGCTCGGCGCCGTCCACCAGCAGTTGCAGACCTTTGCGCGAGTAGCTATCGGGCTCGGCGTCGGCCACCCCTTCCAGACCGAGCAAACCTTCCTTGCGGGCAGTCAGGCTCCAGTTCACGACGCGATCGATGCCGCCGGCCAGATCCACACGCGGTGGAAACAGAATCCAGGCGAGAATCTGCATGGCGCGCTTGAAGGCGCTCATCGGTGATTGCAGCAGCGCTGCGCCAACGGTCCCGCCGAGTACGATCAACGCTGCCGGGCCGTTGGCCAACGCGCCGAGGTGACCGCCTTCAAGGTAGTTGCCGCCAATGATGGCGACAAATGCCATGATGATCCCGATAAGGCTGAGTACATCCATCAGAGACACGCCTCGACCAGGTGACGGCCGATATCGTCCAGGCTGTACACCGCGTCCGCGAGCTCGGCTTTGACGATCGCCATTGGCATGCCGTAGATCACGCAGCTGGCTTCATCCTGAGCCCAGATCGCACTGCCGCCCTGCTTGAGCAGACGCGCGCCTTCGCGACCGTCGGCGCCCATGCCGGTGAGTACCACCGCCAGAACTTTGTCGCCGTAGGATTTGGCCGCGGAACCGAAGGTGATATCCACGCAAGGCTTGTAGTTCAGACGTTCATCGCCCGGCAGGATTTTCACCGCACCACGGCCGTCGATCATCATCTGCTTGCCACCCGGCGCCAGCAGCGCCAGGCCCGGACGCAGGATGTCGCCATCCTCGGCTTCCTTGACGCTGATGCGGCACAATTTGTCCAGACGCTCGGCGAAGGCTTTGGTGAAGGCTGCCGGCATGTGCTGGATCAACACGATCGGTGCCGGGAAGTTGGCCGGCAACTGCGTCAGTACCCGTTGCAGGGCAACCGGGCCGCCGGTGGAGGTACCGATGGCGACCAGTTTGTAAGCTTTGCGTTTCGGCGCTGGCGACGCCGGCGTCGCTGCATGGCTGCGAGCCGGAATCGGTGCCGGGGCCGGACGCGCAGGCGCACTGCTGCTGCCGTAGCTGCTGACGCTCGAAGGCGCAGGCGTCGGGGCTGGTGCGGCCACTGGAGCCGGGGCACTGTAGGCGCTGACACGACGGTTACTGCGCGAGATGCTGAGAATCTTCTCGCACAGCAGCTGTTTGACCTTCTCCGGGTTACGCGAGATGTCTTCGAAATTCTTCGGCAGGAAATCCACCGCGCCAGCGTCCAGCGCATCGAGGGTGACCCGCGCGCCTTCGTGAGTCAGCGAGGAGAACATCAACACCGGGGTCGGGCAGCGCTGCATGATGTGCCGCACTGCCGTGATGCCATCCATCATCGGCATCTCGTAGTCCATGGTGATCACGTCTGGCTTGAGCGCCAGCGCCTGATCGATCGCCTCTTTGCCGTTGGTTGCCGTACCGACGACCTGGATATTGGAATCCGCTGAAAGAATTTCCGAGACGCGGCGGCGGAAAAACCCCGAATCGTCCACCACCAGGACTTTGACTGCCATAAACACTCCGTTAGACGGGGCGAGGCTCAGTCGCCCCGCTCCCGCAGAATCAAATACGCCGTGCGGCGTAACGCTTGAGCATGCTCGGAACATCGAGAATCAGCGCAATGCGGCCGTCACCGGTAATGGTGGCGCCGGACATGCCCGGGGTTCCCTGGAGCATTTTGCCCAATGGCTTGATGACCACTTCTTCCTGGCCCACCAGTTGATCGACGACGAAGCCGATCCGCTGAGTGCCCACCGAAAGGATCACCACATGGCCTTCGCGCTGCTCTTCGTGAGCGGCGGAGCTGACCAGCCAGCGCTTGAGGTAGAACAGCGGCAGCGCCTTGTCCCGCACGATCACCACTTCCTGGCCGTCCACCACGTTGGTGCGCGACAGGTCGAGGTGGAAGATCTCGTTGACGTTCACCAGCGGGAACGCGAACGCCTGGTTGCCGAGCATGACCATCAGCGTCGGCATGATCGCCAGGGTCAACGGGACCTTGATGACGATCTTCGAGCCCTTGCCCTTGGTCGAGTAGATATTGATGGTGCCGTTGAGCTGGGCGATCTTGGTTTTCACCACGTCCATGCCCACGCCGCGCCCGGAGACGTCGGAAATCTCGGTCTTGGTCGAGAACCCCGGCGCGAAGATCAGGTTGAAGCAATCGGTCTCGCTGAGACGGTCCGCCGCATCCTTGTCCATCAGGCCTTTCTTCACGGCGATACCGCGCAGGACATCGGCGTCCATGCCTTTACCATCATCGGAGATGGACAGCAGGATGTGGTCACCTTCCTGTTCAGCGGACAGAATCACCTTGCCGCTGCGAGGCTTGCCCATCGCTTCGCGCTCAGCCGGCTCTTCGATACCGTGGTCGACCGAGTTGCGCACCAAGTGGACCAGCGGGTCGGCCAGGGCTTCGACGAGGTTCTTGTCGAGGTCGGTTTCTTCGCCGACCAGCTCCAGGTTGATCTCTTTCTTGAGCTGGCGAGCCAGGTCGCGAACCAGACGCGGGAAGCGCCCGAAGACTTTCTTGATCGGCTGCATCCGGGTCTTCATGACCGCGGTTTGCAGGTCGGCCGTGACCACGTCGAGGTTCGACACGGCCTTGGACATGGCTTCGTCGCCACTGTTGAGGCCCAAGCGGACCAGGCGGTTACGCACCAGTACCAGCTCGCCGACCATGTTCATGATCTCGTCGAGACGCGCGGTATCGACCCGCACGGTGGTCTCGGCTTCGCTGGCCGGTTTTTCCGGTGGCGGTGCGGCCGGGGCACGAGCAGGTGCCGGTGCAGCAGCGGCGGCCGGTTTCGGCGCTTCGGCTTTTGGCTCGGGCGCTTTGGCCACAGGTTTCGCAACCGGTGCTGGCGCCTTGGCGACAGGAGCAGAAACCACTGCGCCAGTGCCAACCTCGGTAAACTTGCCTTTGCCATGCAATTCGTCGAGCAGTGATTCGAACTCGTGATCGGAGATCAGATCGTCGCCGGCCGCTTTAGCGGTTGGCGCAGCCGGCGCCGGAGCCGAAGCAATCGCCGACTCCAATGCATCGACCGCAAAGTTGCCTTTGCCGTGCAACTGATCGAGCAGTGCTTCGAACTCGTCGTCGGTAATATCGGAGCTGTCGCCTGGCGCTTTCGGGGCCGCCGGTGCGGTGGGCGCCGCAACCACTGCATCGGGGGCGAACTGGCCTTTGCCGTGCAATTGATCGAGCAACGACTCGAACTCGGCATCGGTGATTTCGTCGCTGGCCGAGGCATCGCTGGTCGGCACTGGCGCAGCCGCTGGAGCCTCGGCTTGAGCCTTGACGGCATTCAGCGAGTCCAGCAGTTGTTCGAATTCGTTATCCGTGATGTCGCCCGATTCTTCAGCGGCAGGTTCTTCCACCACCTCGGCGACCGGTGCCGACTCATCGGCGGTTTGCGGCTCGGCCAGACGGGCCAACGCGGCAAGCAACTCAGGCGTGGCAGCCGTGATCGGGCTGCGTTCGCGGACTTCGCTGAACATGCCGTTCACCGCGTCCAGTGCCTCGAGAACCACGTCCATCAGTTCCGAGTCGACGCGTCGTTCACCCTTGCGCAGGATGTCGAACACGTTCTCGGCGATGTGACAGCACTCCACCAGCTCGTTGAGCTGGAGGAAGCCGGCGCCCCCTTTTACAGTGTGAAAACCGCGAAAAATTGCATTGAGCAAATCCGCATCATCCGGTCGGCTTTCAAGCTCGACCAGCTGTTCGGACAGTTGCTCTAGAATCTCG
Organism: Pseudomonas sp. TE12508; assembly: GCF_056279485.1. Classification (NCBI taxonomy): domain Bacteria; kingdom Pseudomonadati; phylum Pseudomonadota; class Gammaproteobacteria; order Pseudomonadales; family Pseudomonadaceae; genus Pseudomonas; species Pseudomonas sp. TE12508. The sequence continues at coordinate 72,109 of NZ_JBWCCN010000002.1, read as the reverse complement.
CCGGCCTCAACCAGGAAATCCTGAAGGATCTCTTCATCGGCGCCGAAGCTCATTAAGGGGGGTGCTCCTGAGGTCTAAAAACCTAAAAAACCTAAAATGCTAAAACTCTAGAATCCTAGGCTGGATAACAAATCGTCCACATCGTCCTGACCGGACACAACGTCTTCTCTTTTATCGGCATGAATCTGCGGACCTTCACCCTGAGAGAGATGTTTTTGCGGATCTTTTTCAGCCAGCATCGCTTCACGGTCATGTTCGATGCCCGCAAAGCGGTCGACCTGACTGGCCATGAGCACGAGCTTGAGCAGGTTGCTTTCAACTTCGGTGACCAACTGGGTCACGCGCTTGATCACCTGACCGGTGAGGTCCTGGTAATCCTGGGCCAGCAGAATGTCGTTGAGGTTGCTCGACACGACGCGGTTGTCTTCACTGCTGCGGGTCAGGAAACCGTCGACCCGCCGGGCCAGCTCGCGGAACTCTTCGGCCCCGACTTCGCGACGCATGAACCGTCCCCAATCCGTGCTCAGCGCCTGAGCTTCGTCGCTCAGGCTGTTGATCAGCGGCGTGGCGTTTTCCACCAGGTCCATGGTGCGGTTGGCCGCGGCCTCGGTCAGCTTGACCACATAACCCAGGCGCTCGGTGGCATCCGTGATCTGAGACACTTCCTCGGCTTGCGGCATGTGCGGGTCAATCTGGAAATTGACGATCGCGCTATGCAGCTCGCGGGTGAGCTTGCCCACTTCCTGATACAGGCCGCGGTCACGGGTCTGGTTGAGCTCATGGATCAGTTGCACAGCGTCGCCGAACCTGCCTTTTTCAAGGCTTTCGACCAGTTCGACCGCGTGTTTTTTCAGGGTCGACTCAAAATCGCCCTGTGAAGATTCGTTATGCTCCATAGCTCCCCCGTGACGGACTGGCTTTGCACATCAACCGATGCGTTCGAAGATCTTTTCAATCTTGTCTTTCAACGCTTGAGCCGTGAATGGCTTGACCACATAGCCGTTCACGCCCGCCTGAGCGGCTTCGATGATTTGCTCGCGCTTGGCTTCGGCCGTGACCATCAACACCGGCAGGTGTTTGAGTTTTTCATCGGCACGCACGTGGCGCAGCAGATCAATACCGGTCATGCCGGGCATGTTCCAGTCCGTTACCAGAAAGTCGATGCTCCCGCTGTTGAGGACCGGAATCGCGGTAATACCGTCATCCGCCTCGACCGTGTTGGTGAACCCAAGGTCACGCAACAGGTTTTTTATGATCCGCCGCATCGTTGAGAAGTCATCAACGATGAGGATTTTCATATTCTTGTCCAATTCGACCTCCAAGCAGTCTTAAAACGCGCGCAGCACCTGAACGCGCCGTTCAATCAATTCGGCGTAACACTCAACAGTTGTATGGATTACAACGGGCCGTGGCCGATGCAGCAAAATGCCGTACCCACCTCGTTCGCAGTGTCCCCACACTGCCTGTCAGCGCGCTCGCCACTCCCCCAAACGCCCCCGCAAACGGGCCGCGCACTGGCTGTGTAACTGGCTGACCCGCGATTCGCTGACCCCCAGGACCTCACCGATTTCCTTGAGATTCAACTCTTCGTCGTAGTACAGCGCCAACACCAGTCGCTCACGCTCCGGCAAATTGGCAATCGCGTCCGCCAGCGCTGCCTGGAAGCGTTCATCTTCCAGATCGCGCGACGGCTCGAGATGAGCACTGGCGCCATCCTCGTGCAGCCCTTCGTGTTCGCCGTCCTGCAACAGATCGTCGAAACTGAATAACCGGCTACCGAGGGTGTCGTTCAAAATCCCGTAATAATCGTCAAGACTCAATTGGAGTTCGGCCGCAACTTCGTGATCTTTAGCGTCACGGCCGGTTTTAGCTTCAATCGAGCGAATTGCGTCGCTGACCATGCGGGTATTGCGGTGAACCGAACGTGGCGCCCAGTCCCCCTTGCGCACTTCATCGAGCATCGCGCCGCGGATTCGAATGCCCGCGTACGTCTCGAAGCTCGCGCCTTTGCTGGCGTCGTATTTGGTTGATACTTCAAGCAGGCCGATCATCCCGGCCTGGATCAGGTCTTCGACCTGGACACTGGCCGGCAAACGCGCCAGCAAGTGATAGGCAATGCGTTTGACCAGTGGCGCGTAACGCTCGATCAGCTCGTACTGCGCGTCACGTGCCGACTTCTTGTAGAGGTTGTAACCACTGGCTGTCATAGGACGGGTCCTGCGGTCTGTTGCACGAGGCGCTCGACGAAAAACTCCAGGTGCCCGCGCGGGTTGGCCGGCAGTGGCCAGGTATCGACCTTCTGCGCAATGGCCTTGAACGCCAGGGCGCACTTGGAACGCGGGAAGGCTTCGTAGACAGCACGCTGCTTCTGCACGGCCTTGCGCACGCTTTCGTCGTAAGGCACGGCACCGACGTATTGTAAGGCGACGTCGAGGAAACGATCCGTGACCTTGGTCAACTTGGCGAACAGATTGCGGCCTTCCTGCGGGCTCTGCGCCATGTTGGCCAGGACGCGGAAGCGGTTCATGCCGTAGTCGCGATTCAGCAATTTGATCAGCGCGTAGGCGTCGGTAATCGAGGTCGGCTCATCGCACACCACCAGCAGCACTTCCTGGGCTGCGCGAACGAAACTGACTACCGAGTCACCAATACCCGCAGCGGTGTCGATCACCAATACGTCGAGGTTGTCGCCGATGTCGCTGAAGGCCTGGATCAGGCCGGCATGCTGGGCCGGGCTCAAATGAACCATGCTCTGGGTGCCGGACGCCGCCGGGACGATGCGGATGCCGCCGGGCCCTTGCAACAGTACGTCGCGCAGCTCACAGCGGCCTTCGATCACGTCGGCCAAGGTGCGTTTGGGTGTCAGTCCCAGCAGGACGTCGACGTTCGCCAGTCCCAGATCGGCATCCAGCAGCATGACGCGCCGGCCGAGCTCAGCTAGAGCCAGGGACAAGTTCACTGACACGTTAGTCTTCCCGACGCCACCTTTGCCGCCGGTCACCGCGATCACCTGTACGGGATGCATGCTGCCCATGTTATTTCTTTACCTTGTCTTACTTAGACGGAGGCCACATTACTGGCTGCGCGTTCATCAACGGAACAATGCATGGCAGACCATCGATGTAGGTACAAAAACTGTTCATTAGTACCTCAGCCAACCTGCTTGGTCGGACTGTGGTAAATATCAGCGAACATGTCAGCCATGGCTTCTTCGCTGGGTTCTTCCTGCATTTGCACGCTAACGGCGCGGCTGACCAACTGATGACGACGCGGCAGATGCAAATCATCCGGAATCCGCGGACCATCGGTCAGGTAAGCCACCGGCAACTCATGGCTGATAGCCAGGCTCAACACCTCGCCCAGACTTGCCGTTTCATCCAGTTTAGTCAGGATGCAGCCGGCGAGGCCGCAACGTTTGTAACTGTGATAAGCGGCAGTTAGAACCTGTTTCTGGCTGGTGGTTGCCAAGACCAGATAATTTTTTGATTTGATGCCACGTCCAGCCAGGCTTTCGAGCTGCATGCGCAATGCCGGGTCGCTGGCCTGAAGGCCGGCGGTATCGATCAGCACCACGCGTTTGCGCAGCAAAGGTTCCAGCGCCTGCACCAGCGATTGACCCGGGTCGACATGGGTGACCGACACGTTGAGGATGCGGCCCAGGGTCTTGAGCTGTTCCTGAGCGCCGATGCGATAGCTGTCCATGCTCACCAGCGCGATGTTTTGCGCGCCGTACTTGAGCACATAACGCGCTGCGAGCTTGGCCAGCGTGGTGGTCTTGCCCATGCCTGCCGGGCCAACCATGGCAATCACACCACCCTCTTCCAGTGGCTCGACTTCCGGCGTGGCGATCATCCGCGCCAGGTGCGCGAGCAACATGCGCCAGGCCTGACGGGGTTCTTCAATATCGGTGATCAGTGCCAGCAAATCGCGCGACAACGGGCCGGACAGACCGATGCGTTGCAGGCGACGCCAGAGGTTAGCCTGGGCCGGACGGCTGCCTTGCAGCTGATTCCAGGCCAGCGAGCCAAGTTGCACTTCCATCAGTTCACGCAAACTGTTGAGCTCGAAACGCATCGAATCGAAGGCTCGCGGGTCAACTCCGCCGGAGGCTGGCGCAGGGGCTGGTGCAGCACGACGAGGTTCAGCGTAAGTCGGTTCGATCAGTGGCTCGGCGGCGGTCAGCGGCAGGCCGGCGAACAATTGGCGATTGGTGCTGTTGTCGCTCTCGCCATCGCCACGCAGGCTCAATTCGGCCTGGGCGGTGACGATCCGCGACTGGGTCTTGCGCAGCTCGTCCTCGAGCTCCATGTTCGGAACACGCGGGGCCAGCGCCGACAATTTGTAATCCAGGGCAGCCGTCAGCTCGACACCGCCGGCGATCCGGCGATTGCCAATGATGGCGGCATCAGCGCCCAGCTCATCACGAACCAGTTTCATGGCCTGACGCATATCGGCGGCGAAAAAACGCTTAACTTGCATAAACCACTACCTCAGCCGTTGGGCCCTACTGTCGCAACGATGGTCACTTGCTTGTTGTCAGGGATTTCCTGGTAAGCCAACACATGCAAACCCGGGACTGCCAGTCGGCCGAATCGCGAGAGCATCGCGCGAACCGGACCGGCCACCAGCAGAATCACCGGTTGACCTTGCATTTCCTGACGCTGCGCCGCTTCGATCAACGAACGTTGCAGTTTCTCTGCCATGCTTGGCTCCAGCAGAACGCCCTCTTCCGAGCCTTGTCCTGCCTTCTGAAGACTATTGAGCAATATTTGTTCCAACCTTGGCTCCAAGGTGATCACAGGCAGCTGCGACTCAGTGCCTACAATGCTTTGCACGATTGCGCGGGATACGCCGACGCGCACCGCGGCCACCAAAGCGGCAGTATCTTGACTCTTGGCGGCGTTATTCGCGATGGCTTCGGCGATGCTGCGAATGTCCCGTACCGGCACCTGTTCGGCCAGCAATGCTTGCAAGACCTTGAGCAACTGCGACAGCGAAACCACCCCCGGCACCAGCTCCTCAGCCAGTTTCGGTGAGCTTTTGGCCAGCAATTGCATGAGTTGCTGGACTTCTTCGTGGCCGATCAGCTCGCTGGAGTGCTTGTACAAAATCTGGTTCAAGTGGGTTGCCACGACTGTACTGGCATCGACCACGGTGTAGCCGAGGGATTGCGCCTGGGCACGCTGGCTGATTTCGATCCAGACCGCCTCCAGACCAAAAGCCGGATCTTTGGCGGTAATGCCGTTGAGCGTGCCGTAGACCTGCCCCGGGTTGATCGCCAGTTCGCGGTCCGGGTAAATCTCGGCCTCGGCCAGGATCACGCCCATCAGGGTCAGGCGGTAGGCGCTCGGCGCCAGGTCGAGGTTGTCACGGATATGCACAGTCGGCATCAGAAAGCCCAGGTCCTGGGACAGCTTTTTACGCACACCCTTGATCCGTGCCAGCAACTGACCACCCTGGTTGCGATCCACCAGCGGGATCAGGCGGTAGCCGACTTCCAGGCCGATCATGTCGATCGGCGTCACGTCATCCCAGCCAAGCTCCTTGGTTTCCTGGGCGCGGGCCGGCGATGGCAACAGTTCCTGCTGACGCTTGACCTCTTGCAGGGCCTGAACCTTGACCGTGTTCTGCTTCTTCCAGAACAGGTAAGCGCCGCCGGCCGCCAGGGCCGCCATGCTCAAAAAGGAGAAGTGCGGCATGCCCGGCACCAGGCCCATCACCGCCATCAAGCCAGCGGCCACCGCCAAGGCTTTCGGCGAGGCGAACATCTGACGATTGATCTGCTTGCCCATGTCTTCCGAGCCGGAAGCCCGGGTCACCATGATCGCGGCGGCAGTCGACAACAGCAGTGATGGCAATTGCGCCACCAAACCGTCACCGATGGTCAACAAGGCATACACCCGACCGGCATCGCCAAAGGTCATGCCGTGCTGGAAGATACCGACCGCCATGCCGCCGATCAGGTTGATGAACAGAATCAGCAGGCCGGCGATGGCATCACCGCGCACGAACTTGCTGGCACCGTCCATCGAACCGTAAAACTCGGCTTCCTGGGCCACTTCCATCCGGCGCAGTTTCGCCTGGTTCTGATCGATCAGGCCGGCGTTCAAGTCGGCGTCGATGGCCATTTGTTTGCCCGGCATTGCGTCGAGGGTGAAACGCGCGCTCACCTCGGAAATCCGCCCGGCACCCTTGGTCACTACGACGAAGTTGATGATCATCAAAATCGCGAAGACCACGATACCAACCACGTAGTTACCGCCGATCACCACCTCACCGAAGGCCTGAATCACCTTACCGGCGGCGGCATGGCCATCCTGACCGTGGAGCATTACCACCCGTGTCGAGGCCACGTTCAGCGCCAGTCGCAACAACGTCGCCACCAGCAGAATGGTCGGGAACACGGCAAAATCCAGCGGCCGCAAGGCGTACACGCAGACCAGCAATACGACGATGGACAAGGCAATGTTGAACGTGAAAAACACGTCCAGCAGGAACGGCGGCACCGGCAACATCATCATGGCCAGCATGACCAGCAGCAACAGCGGCACGCCCAGATTGCCCCGACTGAGGTCGGCAACGTTTGTGCGTGCAGTGTTGATTAACTGAGAGCGATCCACCGGTTTTCCCCGTTCCTTTAAAGCAAACTTTTGACGCCTGAAGCAGGCGCAGGGCGGCTATTGCAAGAAGCCTTCCAACTTTTGCCGGGGTTTGGAATAGAGGTGTTTTCAAGTGCGGAAGATCAAAAGATCGCAGTCTTCGGCAGCGCCTACGGATTAGGTTCACACCGCAACATCGCGGGTAAATCACGATCCGTGCAGGAGCTGCCGAAGGCTGCGATCGTTTGATCTGTCAGGAATCGCGGCGCAAATCCGGTGGAATCGGCAAATCATCCTGGAGCGGATCCGGACGCTTGCCCTTGCCGGCGCGGTACTGGCGAATCTGGTAGACGTAGGCCAGTACCTGGGCGACTGCCAGATACAGCCCACCGGGGATTTCCTGCTCCAGCTCGGTGGAGTAGTAGATCGAACGCGCCAGCGCCGGCGATTCGAGCAGCAGCACATTGTTGGCCACGGCGATTTCGCGGATTTTCAAGGCAAGGAAATCGCTACCCTTGGCCAACAGCACCGGCGCATTGCCTTTGTCCGGGTCGTACTTAAGCGCCACGGCGTAGTGAGTCGGGTTGGTGATGACCACGTCGGCCTCGGGAATGGCCGCCATCATCCGCCGCTGCGACATCTCGCGTTGCAACTGGCGAATGCGCTGCTTGACCTCTGGTTTACCTTCCTGATCCTTGTGCTCGTCGCGCACTTCCTGCTTGGTCATCTGCAGCTTCTTGTGGCTTTCCCAAAGCTGCACCGGCACGTCGACCACCGCGATAATGATCAGCCCGCAAGCCATCCACAAGGTACTCCAGCCGACCACCTGCAAGCTGTGAATGATCGCCATGTCCAATGGCTCGTGGGCGATGCGCAACAGATCATCGATGTCCGACGACAGGACCGCCAACGCCACGAACAAGACGATGAAAAACTTCGCCAGAGCCTTGAGCAGCTCAACCAAAGCCTTGGCCGAGAACATCCGTTTCAGGCCCGCGCCGGGGTTCATGCGACTGAACTTGGGCGCCATGGAGCCGGCCGCGAACAGCCAGCCACCGAGAGAGATCGGGCCGATCAACGCAGCCAACAGCAAAGTGATCATCACCGGCTGAATCGCCAACAGGGCAATCTGTCCCGATTGCAGCAAGAAGGTACCCATGTTGCGCTGATCCAGAATCACTTCCCGCGACAGCGTGAAGTTCATCCGCATCAGTTCCATCATGTCCTGCGCCAATGCACCACCGAAAATCAGTAGCGCACCGGCGCCGGCGAGCATGACCGCCAGAGTATTGAGCTCCTTGGAGCGCGCAATTTCGCCCTTCTCACGGGAGTCCTTTTTACGTTTCTCCGTGGGGTCTTCTGTTTTGTCCTGACCGCTTTCGCTCTCAGCCATGACTCAGCGCGCCCGTGCCAGTTCGCGTAACAACTGCAAAGCCTCGGAGGCCAGCGGTTGATACTGATTGAGAATGTCTGCCAGACCGACCCAGACAATGAACAGCCCGAGCACTAGCGTCAGAGGGAAACCGATCGAGAAGATGTTCAACTGCGGCGCCGCACGGGTCATCACGCCAAACGCAATGTTGACCACCAGCAACGCCGTGATCGCAGGCAGCACCAGTAACAGCGCCGCACCCAGTACCCAGCCGAGTTTGCCGGCCAATTCCCAGAAATGATGGACCATCAAGCCGCCGCCGACCGGCAGCGTGGTGAAGCTTTCGGTGAGCACTTCGAACACCACCAGATGGCCGTTCATTGACAGGAACAGCAGGGTCACCAGCATGGTGAAAAACTGCCCGATCACCGCCACCGACACACCGTTCGTAGGGTCGACCATCGAGGCGAAGCCCATGCCCATCTGGATCGCAACAATTTGCCCGGCAACCACGAAAGCCTGGAAGAACAGCTGCAAGGAGAATCCCAGTACCGCACCGATGATGATCTGTTCGGCAATCAGCAGCAGCGCACTCAAGTCCAGCGCATTGACGGCGGGCATGGGCGGCAGCCCCGGCGCAATGACCACGGTGATCGCCAGCGCGAAGTACAAACGCACGCGCGTGGGCACCAGCGTCGTGCCGAAAATCGGCATGACCATCAGCAGCGAACCGATGCGAAACAACGGCAACATGAACGTTGCCACCCAGGTGCTGATCTGGGTATCGGTCAACTGCAGCAGCGACATGGTTTAGCCGATGACCTGAGGAATACTGCCGTACAGCTGCAGGATGTATTCCATGAAAGTCTGCACCAGCCACGGACCGGCAACGATCAGCGTCACCAGCATCACCAGCAGGCGCGGCAGGAAGCTCAGGGTCTGTTCGTTGATCTGGGTGGCGGCCTGGAACATCGCCACCAACAAGCCCACCAGCAAGCTCGGGATCACCAGCACGGCAACCATCATGGTGGTGAGCCACAGCGCTTCGCGAAAGATGTCTACGGCCACTTCAGGCGTCATGGTGAAACGCCGCCGAAGCTGCTGGCCAAGGTACCGATGATCAACGCCCAGCCATCCACCAGCACAAACAACATGATTTTGAACGGCAGGGAAATGATCAGTGGCGAGAGCATCATCATACCCATCGCCATCAACACGCTAGCCACCACAAGATCGATGATCAGGAACGGGATGAAGATCATGAAGCCGATCTGGAACGCGGTTTTCAGCTCAGAGGTCACGAACGCCGGCACCAGAATCGTCAGCGGTGCCTGATCAGGCGAAGCGATGTCGGTGCGTTTGGAAAGGCGCATGAACAACTCCAGATCGCTACTGCGAGTCTGGGCCAGCATGAAGTCCTTGATCGGCACCTGGGCCTTGGCCACGGCATCCTGAGCGGTGAGTTTCTCCGCCAGATACGGCTGCAAGGCATCCTGATTCACGCGATCGAACACCGGCGCCATGATGAACATGGTGAGGAACAACGCCATGCCGGTGAGGATCTGGTTCGACGGAGTCTGCTGCAAGCCCAGGGCCTGACGCAGGATCGAGAACACGATGATGATCCGGGTGAAACTGGTCATCAGCATGACGAACGCCGGGATGAAGCTCAGCGCAGTCATGATCAGCAGAATTTGCAGGCTGACCGAATATTCCTGAGCGCCTTCGGCGTTAGTGCCCAAGGTGATTGCCGGGATCGACAACGGATCGGCGGCGAACGCCAGCGGCGCGGCCAGCATCAGGGCCAGCGTCAAGACGATGCGTAACGCACCCATTACTTCTTATCCTTCTGATCCTTGCCGAGCATCTTCAGCAGATGCTGGGCAAATTCCGGCGTGGCTTTCTCGGCATTTTCCGGCACCTGCACCGGTTCCTTGAGTACATGCAACGCGGTAATGGTGCCAGGGCTCAGGCCGAGCAGGATTTGTTCGTTGCCGACCTGCACCAGCATCAAACGGTCACGGGGACCCAGCGCGCGGGAACCGATCAGCTCGATCACCTGCCCCTTGCCGGCCGGCCCGGCCTGCTGGACCCGGCGCAGCAACCAGGCGAGGAAGAAGATCACCCCCAGCACCAGCAGCAAGCCGAACACCAGTTGCGTCAATTGTCCGGCCACACCGCTGCTGACAGCCGGTGCAGCGGCCGCTGTCGCAGTCGCAACCGGTTCGGCAGCCAGAACACTGAACGGCAAGGCCAGCGCTAACCCCAGCACAAAACCCAGAACCTTTTTCACTCAGCGCAGCTTCTTGATGCGTTCGCTTGGGCTGATCACGTCGGTCAGGCGAATGCCGAACTTTTCGTTGACCACCACCACTTCACCATGGGCGATGAGCGTGCCATTAACCAACACGTCGAGCGGCTCACCGGCCAGACGATCGAGCTCGATTACCGAACCCTGGTTGAGTTGCAGCAGGTTGCGGATGTTGATATCGGTGCTGCCGACTTCCATGGAAATCGACACCGGAATATCGAGGATCACGTCCAGGTTCGGACCGTCCAGCGTCACCGGATCGTTGTTCCTCGGCACGCTGCCAAACTCTTCCATCGGCAGACGGTTGGACGGCGAACCGGCGGCGTCGGCGGCCAGCAAGGCATCGATATCGTCCTGCCCGGCGTCACCGGTTTCTTCCAGGGCCGCTGCCCATTCATCAGCCAGTGCCTGGTCGTCCTGGGCGTTCATATCGTCGTTCATCATTTGTCCTCGGCGGGCACCTGCTCAATCAAGAGCAGTCAATTAAAAGGGGGGGGTTGGAGCGCCGGTCAGCGGCGCTCGATCGGCTCGATCACTTGCAACGCGAGGTTGCCCTTGTGCGAGCCCATCTTGACCTTGAAGGCCGGTACGCCGTTGGCGCGCATGATCATTTCTTCCGGCATCTCGACCGGGATCACATCCCCCGGCTGCATGTGCAGGATGTCGCGCAGGCGCAGCTGGCGGCGGGCAACGGTGGCACCGATGGGTACATCGACGTCCAGCACGTCCTGGCGCAAGGCGTTGATCCAGCGCTCATCCTGATCGTCGAGGTCCGACTGGAAGCCGGCGTCGAGCATCTCGCGCACCGGCTCGATCATCGAGTACGGCATGGTCACGTGCAGGTCGCCGCCACCACCATCGAGCTCGATATGGAACGTCGACACCACAACGGCTTCGCTCGGGCCGACGATGTTGGCCATGGCCGGGTTCACTTCCGAGTTGATGTACTCGAAGTTCACTTCCATGATCGCCTGCCAGGCTTCCTTCAAATCGACGAAGGCCTGTTCCAGCACCATGCGCACCACACGCAGTTCAGTGGGGGTGAATTCACGCCCTTCGATCTTCGCGTGACGGCCGTCGCCGCCGAAGAAGTTGTCCACCAGCTTGAACACCAGTTTGGCGTCGAGGATGAACAGTGCGGTGCCGCGCAGCGGTTTGATCTTGACCAGGTTGAGGCTGGTCGGCACGTACAGCGAGTGCACGTATTCGCCGAACTTCATCACCTGCACGCCCCCGACGGCAACGTCCGCCGAGCGGCGCAGCATGTTGAACATGCTGATGCGGGTGTAGCGGGCGAAACGCTCGTTGATCATTTCCAGGGTCGGCATGCGTCCACGGACGATGCGATCCTGGCTGGTCAGGTCGTAGCTTTTGACACTGCCGGGGTCGGCAGCGTTATCGGTCTGTACCAGACCATCGTCGACGCCATGCAACAGCGCATCGATCTCATCCTGGGACAGCAGGTCCTGCACGGCCATGTCGTGTTCCTACTGCAGTACGAAATTAGTGAAAAGCAACTGTTCGATCACCACTTTGCCAAGCTCTTTCTGCGCCACTTCCTGGACGCTGGCCGTGGCCTTCTGACGCAACATTTCCTGGCCGACCGGGGTCGCCAGCGTGGCGAAATCCTGACCGGAAAACAGCATCACCAGGTTATTGCGAATCACCGGCATGTGGACTTTGAGCGCTTCCAGATCGGCCTGATTGCGGCCCTGCAGGGTGATGCTCACCTGCATGTAGCGCTGGCGACCGTTCTGGTTGTAGTTGGCCACGAAAGCCGGCGCCATGGGCTCGAAGATCGCTGGCTGCTTGCCGATCACCGCAGTTTCAGCCGCGGGGGCAGGCTTGCTCTGGGCGCTGTGCATGAAGAACCAGGTCGCCCCCACGGACAAGCCGATCGCCAGCAACAGGGCCACGACGATCACAATGATCAGCTTGATTTTGCCTTTGGTTGCGGGGTCTTTCACTGGTGCTGCGTCGCTCTTAGCCATGCCAATAATCCGTCACTATTCGGGTTTTCACAGTCGCACGGCAAGGCAAGAGCAAGTGTTATGCCAGAAGTGTCGGGAGGTAGGGAGACGGCGAATGATCGGCGAGCACCAATCAAATGAGGGAGCGGGCTTGCTCGCGAATGCGGTGTGACAGCCAACATAACTGTTGAATGTTAAATCGCATTCGCGAGCAAGCCCGCTCCCACAAGGTTTTCTGCGTTTGATCAGGCGTAGTAGTCGACCGCGCTGGAGCCAATCACGCTGGTGGTGTTGGCGGCTACTTCAGCGACAGTCGCAGGAAGCTCTTCATCGGCAGACTCGAGGCGACCGCCATTGGCGTTGGCACGCCCACCCTGCCCCTGTTGAGCCTGCTCCTGACCCTGCCCCTGCCAGCCACGGGACTGATCGGAAACGTTGACGTCGACCTGACCCATGCCCTGTTGCGCGAACATGTCACGCAGGCGATGCATTTGCCCGTCGAGCGCTTCACGAACGCTTGGATGGGCACTTATGAAGGTCACCTGGGTCTGCTGATCCGGAACCATGTTCACCCGAATATCCAGGCGCCCCAGCTCGGCCGGTTGCAACTGAATGTCGGCCGCCTTGAGATTGGCGCTGGACAGGTACATGACCCGGTTGACCACCTCTTCGGTCCAACCGCTTTGATGCATGGCGATTGGCTGGTTTACCGGTAATGCATTGGCAGTCTTCGGCGTTGCCGCCTGGGTCAATGCCGCCAGACGATTGGCGAAATCATCGACACGGGTATCGCTGCTGGCGGACTTGAGATCCTTGAGGCCGTCATCGATCAGGCCACTGAAAGCCTTCTCGCCGCCCTGGCTGGTGCTGTCCTGATCGGCTTGCACATCGAGCATGCCCGCCATGCCCGTGGCAAAGTTCTGTGCCGAAGTTGGCTCGCCGTCGACTTGAGCCGAGATCGGTGCCGCCTTGGGCTGGGCCTGGCTGACGGGCGAAACGTGCCCGCCCTGCTCCATGGCCATGCGCACGGCTGGCAGCGCATCGAGAGGATCGGCTTCGGGATCGAAATCCGGATCGATGGTCGCAACAGTCTGTGCCGCAGCCGCGGTAACGACGACGGCGACAGGTGCCTCAACTTGTGATTGCGCAGTGGCCACAACTGTTGGCGTTTCCGGCACAGGAGCTGGTAACACCGGCTGCACCACCAACGCAGGATCGAGGGCCGGATCGACAGGCGCGGTATCAGCCACCGGCGTCGACGCCTCGGCCGGATCCGATGCATCATCGCTGGCCGTCTTGTCGTCAGCCTGCGCCGGTTTATCGACGGGCAAGGATTTGCCGCTATCGGCAACCGTCGGTTCCGGGGCGGCAGACTTGTCGTTGCTCACGTCCTTTTTGCCGACGCTGTCCGAGACTTTGTCGCGTGCGGGTTTAGCCGAGCCGTCCGCCATGGCGGAGGGTTTATTCTGCGCCTGATTGGCATAGACCTGAGCGAAGCTGGAGGCCTTGTCCCCGGGCTCGGCCGTCAGCGCCGGTGCATTGGCGGACGCGGCTTGAGCCTTGGCCGTCGTGGCGGCCTGAAGAAGGATGTTTGGGGTAACGGGCATAAAACGGTCTCCGCTGCACTGGGATCGTAGGTACAGTTGAGTAAGTTATTAGCAAGGGTCGAGCCAGCTTTGTTCGCTGGCTGCTAAAAACGCCGGACGGATGCTGGTTCAGCCTGGGAACGCTGGCGTTCCGCTTCGTAGAGCGGTCGGACAATAGCGAATTCGCCGTCAATGTCATCAATGAGCCGTTCAATGCCGACGAGACTCTTTTCTTTGGCACGCTGCTCCAGCTCACCGCACAGCTTGGCCAGATAACTGGCGCCCATGTTGCTGCTGCTACCTTTGAAACTATGGGCAGCATTCATAAGCTGCGCGGCATCCTCGGCCTTTCGCAGGACGCGTAAACGCTCTTCGGAATCGGCGAGAAAGGTATCGAGCAATTCTGGATACCCGTCCTCCATCACTTCCTGCAACGCGCTCAGCACGTCACGGTCCAGATGTGTGTCGTCCACTTGTTCACTCCTTGATCAAGAATGCCTGGCATTATGCCAGAGCCTCCCAGAAAAACTCCACGCGAGCACTTTTTCCATTATCGGACCAGGTCGCATGATCGCTCAACTGGCGGATCAAATTGACCCCACGTCCTGACAGACGGACGTCATCGACGGGACGCGCCATGACCCGCGCCACATCGAAGCCTTTGCCACTGTCTTCGACCCGGACCACCAGGCAACCGCCCTCGCCTTTTGGCGTCACCTGCAAATGCACCCGCACATAGCCATCGCGCAACTCGTCCAGGCGTGCATTGCGCTGCTGATAATAACGCGCAAAACCTGCCGCATCGCGTTTCAAACTCGAATCCAGGCCCAACACGCCATGCTCCAGAGCATTGGAATAAAGCTCTGCCAGCACACTGTAGAGTGCGCCACTCTGAGCCCGCAGACCATGCACCTCAAGCAGCAACTGCAACAAGTACGGCAGCGGATTGAAGCGCTTGAGGGTGGCGGCGCGGAACTCGAAACTCACCGACCAGTCCAGCGGGCACGACTGGCCGCTGTCGGAATACACTGGCGTCGGAGGGCTCAGTTGCGCGGCCTCCAGCAGACGGACCTCGACCATGCTCACGTCATCACGAGCCTCGCCACGAAAATCCCGCAGTGCCTGCTCGATCTCTTCGAACAGTGCATCGGGCTGGCGATTGACCGCAAACACTTGCTCCAGCCGCTCTACGCCAAACAACTGCTCATTGGCATCACAGGTATCAATCACCCCATCGGACAGCAGGAACACCCGATCGCCGACGGCCATCGGGAACACCTCGGTGCGATCATCGAAGGTTTGCGAGCTCAGTACGCCCAGCGGCAAGTGCCGTGCCGTCAGCGCCGTGCGCTCGCCACTGGCGATACTGTGCAGGTAACCGTCCGGCATTCCGCCGTTCCAGACCTCCACCGACCCTCGCTGAAAGCTCAGGCACAGCAGCGCCGCACAGCAGAACATGTCCACCGGCAGAATACGTTTGAGCTTGGCGTTCATCTCGCGCAGGGTTTCGGACAAACCGTAACCCTTGGCCGTCATGCCATAGAAGACTTCGGCCAACGGCATGGCACCGACAGCGGCCGGCAAACCATGGCCGGTAAAATCACCGAGCAGCACATGCATGTCGCCAGCCGGAGTGAAAGCGGCTAGCAACAGATCGCCATTGAACAGCGCATAGGGTGATTGCAGGTAACGGATGTTCGGGGCATTCAGGCAACCGGAGTGGGCGACCTTGTCGAACACGGCTTTGGCTACCCGTTGTTCGTTGAGCAGGTAATCGTGATGCCTGGCGATCAGGTCGCGCTGCTCCAGCACCGTGGCTTGCAAACGTCGCAAGCGGTCCATCGCCTTGACCTTGGCCGCGAGGATCACCTGGTTGTAAGGTTTTGCCAGAAAATCGTCGCCCCCGGCCTCCAGACAACGAGCCAAGGCTTCGCTCTCGGTCAGCGACGTCAAAAAGATGATCGGCACCAGCGTTTCGCCGGCCAGTGCCTTGATCTGCTGCGCCGCCTCGAAACCGTCCATCACCGGCATCATGGCGTCCATCAGCACCAGGTGCGGTCGCTGCGAGCGGAATGCTTCGACCGCCTCGGCGCCGTTGGCGGCCGTCAGCACTTCATGGCCCTGGCGCCGGACGATAGTCGACAGCAGCATGCGATCGGCCGCGCTGTCTTCGGCGATCAGAATCGTCAGCGGTTCGAGCGGCTGCATGACGGTCAACTGATGTCGAACAGCTTGTCGAAATTGGAGATGGCGAGGATTTTCTTCACATCGGAACTGCTGTTGACGACGCGAATATCGGAGTTGTCGCCACCGGCGTGATCGCGCAGCAAGAGCAGCATGCCCAACGCCGAGCTGTCGAGATAAGTGGCTTTCTTCAAGTCCACCACAATGGATTCGGGTGTACTGTTGAGTCCCTCGTAGGACTCGCGAAACTCCTGATGCCGACCGAAATCGAATCGCCCCTCGATCGAAATCGTCAGCTTTTTCCCATCCGGAGATACTTCTGTAACGACTGACATTTCACGGCTTCCTTGTCATTGGCGAACGTACGTGTAGAAGGTTTAGCACCTGACGAGGGCTGGAGCAAGGTCAAAAGATCGCAGCCTTCGGCAGCGCCTACTTTGACCGCATGCAAACCCGATCCTGTAGGCGCTGCCGAAGACTGCGATCTTTTAAAACCGACACTCAATACGGATCCTGACGCGGCAACCGCTGGGACAGCTCATCCAGCAGTTTCTGCTCGCGCTTGTCTTCCAGTTGCCGTGCCTCATCCATGTAGCGCTGAACCAGTTTGCGCAAGCCTTCGACCCGGGCAAACGCCTGCTGCCAGGCTTCCCGGGATTTGTTCAGGTTGTTTTGATGCCAGTTCAGGCTCTGGCGCTGCTGGTCGATGGCCGTGCCCAATTGCGCGAGAAAACCCTGATAACCCAGCAACCATTGGCCCGACACGCCGCTACTGCCGCGTACGATCCATTGTTCCTGGTACTCGAGGCGGAAGTTTTCCAGGTCGGCGAGTTTGCTTTCCGCCAGGCGAACCTGGCCCTGAAAGTGCCCCAGGCGCAGGACAGCGGTCTTTTCGGCCTTTTCAGCCATTTCCACCACAGGCGCCAGACGTGCTGCGCGGCTCGAGGCCATGACTGGTTAACCGCCCGGCGCTGGCGCAAAGATCGAAGCGAGATGGTTCTCGCTGGCGCCCATGCTGATGTTGTCGTTCAAGCCCTGGCGCAGGTACATGGTCATGGCCGGTTGCAGATTGATCGCGGTATCGGTTTCCCGATCACCGCCGGACACATAGGCGCCGACACTGATCAAGTCGCGGCTCTGCTGATAGCGCGACCAGTATTGCTTGAACGTCTGCGCGTGGTTCATGTGCTTGATGCCGACCACCGACGGCATGACCCGGCTGATGGAGGCTTCGATATCGATGGCCGGGTAATGCCCTTCCTCGGCCAGACGCCGGGACAGCACGATGTGTCCGTCGAGCACACCCCGCGCCGAGTCGGCGATCGGGTCTTGCTGATCGTCGCCTTCGGACAATACCGTGTAGAACGCGGTGATCGAACCGCCGCCCTTTTCAGCGTTACCGGCACGCTCCACCAGTTTCGGCAACTTGGCGAACACTGACGGCGGATAGCCTTTGGTCGCTGGAGGTTCGCCGATGGCCAGGGCGATTTCCCGCTGGGCCTGGGCGAAACGGGTCAGGGAATCCATGAGCAACAGGACGTTCTTGCCCTTGTCGCGAAAATACTCGGCGATTCGCGTGCAGTACATGGCCGCGCGCAGCCGCATCAGCGGCGCATCGTCCGCTGGCGACGCCACCACCACCGAACGCTTGAGCCCTTCTTCACCGAGGATGTGCTCAATGAATTCTTTAACTTCTCGACCTCGCTCACCGATCAGCCCGACGACGATGATGTCGGCCTCGGTGAAGCGGGTCATCATGCCCAGCAGCACACTCTTGCCCACGCCAGTACCGGCGAACAGCCCGAGCCGCTGACCGCGACCAACCGTCAACAAACCGTTGATGCAGCGAATGCCCACGTCCAGCGGCTCGCTGATGGGTTCGCGCTTGAGCGGGTTGATGGTCGGGCCGTCCATCGGCACCCAATCTTCAGCCTTCATGCCACCCTTGCCATCCAGCGCACGCCCGGCGCCATCGAGCACCCGCCCGAGCATGCTCATACCCATGGGCAAGCGACCGGTATCAGCCAGGGGAACCACACGGGCACCGGGGGCGATGCCGGCGACGCTGCCAACTGGCATCAGAAAGACTTTGCTGCCAGAGAAACCCATGACTTCAGCTTCGACCTGCACCGGGTGATAGCTGTCATCGTTGATGACCATGCAGCGGCTGCCCATGGCGGCGCGCAAGCCTTCGGCTTCGAGGGTCAGGCCGACCATGCGCAGCAGGCGACCTTCGAGGATCGGCGCACTGGCAAGCTCCGTGGCCTCGGCGTAGCTACCGAGGCGCTTGGCGAAGCTGGTGCGATCAAGACGCATCGGGAGCGTCCAGTGTCGCCTCGATCGGTGTAACCGCAGGTTTTTCGTCGATTGGCAGTTCCAGGCTCAGGTCCGGTGCGGCCGGGTGCAGCGCCTGATCGTGCAATTGATCGAACAGCTTGGCCATGACTTGGGTAACACGGGTTTCGATGGTGGCGTCGATGCGGCTGTGCTCCGTTTCGACCCGGCAGCCGCCCGGCAACAAGGACTCGTCCTCGACAATGCGCCAGGTTTCTTCATGGCGCTCGCGCAGGGCTTTGACCTGTTCGAAATCCTGCGGATTGATGTACAGCCGCACGTTGCCCACACCCAGCGGCAAAAGCTTGAGCGCCTCGCGCATGACGTGTTCGATCTGCGTCGA
Organism: Pseudomonas sp. TE12508; assembly: GCF_056279485.1. NCBI lineage: Bacteria > Pseudomonadati > Pseudomonadota > Gammaproteobacteria > Pseudomonadales > Pseudomonadaceae > Pseudomonas > Pseudomonas sp. TE12508. The sequence continues at coordinate 53,410 of NZ_JBWCCN010000002.1, read as the reverse complement.
GTCGATGGCCAGTTCGCGCTGAATCACTTGCTTGGTGATGTGCTGCACGAGGTCAACCAGCGACTTTTCGATCTGCGTGTCCTGCTCGGCAATCGGCTCGAACAGGTTGGCCATCAGTTGCTCCAGGCCAGCGATCTTGGCCGTCAGGGCCACTTCGGCTTCCTGACGGACCTTGAGCGCGGTGCTGTGGAAACCTTCTTTTTCGCCAACGGCGAAGCCTTCGTTGTAGGCCTCCTGGCGAATGCTCTCGAGCTCTTCGAGGGTCAGTGGCTGGACTTCTTCCAGCGGCACTTCTTCCATTTCCGGCGGTTCGGGTTCCGGTTCCGGCTCGGGTTCCGGCACAAACGGGTCGAAGCTGGGCAACGACCAGATGTCGAAACCACCGACGTCCTTGGCACGGATCAGGTCGGTATTGGACTCATCATGTTTGGACGACATAGTGACCTTAGATCATCTCTTCGCCGCCCTTCCCGCCGAGAACGATTTCTCCGGCTTCGGCCATACGGCGGGCAATGGTGAGGATTTCTTTCTGCGCGGTTTCCACGTCGCTGACGCGCACCGGGCCTTTGGCCTCGAGGTCGTCGCGCAACAGTTCGGCCGCCCGTTTGGACATGTTCTTGAAGATCTTTTCCTTGACGCCTTCGTCCGAGCCCTTGAGGGCCAGCACCAGGACGTCCGAGGACACTTCGCGCAACAGCGCCTGAATGCCGCGGTCGTCGACATCGGACAGGTTGTTGAACACGAACATGAGGTCTTCGATCTGACCGGACAGGTCTTCGTCGACTTCGCGGATCGAGTCCATCAGCTGACCTTCGATCGAGCTGTCGAGGAAGTTCATGATGTCGGCCGCACGCTTGATGCCACCCAGGGTGGTGCGCGAGGCATTCGAGTTGCCGGAGAACTGCTTCTCGAGAATCTGGTTGAGTTCTTTCAGGGCTGCCGGTTGCACGGTGTTCAACGAAGACACCCGCAGGATGATGTCCAACCGGACCTTGTGGTCGAAGTTGCCCAGCACTTCACCGGCCTGATCCGGGTCGAGGTAGGCGACCACGATTGCCTGGATCTGCGGGTGCTCGTAACGGATCACGTCGGCGACGGCGCGCGGCTCCATCCACTTCAGGCTGTCGAGACCACTGGTGTTGCCGCCCAGCAGGATCCGGTCGATCAGGCCGTTGGCCTTGTCTTCGCCCAATGCCTGAGTGAGCATTTTGCGCACGTAGTCATCGGAGCCGACGCCCAGGCTGGTCTGGTCGCCGACGATGTCGACGAACTCGCTCATCACCTGTTCGACCTGCTCACGGTGCACGTTGCCCATCTGGGCCATCGCCACGCCCACACGCTGGACCTCCTTGGGCCCCATGTGGCGCAGCACTTGCGCAGCATCGGTGGAACCGAGGGACAGCAGCAGAATCGCGGCTTTGTCGACCTTGGTCAGTTTGGCGGCAACGGCTCGGTTATCACTCATCTGCGTTAATCCACTCTTTCACGACCTGGGCCACGCGACCCGGATCTTCTGCCACCAGACTCTTGATTGCGTTCAACTGTGCGTCATAGCCTTCGCTCGGGCTCGGCAGCAGGATACTGGTCGGGCCACCAAGGCTGACGCGGTCGTTGGACAGTTCGCCGTCCAGGCCGCCCATGCCACCGAGCTCCATGTCGCTGCCCAGGCCTGCGAGTTGCTTGTCTTTGCCGCCACCGGTGATGTTGTTGAGCACCGGACGCAGCACACCGAACACCAGCACCAGGATGAACAACACACCCAGCACTTGCTTGACGATGTCCCAGAACCACGGCTGGGAGTAGAACGGAATCTCGGCAATCACTTCACCGCGCTCGGCGGAGAACGGCATGTTGATCACACTGACGCTGTCGCCACGGCTGGCGTCGAAACCGACCGCGTCCTGTACCAGACGAGTGAAGCGCGCCAACTCATCGGCGCTCCACGGCGCACGTGTCGTTTCGCCGTTGGCCGCGTTGACCTTGACCTGATCATCCACCACCACCGACACCGACAGGCGATTCAAACGGCCCTGCTGTTGTTTGGTGTGACTGATGGAACGGTCGAGTTCGAAGTTCTTGGTGGATTGTTGACGCTTGTCCGCCGGGTACGGTGCCAGCATCGGCTGGCCGGTGGCCGGGTCCATGATTTGCTGACCGTTGGCATCGAGCAATGGCTGGCCTGGCTGCACCATGCCGGCCGACGCGGTGGCGCCACCGGTGGTTTGCGGCGCCGAGGCCGGCGATGGCGGCTGGTTGCTCAGGGCACCCGGCACACCTTGCGGGCCATTGCTGGCGGTGCGCTGTTCGTTGACCGATTGCTCACTGCGCAACGCCGGCTGATCCGGGTTGAATTGCTCGGAAGTCGACTCGACGGCGCTGAAATCCACATCGGCCGAAACTTCGGCTTTATAGCGATCATTACCCAACACCGGTTGCAGGATGTTGTGTACACGCTGGGTCAGCATGCTTTCCATGCGACGGCTGTAATCGAATTGCTTGCCGGCCATGGTCAGTTCGGAGTTTTCCGCCTGATCCGACAGCAGGTTGCCCTTCTGATCGACCACAGTGATCTGCGACTTGCTCAGTTCAGGAACGCTGGTAGCAACCAGATTGATGATAGCGACGACCTGGCCCGGCTCCAGCGAGCGACCGGAATAGAGTTCAACCAGAACCGAAGCGCTGGGCTTACGCTCGTCACGCACGAACACCGAACTTTTCGGAATCGCCAGGTGCACGCGGGCACCCTTGACGTTGTTCAGGCTGGAAATGGTCCGTGCCAGTTCGCCTTCGAGGCCGCGACGATAACGGGTCGCTTCCATGAACTGACTGGTGCCCAGCCCTTGTTCCTTGTCGAGGATCTCAAAACCGATGTTGCCGTCGCTGGGAGTGACACCAGCGCCCGCGAGCTTGAGCCGCGCACGAGACAGGTCATCGGCCTTGACCAGCAAGGCACCGGAGTTCGGTTCAACGGTATAGGGAATATCGGCTGCGGCCAGGGTTTCCATGACCTGCTTGGCGTCCATACCGGCAAGGCTGCCGTACAGAGGCCGGTAGTCCGGCTGCTGGGACCACAACACAACGGCAAAACCAATCGCCACGCTCGCAGCCAGGCCGACCAACAGGCCCACCTGACGCAACATGGTCATCTCGGAGAGGTTTTCCAGGAAGGACAACCCGAACAGCGGCGGTTTGCCGTCTATTGGAGTGGCCTTGACCGGAACATTATCGGCGATTGCTTCTGCCATGACTCAATCTCGTCCTTAAACCGGCATCTGCATGATGTCTTGGTATGCCTGAACCAGCTTGTTACGCACTTGGGTCAACGCTTGAAAAGACACGCTGGCCTTCTGCGAGGAAATCATCACGTCCGTCAGGTCGACGCCGCTTTTACCGATCTCAAAAGCACTGGCCAACTGATTTGACGCCTGCTGGGTGTCGTTCACTTTATTGACGGCCTGACCGAGCATGTCGGAAAAGCTGCTGCCACCCAATTCAGGGACTGCGGCAGTCGATTTCGGCGCAGACATGGCATCCATTTGCATGGAGCGCATATCCAGCATCAACCGATTGAATTCAATACCTTGGCTCATGGTTTCTCTCTTTGACGAAGCTACGTCTTTGGCTACCCGCAATTTTTTGACACTCACTCGGCGGGCAGAGAGGTGTTAGCAACAAGGGTGCCAGCTCTGTGGCCGCTCTAAACAAAAGCCTTCCGGGCTTTCCCTTAACCGCAAAACATTGGGGGAGCATGCCTTTGTGGCGAGGGGGCTTGCCCCCGTTCGGCTGCGCAGCAGTCGTAAAATCTCAGCACACAACAAACCTGCATCCCTCAAAAAGAAGGACCGCTTCGCGCTCCAACGGGGTGATGCGGCATTCCAACAAGCCCCCTCACCACAGGGCTCCCACATTTGGATTGGTGTTGCTGCGTCAACTTTCAGGTGGCGAACAAGTACGCTTCCACGTCCATTCCGGCGTCGCGCATTTGCGCCAGCTTGTAGCGCAAGGTGCGCGGGCTGATGCCCAGTCGCTCGGCGGCTTCTTTGCGACGGCCGCGCTCGGAACGCAAGGTGTCGATGATCATCTGAAATTCACGGCGCCGCAGGTCATCGCCGAGGGCGCCCGCCGATTCAGCTTCGACGTCTACGGCCCGCGTGGGGGTCGACGCCAATGGCGGCAACGGCGCACACGCCACAGGTCCGGCCAGGCAAAAATCCTGCGGCTGGATCAAGCCGCCTTGCTGCAGAATCAAGGCTCGCTGGATCGCGTTATCCAGCTCACGCACGTTGCCCGGCCACGGATAAGCGATCAGGCAAACTTGCGCCTCGGGCGAGAGCTTCGCCGCGGCATGCTTCATTTTATTGACGTGCTTGGCCAACAGTCGCTCGGCCAGCGGCAGGATGTCGGCGGTACGCTCGCGCAGCGGACGCCAGGCCAGCGGGAACACCGACAGGCGATAGTAAAGATCTTCGCGAAAACGCCCCGCCGTTACTTCGGCGGCAAGGTCACGGTTGGTGGTAGCCACCACTCGAATATCCAGCGTGATCGGCTTGCGTGCGCCGACTCGCTCGACTTCACGCTCTTGCAACACGCGCAGTAATTTGGCTTGAAGGCCGAGGGGCATTTCGGAGATTTCATCGAGCAGGATCGTCCCGCCATCGGCCTGCTCGAACTTGCCAGCCTGCGCCGCAATGGCGCCTGTGAAAGACCCCTTTTCGTGACCGAACAAGGTGGCTTCGAGCATGTTGTCCGGGATCGCTGCGCAGTTGATCGCAATGAACGGCTGACTGGCGCGGTGAGAGTGCTGATGGATGTAACGCGCCAGCACTTCCTTGCCGGTCCCGGACTCACCGGAGATCAACACCGTGGAGTCACTGCGTGCCACCCGCGCAGCCAGTTCCAGCAATTGCGCACTGGCGGGTTCGAACGCCACAGGCCCTTCACTCTCGGTCGCGCCCAGATTGCCCAGTGCGTGCCGCGCCACCAGATCGAGCAAGGCTTTGGGCTCGAAGGGTTTGACCAGATAATCCGCCGCGCCCTGACGCATGGCGTCGACTGCGCGCTCGACCGCACCGTGAGCGGTCATCAGTAATACAGGCAGTTGCGGCTGACGAGCCCGCAGCAATCCAAGCAGTTGATGACCATCCATGCCCGGCATGTTGACGTCGCTGAGCACCAGGTTAAATGCCTCGGCGCCGACCGCAGCCAACGCCTCTTCCGCCGAACCGACCGCCGTGTAATCGTGCCCGGCAAGCAGCAGCGTATCGGCCAATGCTTCCCGTAGCGCGCGGTCATCCTCGACCAGTAAAACCTTGATGGCCATGTCCTTCACTTCGCTCCCTGAGCGCTGGGTTGTTCACCAGAAAAAAGCGGCAAGATCACCTGCGCACAAGTGCCGCGACCCGGCCGCGAGCGCAATTGCAATTCTCCCTGATGAGCACGGGCGACTGCCTTGACCACGGTCAGGCCCAGGCCGGTGCCGGTGGTTTTAGTGGTGAAAAACGGTTCACCCAAACGCGCCAGTATCTTCGTGTCGATACCGCTGCCGCTGTCGCTGATGCACAAGCGCAGGTTGTTGCCGCGGGTATACAGGTGAACCTTTAAACGAACGTCGCCGGCGCTGGCCTGGATGGCATTCTCGATCAGGTTGAGGATCGCCCCGACCAAGGTGTCGCGATTACACAGCAACTCACCAGCATGACTGTCGCACTGCCAGCGAATCGGCAAGTCCTGAACGTGGGTCAGCGCTGCCGCTTGCAGCGACTGCATCAGCATCCTGGGGGTCACGCGATCGGTCAGCGGCAGCTCGCCGCGGGCGAACACCAGCATGTCGCGAACCTGGTGTTCGAGTTCATGCAGACGCTCTTTCAGGCGCCCGGCAAAACGTTGCTGGGTCTCGACCGGCAACTCCTGCTCAGTCAAATGACTGGCGTAGAGCAACGCAGCGGACAACGGCGTGCGAATCTGATGAGCCAACGAGGCAACCATACGCCCCAGAGACGACAGACGCTCATGACGAGCCAGTTGATCTTGCAGATGACGGGTTTCAGTCAGGTCATTGAGCAACACCAATTGACCGGGCTCGGCGTCCAGCGAACGCGTGGCGATCGATAGACGTCGACCGTCCTTAAGGGATATTTCGTGACCGTCGTCCTCGCGCGGTGCAAAGCATCGAGCAATCACATGACGCCACAGCTCGCCTTCGAGAGGCAGACCAAGCAGTTCACTCGCGGCGGGATTAGCTTCGCGCACGATACCCTGGGCGTCGATGACGATGACGCCGCCGGGCAACAGATCGAGGAGATTTTGCAGGCGGTTGGCCAGGCGTTCTTTTTCCGCCAGCTCCTGCATGCGCTGAGCACTGACCACCGCCAGCTCGCCCTTAAGCTCGGTGACCCGGGCTTCGAGCATGCTGTAGGAATTGGTCAATTGGCTCGACATCTGGCTGAACAGCGCAAATGCCTGCTCAAGGCCAAGCCGGCTTGCCTGCTCTACGGACGACGGTTGCCCCGAAGCATCAAGGGCAGGAGACATCTGGGCGGCTTGGGGCATCGGACTCTCTCGCGTGGTTGACCGTCAGTTAAACGGAACGTTGCGAGGGATGTAGCAATACCCGTGCCTAAAAAAAACTAACTATAAATGAAGGAGTTGAAAAACAGGCGTCAATCATCCGCCTGTTCATCACCGTCACGACGACTCATGCCGTACTTGCGCATCTTCTCCACCAGCGTGGTACGACGAATCCGCAGCCGTTCTGCCGCCCGCGCCACGATGCCATTGGCATCATCCAGCGCTTGCTGGATCAGTCCTTGTTCCAGACCACCGAGGTAATCCTTCAAGTCCAGGCCTTCCGGTGGCAGCAACGCATTGGCGGTGAAGTCCGGGGTATGACCGTTAATGGCCACCCGCTCTTCAAGATCGCTGCGCAGGCTGTCGACCAGTTGCTCGTCTTCGTCATCGACGTAGCGGAATTTCTTCGGCAACTCGACCACGCCGATCACCCCGTACGGGTGCATGATCGCCATGCGCTCCACCAGGTTGGCAAGCTCGCGAACGTTGCCCGGCCAGCCATGACGGCACAGCGACATGATCGCCGCCGAATTGAAACGGATCGAACCGCGCTTCTCGTGCTCCATGCGCGAGATCAACTCGTTCATCAGCAGCGGAATGTCTTCGACGCGTTCGCGCAATGGCGCCATCTCGATCGGGAACACGTTCAAGCGATAGTAGAGGTCTTCGCGGAAAGTGCCGATCTCGATCATGCTTTCGAGATTCTTGTGGGTCGCCGCAATGATCCGCACATCGACGCTTTGGGTCTTGTTGCTGCCCACGCGCTCAAAGGTGCGTTCCTGCAAGACGCGCAGCAGCTTGACCTGCATCGGCAACGGCATGTCGCCGATTTCGTCGAGGAACAAGGTACCACCGTTGGCCAGCTCGAAACGCCCGGCGCGACTGGTGATCGCTCCGGTGAAGGCACCCTTCTCATGGCCGAACAATTCGCTTTCGAGCAACTCGGCCGGAATAGCACCGCAGTTGACCGGCACGAACGGCGCATCACGACGCTTGGAGTGGTAGTGCAGGTTGCGCGCGACCACTTCCTTGCCGGTCCCGGACTCGCCGAGGATCAGCACGCTGGCATCAGTATCGGCCACTTGCTGCATCATCTGACGGACGTGTTGAATCGCCCGGCTGGTGCCGACGAGGCTACGGAAAAGATTGGGTTCACGGTGACGACCGCGCTCACGCGCCTGGTCATACATCTCGCGATAGACCTGTGCACGGTGCAACGAGTCGAGCAATTTGCTGTAGCTGGGTGGCATTTCGAGAGTCGAAAGCACTCGACGACGCTGGTCTTCCGGCAAGTCAATGGAAGAATTATCGCCCATTAACAAAACTGGAAGGAACTCATCCCAGGTTGAGAGTGTCTTTAACAAGCCCAAAAGTGCACCAGGAGCATTTACCGTCCCGATGAGGACACAGATTACTTCACGACTTGATGACAAAGAGCCGACAGCCTGCTGCCAGTCATGGCTGCCACAGGGTAAATTTTCTTCGCCAAGAAAATTTAAAATCACCGCCAAATCGCGGCGACGGACGCTATCGTCATCAATCAGCAGAATTTTGGTTTCACGCCACATGCAATAGCAACTTCCCTAGTCAACTCAATGCCCAAAATGAGGGGCAAGCTAGACGCTTGCAGACACGTTATGCCTGTAGACGCCTGAAATCTGGAACCAGCCACTAGTTAAGTCAAAAAACCGTGCACAGTCAAATTTATGGCGCACTATGTTTGGATTAACTGAGGGTTAACTACCCAAACAGATGGTAAACCTTTGCCGCGCTCTGCGCTTGGTGGATCTGCGACATCTCGTCGACTATCGCTTGGCGCTCCCCCGTCGCCGCCTCCAGAAGCTGTTTATACACCCCCAGCAACTCCTCAAGGTTGTCGCGCAACGCGGCTTCGTCCACCGAAGCTTCACTCAAGACGTCTTCCATGCAGGAACGGCAAGCCAGGTCCAATTCACCAATGGCCTCCCAGTTGCGCTCGGCCAATGCATCGACGAGGGCATCACGGGTTTGTTCGATTCGCTGCAAGACAAGACTCATAGTGATCTCCTTAAAACTGCGGACCCGGCGCGGCAATGGAATCCCAACCGTCTTTGACCGTGCGAAGCAGGTCGGCGACTTCGTCGAGAATTTTTGGATCGGTCTTGAGATTGGCTTCAGCCAGACGCTTCATCATGTAGGTGTAAAGGTTATCCAGCTCAGTCACCGAGTCGGCCTGATTTTCCAGATCCAGACCTTCACGCAGACCACCGATGATGCCTATGGCCTTGCCTATCAGAACGCCTTTGTTGGCGACATCCTTGCGCTCCATGGCACCTTTGGCCTGAGCGATGCGATCCAGGCCGCCTTCCATAAGCATTTGCACCAGGCGATGAGGACTGGCCTCGGAAGTCTGGGCTTGCGCGCCAATCTTCTGATACTGCCGAAGGGCTAACATCGGGTTCATGTCTTACCTCATCCAAAACTCTGTGATTCGTATAATCAAGCTATCGACACGGCGTCAAAAAACTTTAGACCAAACCAAAAAAAGCCCGACAAGCGGAATCCGCTGCCGGGCTTTTGGCGTTTCTGTGTTACGAGGCGTTTTTCTGCGCGTTCATCGCCTCGAACATCGAGGTGATGTTACTGGCAGTTGCCTTGAGTTTGCCGACCAGAGAATCCATGTCGTTATATTTTTTGGTCAGCACAGCAGTCAGCGTCTCGATACGGCGATCCAGGGCTGCCTGCTGGTTGGCCAGATTCGACTTGGCCTTGGCCAAGTTGGTCGAACGGGCATCGAGGATACCCTCACTGCCAGTGACCGTGTAAGGGGTGATTGCATCGTTCATGCGTGTCAGCAAGCCCTTGGCGGCATCGCCAGTCGCCGTCGGATCACCCAGGAACAGCTTCTGAACCTCACCACCGAGTTTTTGGGTATCCATCGCGGTCGTGAACTTGGTGCTATCGAAATCCAGCGCACCGGTTTTCTGATTGGTGGTGATACCCAGTTGCGACAGAACAGTGAGCTTGTCACCTGCGCCGGTAGTGACCAACGGCTGACGAATGGATGCCAGAATGCCGCGCGCCAATGGGTCACCGGTCAGTGCAGCAGCGATGGTCGGCTTGCCATCGTCATCCAGGGAAGGCTTGGTCAACGCATTAACACTGGTCACAACCTGGTTATAAGCGTCAACGAAAGCCTGGATGGATTTTTTCAGGCCATCACTGTTCGGGCCGACTGTCACCGTCGTGGTTACATCACCCCCGGCGACCAGATTCAGGGTCAAGCCGGAAATGGCCGCGTCAACCTTGTTGCTTTTGCTGGTCAGCGCGAGCCCATCCACGGTGAAATTGGCGTCCTTCGCGAAATCGCCAATGGCACCCGCCGAAGTCGCTGTCGGGGTTGTACCCATTTGCTGGCCGGCATTGATCTCCAGACCCGCAATACCGCTTAGGGTGATATCGGAACCGGCACCGGTCACCGTGGAACCCAACACCAGTCGCGAGCCAAACGAGTCGGTCACGATGTTGGCACTGAAGCCGTTGGCGCCCTGCTGTGTGTTTATCGCATCCCGAACCGACTGCAACGTCGCGCCCGCCGGAATGGTGACAGAACTGGAAACGCCGTTTTGCGTGATATTGAGCGTGCCGCTCGCAATGGCACTGCTGGTACCGCCGGCAAAGGCTGCGGTAGCCACTTTGGACGAAGTTGCAAGGTTAGTGACCTTGACCACGTAAGTGCCGTTGACGGCCGTGTTGCTGGCCACAGCGGTCAATACTTTCGCGTCAGCGGAGGTGGCGTTGTAACCCAGAAATTGCGGAGTTTGCGTATTGCCCAGATTCTTGATTGCAGCCTGGAAGTTCGCCAGGACACTTTTGAGGGAACCAATACCGGAAATCTGCGCGGTATTGATGGTCGTCTGACGGTCGATCTGGTTCTGCTTGGCTGCTTTGTCGGCATTGACCAAGGCTTTGACAATAGCACCGGTATCAAGGCCAGAGCCTAAACCCGTGCCCGGTAGAATTGGACTTGCCATGCATATCTCCCTTCAGTGTGTCGCCGGTCTTTTGACCACTACAACGTCCAAAAGAACATAGCAACAATATTCATGCCAGCGGTCAGGCTTTCGCGCTGAACAACAGGCTGCTTGCATCATTCAAACTATTGGCCAGTTTCAGGACTTCTTCATTGGGGATTTGGCGAACCACCTCACCGGAGTCACTGGCAATAACCTTGACCACAACTTTGCCTGAAGGCTCATCGATCGAGAACTCCAGATTGCGCTTGACCGACTGAACGAACTTCTCGATTTCCTGAACGGCCATCTTCAGTTTTTCCTGTTCGGTCTGATCGTTTTTACCTTCTTCCTTGACGGCAACCACTGGCGCAGTTTCCGCTCGAGGCTTCTCCACCGGCTTGTCGGCAACAGTCGTCGCCGGCTTCGCAGCTGGATAAGACAAGTTCAGCTTCACGCTCATATCCATGTCCATCACCTCTTAAACTGAAAAAGCGAGAGAGCGCGCATGCGCACTCCCCCGCCAAAACACATCAGCTATTACTGAAGCAGTTTCAGTACAGCGGATGGCAGTTGGTTGGCCTGGGCCAGAACTGCGGTGGAAGCTTGTTGCAGAGTTTGTTGCTTGGTCAGCTGTGCAGTTTCAGCAGCGAAGTCGGTATCTTGTACACGGCTCAGTGCAGCACTGGCGTTTTCGTTGATGTTCTGCAGGTTGGAAATGGTAGTCGAGAAACGGTTCTGAGCAGCACCCAAGTCAGCGCGAGTGGCGTTGATGTTTGCCAGAGCAGCGTCGATAGCCGAGATAGAGGCATCAACGTTAGTGTGGTTAGTTGTGTTATCCACGCCGGAAATGACAGTACCGGTCATGCCCAGGGCGCTGGCGTCGAAGCTGGTCGACAAGGTCAGAGTGATCTGGTTGTCAGAGGTAGTGTTCGAACCTACCTGGAACTCCATCGCACCAGCAGTACCGTCGATCAGCGCTTTGCCGTTCAGGTTGGTCGACTGAGCGATACGGGTCAGCTCAGCGATCGACTGTTGGTATTCTTTGTCCAGAGCGGTACGGTCAGCAGTGCCGTTGGAGTCGTTTCGCGCTTGCAGTGCGATTTCACGCATACGCTGCAGAATGTTGGTCGACTCTTGCAGAGCGCCTTCAGCGGTCTGAGCAATCGAAACACCGTCGTTGGCGTTTTTGATAGCCATGGTCTGGCCACGGATTTGCGAAGTCATGCGGGTAGCGATCTGCAGGCCGGCGGCGTCGTCTTTGGCGCTGTTGATTTTCAGGCCGGAGGACAGACGGGTCATCGAAGTCGACAGTGCGTCGGACGCACGGTTCAGGTTCTTCTGAACACTCAGGGAAGTAGTGTTAGTGTTTACTGTTAAAGCCATGACGAATTCCTCGTTGGTTGGGTACTGCGGCTTCCGGCCCTGGCAACCGCCCGGTATGGCCTAGAGAACCTTCGTAATAGTTATCGTCGTCAATGCAGGTTGCTTGAGGGGATTTTTGAATTTTTTTGCCATCACCCTGCCACCCCCTGTAAAACCAAGGCTTACCGACGATCCAACCACCAAAAAATGACGCCAGAGAACTGCCACAATCCTTCCTCACAGCCCCGCTCCCGCTGATCTGCCATGGCATTACGCAGAACTGACAGCCCCCAGCAAATCGACCAGTTCGTATTCAAGGTAGTCCGCCAGCGCCAGCCAGTCCTGTCGTTCCTGGCTATCCAGCATGCCTGCCAGCAATGCCATCCACCGGGCCGCGATCTGGCTGTCTGCCCCGCCAACCCGCGACTGCACCCCCTCTGCTACCTCGACCATGACCAGCGCCGCCTCGACATCCCTTCCCAGGCGAAACAACGCTGAACATTGCCGGGCCTGATCAACGAGTAGCACTTCGCTCATCGACTGAACTCCGGATGAAATGTCGTGCCGGCAATCATGGCCCCGGCTCGACTGCTGTTGTAGAAGACGACTTGTGGATTCGCAGCGATATAGCGCTCCAGCTCACACAAGTAGCTGCGGAAATTGAGCTGGGTCTTGACCCGCTGCCCATTCCCGTCCAACACCCAATGGCGAGCCGCGCCCAATTGGGGGCCAAGGTCGCCGTCATTCCAGCCGGCATGAGTCTTGTTGTTGGGGAACGCGAAGTCAGCCCCGAACAAGGTGATCTGACTGGCCCCCATTTTCACCGCCAGGTCCACCGCCGGATGAATCACGCTGCCGCCTGCAAACAGCCCGGCGCGGGGCAACTGCTCACGCAAATAACGGAAAACCGGGCTTGCCGAGTAGGCGACATAGCGTTTGCCTTGCCAGGCCTGCAACACGACAGGGTCCACCAGCGGCATATAGACCAGCGTGGTATTTGCGCTGTCCTCGGGTGGCAGATGACGCTGCGAGATACGCTGATCAATCGTGACAACCACATCCGGCTTGATGCCGTGTTCGATCAGCGGCCGGTAAGCAGTATCGACACAAACGAACAGCGGTCGCGGTGTCTGCCCTCGAACAGATCGCAAGGTCACGAAATGCTGTTCCAGGCTTGGCCCGGTGGCGATGACGAACATCGGCTGGCCAGCATGTGTTGCGAACAATTGTGCGACGTCGCCATCGACGCGGATCTGTTCGACACTTTCCAGCAGGCGTGCCGCTATTTCCGGATTGTCCGGATCGAACTCACGGTTGTTGAATGTCAGATGGGTTTCGCTGATCAAGCGGTCGCGGATCCTGGCGTTGTAGTCATCGGCCAGCACCAGCTCTGAAGGCAGGGCAAAGAACGGCAAACAGATTTCAGATAAATCGCCGGCATAGTGCAGCTGGACACGCGAATCGCTGAGCCACGGCTGTTGGTCGAGCAATTGCAAGACCAGCGCAAAAACCGCACCGTTGAGGATATGTACATGTAGCTGAATCAGCTGGGAACGCTGCAGCAGCTCCAGTTGAAGATCACCCAGTCCTGTGCCGTAAACGTGCACCACCGGGCTGTCGAGCGGCAGGCTTTCGGCTTGAAGCTGCGCTTCACGGGTACGGTCATGGCGACTGGTCAACTGAATGCCGTTGATGCTCAACGTCGAGCCCAGGCCTTCGACCAGATCGGCCTGCAACAGGCTCACGTCTTCAACCAGCAAGCGCGCAGACAGCAGCGGCCAGCGGCGCTGTATGATCTCGACGTTGCGCTCAAAGAACTCGCTCATGGAGCCTCGCTTTTCATTCGGGCAAAAAAATAGCGCTCAAGGTTACACCTTGAACGCTTTTTTTGTGCCTGGCTTTTAGAAGCTCAAGGACGATAGATGATTGCCGAACCCCAGGACAAACCAACACCGAAACCGCTGAGCGCCACACGCTTCCACTTGGAATCGAGCACATGTTTTTCCAGCAGCAACGGAATGCTCGACGACACGGTATTACCGGTTTCGACCATGTCCTTGATGAACTTCTCAGGCTCACCCTCGAAACGCCGCGCCACGGCGTCGACAATCGCCGCACTGCCCTGGTGAATGCAGAAGGCATCGATATCGTCAGCCGTCAAGCCCGAGTCAGCGAGCAGCTCATGCAAATGCGCCGGCACTTTGAGCAGCGCGAAGTTGAAGACCTGACGACCGTTCATGAAGAACACCCCGTCGGAAACTTTCAGGTGCGGCGCGCCGGAACCGTCGGTGCCGAACTTGGCCTTGCCCAGCTGCCACGGGGCATCTTCGCCCATCCAGGTGGCGGTGGCGGCATCGCCGAAGAGCATGGTGGTGTTGCGGTCTTCCGGGTCGACGATCTTCGAATACGGATCGGCGGTCACCAGCAGGCCATTCTTCAGGCCCGCGGCTTCCATGAAGCCCTTGATGGCGTAGATCCCGTAGACATAGCCGGAGCAGCCCAGGGAAATATCGAACGCTGCCACGGTCGTCGGCAGGCCCAGTTTGTCCTGAACGATGGCGGCGGTGTGCGGCAGACCTTCTTCGTCACCGTTCTGGGTGACGACGATCAGCACGTCGATGGCTTCACGCTTCAAATCAGGATTGTTGGCGAACAGCGCGTTGACTGCTTCGACACACAGGTCCGAGGTTTCCTGACCGGCATCTTTGCGCGGCAGGAAGGCCGAACCGATCTTGCCCAGGATGAATTCTTCATCCTTTTCGAATTTTGCACCTTGTGCGTAATTGTCCACGCCGGCTACAGGAACGTAGCTCGCAATGCTCTTTATGCCAATCATTACGGCTTCCCAATAATAAACAGCCCAATACCACCGCTCGCAAGGAATCGAGGGGCGCCGACAAACAACGAATAAACGTCGCCCTCAAGGGGTGACAGCGGGAAGAATAAAAGGCCATCACTGGGCTAAAAACCAGACCAGGCGCCATCTCCCCTTTTTATACAATACAGTGAAGATGCGCGTTATGACTCGCAGGTCACGCTATTTTGCCGAATCAGCCGCACAAGCGGTTATTCAACCAACGACCAATCCAGCGGTGTTCCGCGCTTGATGGGCTGGTGCGCACGGCGGCCCAGAAGGGTTTCAGCGTGTTTGGGGGCCAGCCCCAGGCCAGGCCGGATGGCCCGCAGATTGGCAACGGTGAAAGGCTCACCGGCGGCCATGTCCTGAGTGACGTATAGCGAACGTCGGTATACCAGAGACTTGCGCTCGGCTTCGGTCACGCCGTAATGCACCTGACCCATGGCCTGCCAGGCGCGTTCGGTTTCGATCACCAGGCTGGCGAGTTCAGCCGGTTCCAGCGAGAAACTGGCGTCCACGCCACCGGCGGCACGGTCGAGGGTGAAGTGTTTTTCCACCACCGTCGCCCCCAGCGCTACCGCGGCGACGGACACTCCAACGCCCATCGAATGATCGGACAAACCGACTTCACAGCCAAACAGCTCCCGCAGATGAGGGATGGTGCGCACATTGCTGTTGGCGGGCGTCGCCGGGTACGTGCTGGTGCACTTGAGCAACACCAGGTCCTTGCAACCGGCCTCACGGGCGGCACGCACGGTTTCGTCGAGTTCGGCGATGCTGGCCATGCCAGTGGAGATGATCAGCGGCTTGCCGGTGGCAGCGACCCGCCGGATCAACGGCAGGTCGGTGTTCTCGAAACTGGCGATCTTATAGGCGGGCACGTCCAGGCTTTCGAGGAAGTCCACGGCGGTGTCATCGAACGGTGTGGAGAACGCCAGCATGCCCAGCTCTTTGGCCCGGGCGAAAATCGGCGCGTGCCATTCCCACGGCGTATAGGCCTTCTCGTACAGCGCGTACAGCGAAGAACCGGCCCACAGGCTGTTGGGATCCTTGATGAAGAACTCGCCTTCGGACAGGTCCAGCGTCATGGTCTCGGCGGTATAGGTTTGCAGCTTCAAGGCGTGCGCGCCGGCCTTGGCCGCGGCTTCGACGATGTGCAGCGCCACGTCCAGCGACTGATTATGGTTGCCGCTCATCTCGGCAATGATGAACGGCGGCGCATCGGCACCGATCGAGCGGTTGCCGATCTTGAAACTGGTCATTGTTTTGGATCCTTCAATACGCGCGTGAACGCGCAAGCACTCTGAGTGAAACCTGCCTCGCGGAAAACTTTCAGCGACGCTGAATTGGCCGGCAATACCTGAGCGGTGATGACTTCCAGCGCAGGCCAATGAGCGGCGACGAAGGCTTCACCCCGCGCCAGCAGCGCCCTGCCCCAGCCCAGGCCAAATCGGCCTTCGAACAGATAAATCGAGACTTCGGCGCGAGTATCGTCGAGGTCATAACGCAGCACACCGACCGGGCCATCATCCGCCTCGGCGATCAACAGCAGCCGCCGCGGATTGCTCAGGCTCGCGGCCAGCCAGGCCTGATGCCGTTGCCAGTCGATGACGTGCGTGTCCAGCGACCAGCGCCGAACCGCTTCGGCATTGCGCCCATCGAACAACAATTGCGCATCATCCTGAGTGGCCTGACGAACCTGCAACACCGCCCCCGCCAGCGCCGCCGCCACCCGCTGCGCCCCACGGCCATCGACCAACTGCCGCGAGCGTTCAGCCAGACTCTGACGAATCCCCTGATTGCCCACGACAAAACCGATGGTCTGATGCAACTGCTCGACGCTGACCCGGTCGCGATTGCCCAGGAACACATGAGCACCCGAGGTCGCCATCACCTCGCCGTTGGCCTGCTGATTATTCGAAACCGCAATGCAGATCGTCGGCAGCCCCATGGCCGCCCGCTCCCAGCTGGTACCGCCACCGGCACCGATGAACAGGTCGGCCTCGGTCATCAGCTGGTAGAAATCGCTGACAAAACTGTGCAGGCGCCAGTTCGGACGATAGTCCACCAGACTCTGCATCTGCTCCCAGGCCGGGTTGTCGGCACCTGCCACGAAATCGACTTCCAGCTCATGGAAGTCCGCCAATGCCAGCATCGCGTGATGGGTCTGCATGGCCGCATCGAAACCGCCGAAGTTCACCAGCACTCGCCTGGCTCGAGGTTTGATCTCGATTGCCGGGCAACAGAACTCATCGCGCAGCAGGGCAAACCGTGGGCCCAGCAGGGTCTGGCAATCGGGCGTCAGCAGTGAGGCATAAGCCTCTGGCGTGCCCGACAGATTTTGATTGAGCAACAGATCGACGCTGTATTGCCGAGTGGCCAAATCGTCCACCGCCGCAATTCGTGGGGCCCAGCGGCGGGCGGCGGTCTGCCAATGGTGATCGAGACCGTAGTGGTCGGCGATGATCCAGTCGAAAGCCGGATGACTTTCCAGTGCTTGCCCCAGCGCAGCGATGTCCGCTTGCCACGGCAGCATCGACTCGATGGCCTGCTGTGGGTCTTCATCGGGGTAGCGCTCCGGCAGCGCGAAAGTCTCGAAATCCTCAGCCTGCAGACTGTCCAGCCGATGCCCCGGCAACTGACGACACGCGAAGGCAACGTGCGTGCCCTGCTTGCGCAATACCCTGGCCAGGGTCAGGCAACGGGCGATGTGGCCACTGCCAATGGTCGGCGACGCGTCGGCGCGGATCAGCACTCTCATTGCAGCTCACCTCCCGCCTTCAAGGCGATGTAGAGGTATTCGGCGCGTTTCCAGTCTTCGAGGGTGTCAATGTCCTGCACCAGATGCCGCGGCAGAATCACCGGCAGGCTTGCCGGCGAGAACAGCACATCGCCACGCAACCAGGCTTCGCTACGCCCCCAATAGAACTGGCCGGCGTCCTGAAAAGCTTCGGGCAAATCCTGGGAACGGGTCTCGCGAAACTCCGGGTAGAGCGAGGTCAAGGCGCCCTGCTCGTCGAGGGTCAAGGCCCGTTGTACCGGGAAGCCAAAACCGGCGACTGAAAACGCGAAAGACTTGTCCGGATGCTGCACCAGCAACTCATGCCCCTGACGCAGATAACGCGCCTGCAACAGGGGCGCCGTCGCGTAGACGCAGCACGCATAGTCGAACGGCGGCAATTGCTGCAAGGCATGTACGATCACCGCTGCAGTCCCGGTGAAATCGTCGGCAAGCGCCGCGGGCCGCATGAACGGCACTTGAGCCCCATTGGCCCGTGCCACCTCGGCGATTTTTTCATCGTCAGTACTGACGATCACCTGGTCGAACAGATTCGACTCCAGCGCCGTGCGAATCGAACGGACGATCATCGGCACGCCGTCGAACGGCTTGAGGTTCTTGCGCGGGATTCGCTTGCTGCCCCCGCGGGCCGGAATGATCGCAACACTGCTCAAGAGTCAGTACTCCTCAAGTCACTATTCCTCAGTCGCTATTTCTCAAGTCGCTATGCCTCAAGAATCAGTCGTCGCAATTGCTCGACTACATAATCCTGTTGTTCATCGCTTAGCAGAGGAAACAGCGGCAGGCTGATGGCCTCGGCGTAATAACGTTCGGCCTGGGGGAAATCCCCCTCGGCAAAACCCAGGTCGCGATAGTACGGCTGCAAGTGCAGAGGAATATAGTGCAGGTTCACGCCCACCCCTGCCGCTCGCAAGCCTTCGAATACCTGTCGATGGCTGAGGTTGATTCGGTCGGTCTGCAAGCGCACCACGTACAGATGCCACGCCGATTCGGCCTCGGGCTGCGCACTGGGCAAGGTCAGCGGCAAGTACGCCAGCAACCGCCCATAACGCGCCGCCAGTTCACGCCGACGTTCGATGAAACCATCGAGCTTGTTCAGCTGCGACAGGCCGAGGGCCGCTTGCAGGTCGGTGATGCGGTAATTGAAACCCAGCTCCACTTGCTGGTAGTACCAGGGACCGTGGCTGGGTTCGGTCATCTGTGCAGGGTCACGGGTCATGCCGTGGCTGCGCAGGCGCTGCAAGCGCTCGGCCAGTTCCGGGCGGTTGGTCAGGACCATGCCGCCTTCGGCGCTGGTGATGATCTTCACCGGGTGGAAACTGAACACCGTCATCGCCGCAAAATCGCCGCACCCTACCGGACGCCCGGCATAAGATGCGCCGACCGCGTGGGAAGCGTCCTCGATCACGGTAAAACCATAGCGCTCGGCCAGTTCGGCGATCATGCGCATATCACAGCTCTGCCCGGAGAACGCCACCGCCACCAGCACTTTCGGCAGCTTGCCGTCTCGCTCGGCGATCTCAAGCTTCGACGCCAAAGTGTAGGCGTCGAGGTTCCAGGTCAGCGGGTCGATGTCGACAAAATCAACCTCGGCGCCGCAATAGCGACCGCAATTGGCCGAGGCCAAAAAGGTGTTCGGCGTAGTCCATAACCGATCGCCCGGCCCGAGGCCGGCGGCGAGGCAGGCAATGTGCAACGCCGCCGTGGCATTGCACACCGCCACAGCGAAATCGGCCTGGCAACGCTCGGCCATGGCCTGTTCGAAACGCTCGATGGTCGGCCCCTGCGTCAGCCAGTCGGACTGCAACACGGCAACCACCGCGTCAATATCTTCCTGATCCAGGCTTTGCCGACCGTAGGGAATCATGCCGACAACTCCGCGTGCAGATCAGCGATCTGGCCGACCGACAGGAAGTGCGGGTTGGTGTCGGAGCGGTACTCGAAATCTTCGCTCACCGGCCGGCCCTGCTCGCCCAGTTTGTCGACGGCAAAATCCACGTCGACGCTGGTGAAGCGAATCGACGGCTGAATGGTGTAGTGATCATCGAACTCCAGGGTCATGCGCGCGTCGTCCAGCGGCACCATCAGTTCATGGAGCTTTTCCCCCGGACGGATGCCGACGTTTTTGTGCGGCAAATGTCCAGCCATGCCCTGCGCCAGATCGACGATGCGAATCGACGGGATCTTCGGCACAAACACTTCACCGCCGTGCATGCGGGCAAAGCTGTCGAGCACAAACTTCACACCGTGATCGAGAGTGATCCAGAAACGCGTCATGCGCTCATCGGTGATCGGCAGCTCTTTGGCGCCCTCGGCAATCAGCTTGCTGAAGAACGGCACCACCGAACCCCGCGAGCCAGCGACGTTACCGTAGCGCACCACGGCAAAACGGGTCTGCTGTTCACCGGCAATGTTGTTGGCAGCCACGAACAGTTTGTCCGACAGCAGCTTGGTCGCGCCGTACAGGTTGATCGGGCTGGCCGCCTTGTCGGTAGACAGCGCGACGACCTTTTTCACGCCGTTGTCGATGGCAGCGGCGATGATGTTTTCCGCACCGTTGACGTTGGTACGAATGCATTCAGTGGGGTTGTATTCCGCCGCCGGCACTTGCTTCAGGGCCGCGGCATGCACCACGTAATCGATACCGCGCATGGCCTGACGCAAACGCTCGGCATCGCGCACATCACCAATGAAGTAACGCATGCACGGCGCGTTGAACGTCTGCTGCATCTCATACTGCTTGAGCTCATCGCGGGAGAACACCACCACCCGCTTGGGCTGGTATTGCTCCAGCAACCGGCGGATGAAATTGCGCCCGAACGAGCCGGTGCCGCCAGAGATGAAAATCGATTTACCGTTGAACATGCCTTGAGTCCTTTTACCTGTCAGCCAGGCTTATGCGAGCAACTGCGCCCAGTTCACGCTGGTCGGTTCGCTGAGAGTAAAGCCCTTGCCGGTCAAGGCCAGGTTCTGGTTGTAGGCCGAGTCGTGTTCGAAGCGGGTCTGCCACTTGTCGCGCAGAGCGGCTGCCGCCTGCGGGTCATCCGGCAACGTCCCGGGGTGGGCGATTTGCACTTGCGGCGTCCATACAGTCAACAACCCGGCATCGGCGACTTTCAGGCAAAAGTCGACATCGGCATACGCTTGCTCGAAATGCTCTTCATCCAGCCCGCCCAGTGCGTCGAACACCTCTTTGCGCACCATCAGACAAGCGTCGGAAACCGCCGAATAATTCTGCTCGACCAGCAGCCGATGCATATAACCCGGTGCGTCTTTTTTCTCGCCGATGAACGCAGAAGCCACGCCATCGTTCAGCCCCAGAATCAGACCGGCGCCGGTCACGCTGCCCTCGCGATCAACCAGTTTGGCACCCACCACACCCACTTCAGGACGCTGGGCCTGGTTGAGCAAAGCTTCGATCCAATTGGCATTGACCACCTCGGCGTCCGCCGCGAGCAGTATCAGGTACTCACCTTGCGCCTGCGCAACGGCCTGGTTGAGCAGTGCAGACGGGCTCATGCGCTGCTCGTTCTTGATCAGGCGAATCCGCCCGCGACCGTTTTGCTCCAGACTGTCGAGCCACGTCAGCAGATCGGCCGACTGACTGTGATTGTCGGCGATGATAATTTCGTTGTTCTGATAGCGCGTGCGCTGCAATACGCTCACCAGGCAGCGCTGCAATTGCTCCTGATTGCCTTCGCTGCGCACGATGATCGACACCTTCGGACGCGCGGCGTGGCGGTAGTCGACCCGCAAGCCACCCAATGCCTCCGCACTCACCTGAGCCTGATAGCCACGGGTTGCCAGATGGCGTACCAGGGTCTGACGTTGGTGCTCGTTCGGTGCCAGCTCCACTGCCGGGGTGATAAGCAATGGCTCGGCCAAATGCGCCAGACCCGCCAGCCCGCCAGTTTCGATCAGGCGCAGCAGCAGGTCGAATTCCAGTGCATCGCTGAACTCGCGGGCATAACCACCGACATCCACCAGCACCTCGCGTCGGATCAGCCAATGCCGGGCGGTCAACGTCGGCAGACTTTGCAGCAGGTCGAGGTTGAAGGCTGGGCGGAAAACCTCGGTCAATGTGCCGTTACTACGGCGATGAATCTCATCCATCGACACCGCACGGCAACCTTCGGCGTTCTGCAACTCAAGGCTGGCACGCAACAAGCCAGCAGCGGTGAACTCATCACCGGCCTCGGCCAACAGCAGCCAGTCCGAGGTCGAGCGCTGGGCAATCTGGTTCAGTTTATCGACGTAGTTGCTGGCGCTGACCTTTACAAAATGCACGGTATTTTGTTCGGTGGTGACGTCGGGCAAATCACCGGTGGTGAAGACCACCACCTTGAAGGCGCGGAAAGCGCTTTCCATCAGACTGTCGAAGGTGACCTGCAACTTGTCCATGTCGGCTTCAAGGTCCAGCAACAGAATGCCGAACTGAGGCCCACCCTCGTTGGCCGCCAGGTGTTGATTGATTTTCCGTACCGCGGTGTCGTTCGGCTGGCGTGCCTGCAACCAGTTCAACAGGCGGCCAGAGGGCATACTGTCCAGCAACTGACGGCTGTCGTAGGTCGCTATGCTGTCCAGGCGCGCAATCCAATTCGTCAAAATTTTTGCATCGGCGCTCTCGCCCATGTCCAGCAGCTGCTGCACCAGTTTTTGCACGACCCTACGGTTGAAAGCGCCCAACTGCACGGCATGCAGCAAACGGTTCTGAATTGTCTCGGGCGTGTCATTGGAATAGGTGCGCTGCAACGTATGCTGCTGCAGTAACGCACCTTCCATTTCTTCCAGCTGCAAGCGTCCGGCAGGCATCGCATGGAGCAGGAATTCGCATTCGGTCAGTTGATCAAAAAACGCCTGGTTGTAGAACGGCATCTCGACATACTGCTGAGGCCCGAATGCGCGTTTCGGGCCGATGGTAGGGTCTTTCCAGTAGGACTCGAAGATCGGCTCGATCGTCAAGGCATTGCGCGCGGCCAGGCTGTCGGCCAGCGCCTGGAAACTTTGCAGGGCGAACTCGGCGGTCTGCATTTTATTCAGGCCACTGATGCCGGTCGGCAGCGTGGCGAGGAAACCGGCAAAACGCTCACGCTCGGCGACTGAGCGGGCGTCTTTGAAACTCAGGACATGAATGATCTCGGTATTGTGATCCGAACGGCCGTAGTTGACCTCCCGCACCACATATGGCATCGGCAGAATCCGCGCCTTGGCCCGCGCGAGCATGTAATACACATGGCCGATTTCCTGCCACTCGAAAATCGTGCCCTCCGGCATGGCCGCGTACCAGTCCTGCAACAGCGAAGTACGGTGCACCGCATAGAACGGCGGAATGTACTGGCCCATGTAGTCGAGCACACGATCCTGCGCGCGCTCGGCGCTGTAATCCTCTTTTACCTTCTTGTCGCGACGGTAGTACTGCACATAGTTGGAGTGCGTCAGGTACATCAGGCAGTAGCCGTGACACATACCGTAATCGGGGTTGGCCTGGAGGAAGTTCACCGATTCGGTCAGTGCATCGTGCAGCAGGAAGTCATCGTCGGCGGCCAGCACCATGTAGGGCGTGGTGACCTGGCTTGCGCCGTAGGCAAGCTTTTGCTGAAACCCCGTATAGGTGAACTGCGGCAAATGGCGATAGTCGACCGACGGAAAATCGTCCACGATGCGTTCGTCGCCCTGCACGGATGAATCCAGCACCAACACCTTGGCGGAGTAACTGCTGTAGTACTGCAAGGCGCGTCGCAGGAACGCACTGCGGTTGTGGGTGATTAAAACCACCGTGAACAGCTCGTTCAGCGGTGTCACGTTGGTTTGAGTGCTGCTTTGAACCTGCATCTTTCTATCCCCACAACCGGCCAATCGCCAAGAACCTGAAACCACTTTTGATTAACGAACGCGACGCAGATAGCCGTCCGGCGCTACGGTGATCAGCAGCTTGTTTTGCAGTTGCTGGTCAATTTCGAAGTCCTTGTTCTCTTCCAGGTACTTCCATACCGCAGTCTTCGGGTTGTCGCCCGGGCCCCATGGACGATCCGGAAAGAAGTCGGCCGGCATGTCTTCGACCACGGTGTCCATCACCACGCAGTAGCTGTCCACCGAAACCAATGGCGCATACAGACGCAGCTCTTCGAGCACGTGATCGTGGGTGTGGTTGGAATCCAGCACCAGGATGACTTTCTTGCCTTCGGCGGCAGCGCGCACTTGTGCGGCGATCGCAGGATCAATGCTCGAACCTTCGATCATCGAAATACGCTTGCTCATCGGGTGGCTTTCGATGGCTTCACGGTTGTGCGGGCGAATGTCGAGGTCGATGCCCAGCACTTCGCCGTGGCCTT
Source organism: Pseudomonas sp. TE12508 (assembly GCF_056279485.1). Lineage (NCBI taxonomy): Bacteria > Pseudomonadati > Pseudomonadota > Gammaproteobacteria > Pseudomonadales > Pseudomonadaceae > Pseudomonas > Pseudomonas sp. TE12508. Next base: position 29,497 of record NZ_JBWCCN010000002.1, on the reverse strand, counting down.
GCAGCTCCAGCAACGATGCGTAGTAGATGATCGAGCCGCCGTGGGCAATGCCGCACTCGATGACCAGATCCGGTTTGACCTGCCAGATGATCTCTTGCATCGCCATCATGTCTTGCGGCAGCTGGATGATCGGACGGCCCATCCACGAGAAGTGGTAGCTGTATTTGTGCTTGGCCGATTCGTTGAAGAAATCCCGGGCCAGGCCGGTGAGTTTCTGGTCATCGCCTTGGCGGGCGATTTCTGCCTGGCATTCAGCTTCGAAGGCTTTATTGATGGTGTTATCGGTCATTTTAGAATCTCAATAGTCACTGGAACGAAGCGCTGTCGACGGCGTGATAGACGTAGCGTCCACCGGTCATCCGCTTGATTTCTTCGAGGTAGTTGGAGTTCATCACAAACAGGTTGGCGCCTTCGGGCAGAGCGTCCATGGCCTCTTGCGGCGAGGACACCCGCGCGCCGCTCAGGGGCAGATATCGGCCCTGTTTGGCCGGGTTGATATCCACCACGCGATCCACCGCCACGCCCGCTCGTTGCAGGAACAGCGAATAAATCACGCCTTTGGACGAGGCGCCCCAGATCGCCGAACCCTGCTCGGGCGCGGCCTGGATGATCTGCACGGCGCGGTCGAGGCTGGCGGTGAAATCTTCCGGCAGCGTCAGGCGCGGCACCGGTTGTTCCGGGGTCAGGCGCAACGTGGACAGGTCGGCGACGATGTACAGATACTGGCCACCGAACAGGTGACCGGCCTCGTGCACCGTGCCGAACATCCGGCGCAGGTCATCGAGGCGGAAATAATTGACGTGTTCATAGAACAGGTCGAACCAGGCGCGGTGCTCAAGAATCCAGTCCAGGCACGGCACTTCGATGTAGATCTGCCCGCCCTGATTGGCCCCGGCCATCTCGGCGAGAAAACTCACCGGGTCCTGGATATGTTCCAGCACATGCCGCAGCACGATGGCGTCCGCCGACAGGCCCAGGCCACGAGTGAACGGTGCTTTGATCACATCGCAGTTGTCGCCTTCGTAGGCCGGATCAATGCCGGTGATGGCGTAACCCAGGCCTTTGAGCAGTTCAAGAAAGTAGCCTTTGCCGCAGCCGACTTCGATCAGCTCCTGACCCTTGAAGTGGCGAGCAATGATTCCTTCGACATCGTTCAGGTGCTTCTGGAACTGGCCGGAATGCGCCTGCTCGTTCTGATAGTCGGCGTCATAAGTGAGCTTGTCGGCATCGAAGGCCTGATTGAAGATCAGCCCGCTCGTCTCGTCTTGCACCAACACCATGTCGGCACAGGCCGAAGCTTTCGCTGATTGCGCATCGGCAAAGGTACGGTTCTGCAACACCGGCAGGTCGGCGACCCGATACAACTCATGCCTCATGCTCTGCTCCCAGTAGCTGTTGCAAACGGTCCGCCACGCCCCAGAACGCCATCGGTTCATGGGTCGGGTATGGGTAATGGCCCAGGTTCAAACGGATCGACGCGCCACGCTCCCGCAAGCGCTGCTCGACCAGCGCCCTGACCGATACCGGCTGGCCACTGGAACAATTGATCACGCCATCAAATTCGCGTTGTTGCAGGATCGCGGCGAGGTAACCGGCCGCTGTTTCAATCGACAGGTAATCGCGCAGCTGTTCGCCGGCCGACATGTTGAAGCTGTGGTCCCCAGCCTCGATTGCCCGGTCCAGCGCAGCCAATAAACTGTTAGGGTTCTGCCCTTCCCCGTGCAGGTAAAACAGCCGCGCCCATTGCAGGGTGAACGGTTGAACCCGCTGCAAATTTTCGAGGAACAGCCGTAGCGTGTTCTTCGCCAACCCGTAAGGGTTACTCGGCCGCGCCTCGGTCTGCTCGCTGAGCGGTCCGCTTTGCAGGCCATATTCAAAACAGGTGCCCGTCACCAACACCTGCGAAACGCCCGCCGCGACCGCGCCCTTGATGAATCGGTAATCGGCCATCAGGTTGTGCTCGAAGTGAAACAGCGCCTGATAGTTCGGCAAGCCTGGCCAGGCGAGATGCGCCAAGGCATCGACGCCATCGGTGAGTGCAGCGGAGTCCAGGTTGGCGGCATGAATATCCGCTGCCACGAATTCCACGGCGTTGATCCACGGCAGTTGCGCTGCGGTCTCGGCATTGCGTGCCACCGCCCGCACCTCGCAGCCACGGGCGAGCAAGGCTGCGACCAGATGTCGGCCGACGAACCCGGTGGCACCGGTCACCAGCACTTTCACAGTACGGTCAACTCGGGCACGGCGATCACGAAACGGCCGTCCCACTGACGCACCTGCGCCAGTTGCTGACTGACTTCGTGCAACAGGTTCCATGGCAACACGAGAATGTAATCCGGTTTTTCCAGATCGATCTGCGCTGGCGAAACGATCGGAATGCGACTGCCCGGCAAGTACTTGCCCTGTTTGTGCGGGTTGGCGTCGGCCACCCAGGCCAGCAGGTCCGGTTTGACCCCGGCGTAGTTGAGCAAGGTGTTGCCCTTGGCCGCCGCGCCATAACCGACCACGCGCTTGCCGTCGGCCTTGGCCTGCAGCAGGAAACGCAGCAGTTCGTGCTTGATACGTTCAGCCGCTAGCGCCAGGGTCGCGTAGTACTCGGGCGTCTTTACCCCGGCGTCCAGTTCAGCCTGCAACTGATGTTGCACAGTTGGTTGGACGGCGCGGCGTTCACCGTCCTTGCGCTGCACGAACACCCGCAGCGATCCGCCATGAGTCGTCAGCTGGCTGACGTCGAACACCTCCAGCCCATTGCGCTCGCACAGAGTCTGCACGGCGGTCAGGGACAGATAGGAATAGTGCTCGTGATACAGCGTGTCGAACTGCTGCCCCGCCATCAGCGTCAGCAGTTGCGGAAACTCGAACGTCGCCACGCCTGTCGGCTTGAGCAAGGTGGCGAAACCACCGAGGAAATCATTGATGTCCGGCACATGGGCGAGCACGTTGTTGGCAGCCATCAGGTCGGCGGCCCAGCCTTCATTTTTCAGCTGCGCAGCGGTGTCGCGACCGAAGAACAGTTCACGAATCTGCAGGCCTTTTTCCCGCGCCGCCTGCGCGGTGCTGCGGGTTGGCTCAACGCCCAGACAAGGGATGCCGCGCCCCGCCACGTACTGCAACAGGTAACCATCATTGGCGGCGATTTCCACCACGCGGCTGTCGGCGGTCAGGCCGAAGCGTTCGACCATCTCGGCGACATAGCGCTCGGCGTGGGCCAGCCAGGTGCTGGAGAACGAACTGAAATACGCATACTCGGCATCAAACAGACTGTCGGCGCTGGTGTAATCCTCGGTCTGCACCAGCCAGCACTGCTGACACACCGCGACCTTCAGCGGCACCCATTGCTCGGCTTGTTCCAGGCGATCCGCATGCACGTAGGCATTGGACGGCGGCGAGGTCCCGAGATCGATCAGCGGCAGGCTCAGCGGTGCAGCGCAACCACGGCAATTCATAGACGCACTCCAGCGAAGTGTTCATCGAGCAAGGGATGGCTGGAATCCCTGGCCGACAGATTATTGACAGGCAACGGCCAGGCGATGGCCAGCCGTGGATCGTTCACGCTCAAACCGCCCTCATGTGCAGGCGCGTAATCGTTGCTGTGCAGGTAGAGCAATTCGGCGTCGTCGGTGAGGGTCTGGAAACCATGGGCGAACCCGGCCGGGATCAGCAAACTGCGACCGTCGCCGGCCTGCAGGTGTTCGGCGTGCCAGTGCAGAAAAGTTTCGGAGTCAGGGCGCAAGTCCACCGCCACATCCCAGACCTCGCCACGCAGGCAGGTAATCAACTTGGCTTCCGGCGCATTGGAATTTTGATAATGCAGGCCGCGCACACTGCCCCGCTCGCGAGTGCAGGAATGATTGATCTGGCGGATATGAAACGTCTGGCCGAAGGCGCTCAGGCTGCCTTCGCAAAACAGCCGAGCGAAGTGCCCGCGATCATCTTCGAAGCGTTTGTGCTGGACACTGAACAGACCGGCCAGCGGCAAGGCTTTCAACAGGAATTCGCTCACAGCGCGCCTCGGTACAGGTTCAACTGGTTCAGGGTGACTTCACGCATGTCATCGCCGTTCTGCCATGCCAGGTGCCAATCGAGGGTCTGGGTCAGGCACTGCTGTAACGACCAGCGCGGTTGCCAGGCCAACAGTTGACGGGCGCGACTGCTGTCCAGGCGCAGCAGACCGGCCTCATGCAAATCAGTCGGTTCGATGCGCAAGCCACGCGCTTGCGGCCAGCGGCTGGCGAGCAACTCGACCACTTCACCGACGCTGCACATGTCCGCTTCACTCGGGCCAAAGTTCCACGCACCGGCAAACTCCGGGCCTTGCTCGTAGAGGCCGGCGGCCAATTGCAGATAACCGGCCAATGGTTCAAGCGCGTGCTGCCATGGGCGTACTGCCTGCGGGTAGCGTAATGTCACCGGCTCATCCGCCGACCAGGCTTTGAGCACATCGGGAATCAGGCGCTCAGGCGCAAAGTCGCCACCGCCCAGCACGTTGCCGGCACGCGCGGTGGCCAACGCCAAGCCATGCTCGGCGTACTTGTCGGCCGGGAAAAACGATGCGGCGTAAGACTGCGCCAACAATTCGCAGCAAGCCTTACTGCTGCTGTAAGGATCATGGCCGCCGAGGGCTTCGTTCTCGCGGTACGGCCACAGCCATTCCTTGTTGGCGTAGACCTTGTCAGTGGTCACCAGCACACAGGCACGCACGCCGCCGACCTGGCGGATCGCTTCAAGCAGATTGAGCGTGCCCATGACGTTGCTGGAATAGGTGCCAAGCGGATCGCGATAGCCTTCGCGCACCAGCGGTTGAGCCGCCAGGTGCAGAACGATTTGCGGCTGGGTTTCGGCGATCAATTCCAGTAAGGCACCGAGATCACGCAGGTCACCGCGCTGATCATTGATGCCCTCGTGCACGCGGGCCAGTTCGAACAGGCTCGGCTCGGTGGACGGATCAAGCGAAAACCCGCTGACCTCGGCACCGAGGCTTTGCAGCCACAACGTCAACCAGCTGCCTTTGAAACCGGTGTGGCCGGTCAGCAGAACACGTTTGCCGCGCCAGAATTGCGAGCTCAGTCCCATTGCTTCCATGGGGCCTCCCCGCTCTGCCACAACGCTTCGAGGTGGTTCTTGTCGCGCAGGGTGTCCATCGGATGCCAGAAACCTTCGTGCTCGAAGGCCTTCAACTGTTCATCCTGGGCCAGACGCGCCAAGGGCTCGGCTTCCCAAGTGGTTTCGTCACCGCCGATGTATGACAGCACTTTCGGCGAAAGCACAAAGAAACCGCCATTGATCCAGCCACCGTCGCCACGGGGTTTCTCGGTAAAACCAAGCACCTGATCGCCGTGACGCTCCAGGGCACCGTAACGGCCCGGCGGTTGTACGGCGGTGACGGTCGCCAGACGACCGTGGGCGCTGTGGTAGTCCACCAGTTGACGGATATTGATATCGGAGACGCCGTCGCCATAGGTGAAGCAGAACGCCTCTTCGTCCTTGAGGTAACGGCCGGCGCGCAACAAGCGGCCACCGGTCATGGTTTCCTCGCCGGTGTCGATGAGCGTGACGCTCCACGGTTCGCTGTAGTTCTGGTGTACGTCCATGCGGTTGTTGCGCATGTCGAAGGTGACATCGGAGGTGTGCAGGAAGTAATTGGCGAAGAAGTCCTTGATCGCATAGCCCTTGTAGCCAAGGCAGATCACGAAGTCATGAATCCCGTGGGCGGAGTACTGTTTCATGATGTGCCAAAGAATTGGCTTGCCGCCGATCTCGATCATCGGCTTGGGCTTGAGGTGCGACTCTTCGCTGATGCGCGTGCCCAGGCCACCCGCCAGAATTACTGCCTTCATCGTCTCCCCTCTTGTTCTTCACAGAGCTCGGCCAAGCTATTTCAGGCTTTTGCGGGCTGTCTGGCTAAAACGCTCTGCCGTGTCAGACGCTGCGTACCGGCCGCAAGCGCTCGTTTTATGGCGATATGAGGGGGACTTGCAGGAAACGCGCCAGCTCATGAGTCCAGATAGAAGGCACAAAAAAGGGACGAATCCGGACATGCAGACCGGGTTCGCCCCCCCAAGCGAAAAGCGGACACCTTCAATCCCGTTGCAGGAGAGAAGGCGCCTGATTCAGGTATCAGCCGAACATGGCAAACGCATCACTGTTGGCCGGCAGGCTGAAGAGCTGTCCGTCCGCCGTCTGGATTTGCTCGATGGTATCGGAACCGGCAAACCAGTCCTTGAGCTGTACACCTTCCTGCGGAACCTCTCCTGGACTAACACTTGATCTGTGCAGGTAGAGATCATTACCGACACGATCAACCAGCAGTTCGGCACTACTGATGTACGACAGCACTATTTTGTCGGAGCCGCTGACACCATCGTCCTGGATCGTCACCAATGCCGAGGTGTTGACGTTGTAGGTATCGTCACCCTCGCCACCAAAGGCGGACCCGCTGGCTTGCAGCACCAATTTGTCATCACCCACACCACCAAACAGCGAAAAGCCCAAGCCCGTGCCGGTCAACAAATCATTGCCGTCACCACCGTCGGCCATGCCGTGAACCACCGTGATGACGTCGCCTCCCGCTTCACCATAAGCCTGGCTACCCTCGTCGTTGGCAGCGGTGACGATGGTGTCGTTGCCATTGCCGCCATACAAGGTGTCAGCCTGCGGCCCATTGATCAGACCATCCAGCGTGAATGGCCCGATCGGGGACACCAGCCCGCCATAGAGGTAGTCGTTGCCGTCGCCACCGTAGATGACGTCGTTACCCAACCCGCCTTCAAGGTAGTTGACGCTGGCATCACCGGTCAGGGTGTCATCGAAGTGACTGCCCACTACGCGCTCGATGTTGCTCAATACATCACCTTGCGCATCGCCGCCCTGATTGACGCCCGTCAACAGGTTGATGTTCACGGCGGTGGCACTGGTGATGTACCAGGCACTGTCCAGACCTTCGCGCCCATCGATCACATCCGCACCGGCACCACCGATCAAAATGTCGACGCCGGTCGATCCGGACAACGTGTCGCCAAAGTTGCTGCCCTGGAATATCTCGATCCCGGTGTAGGTATCACCAGCAGCGTCGCCGGTGTTGGCTTTGGTTTTCAGGTCGATGTTCACGGCACTGTCGGATTGCTCATAGGTGACCAGATCTTGGCCGCCTGCACCATCCAGACCCATCGCAGTGGTACCGCCATAGAAGGTGTCGTTGTAGTTCGACCCTCTGATCACTTCAATTGCGGTGAAGGTGTCGCCTGCCGCGATCCCGGAATGCACACCCGTCTTCAGGTTGATACTCACCGCCACGGTACTGTCGAGATAACCCGCAGTGTCGAGGCCGGCTCCACCGATAAACTGGTCGGCCCCCGCGCCGCCGTACAGGGTGTCGTTGCCCGAGCCACCGGTGATGATGTTGTCGCCAGCATTACCCCAACCGGTGAACGCGCCAGTGCCGACGAAGGTCAGGCGCTCGATGTTGGCTGCCATATACGTGTGGCTGGGATTGACCAACGACACACGCATTTCATCGTTGCCGCCATCGGCTTGCTCGACGATGGTCGGCGTGGCGCTGCTGTTGATGTAGTAGATATCATCGCCGGCACCGCCTTCCAGCCTGATCGCAGGTGCAGTGTGATCCGGATCGACGGTGAACGTGTCGTTGTATGCCGAGCCGATGACGTTCTCGATATTGGCCAGGGTGCTGCCTTCGGCATCCCCTCCTGTACCAGCGATGCCTGTGCCAAAGCGAACCTCAACGTTTACCGCGGCAGCCGACGCCGAGTAATCGACCGTGTCGGTACCGACCCCGCCATCGAAGTCCATGCCCCGGCCATCGCCGACAAAGGTGTCGTTGAGGTTGGAGCCCTTGATCGCTTCGATGTCGGTGAAAGTGTCTCCCGCCGCGATCCCTGAATACACACCGGTCTTCAGGTTGATGCTCACCGCCACTTTGCTGTCGGTATAGCCGACGGTGTCATAACCGGCACCACCGATGAACTGGTCGGCGCCCACGCCACCGTACAGCGTATCGTTGCCCGAAGCGCCGGTGATGATGTTGTCGCTGGCGTTGCCCCAACCGGTGAACGCGGCAGTGCCGACATAGGTCAGACGCTCGATATTCTCCGCCATGTAGGTGTTGTTGGGGTTGATCACCGACACGCGCACTTCGTCATTGCCGCCACCGGCCAGTTCGACGATGGACGCTGTAGCGCCATTGTTGATGTAGTAGATATCGTCGCCGGCACCGCCTTCCAGCCTGATCGCAGGTGCAGTGTGATCCGGGCCGACGGCGAACGTGTCGTTGAACGCCGAACCGATGACGGTTTCGATGTTGGTCAGGGTGCTGCCTGCGGCATCGCCACCGGTACCGACCATGCCCGTACCAAAACGGACTTCAACGTTTACTCCGGCGGCCGACGTCGAATAGTCGACCGTATCGGTGCCAACTCCGCCGTCGAAGTCTATGCCCCGGCTATCGCCGACAAAGGTATCGTTGTAGTTCGAACCCTTGATCGCCTCGATGTCGGTGTAGGTGTCACCCGTCGCAATGCCGGTATTCGCACCGGTTTTCAGATTGACCGTCACGCCGGCCGTACTGTCCGTGTAACTCACGGTGTCCAACCCGGAACCGCCGATGAACTGGTCGGCGCCCGCGCCACCGTACAGCATATCGTTGCCCGAACCGCCAGTGATGATGTTGTCGCTGGCGTTGCCATAACCAGTGAAGGCCTGGCTGCCGGTATAGGTCAAACGTTCTATGTTCGCCGCCAGGACGGTGCCGACGGGATTGATCACCGACACGCGCACTTCGTCATTGCCGCCACCGGCCAGTTCGACGATGGACGCTGTAGCGCCATTGTTGATGTAGTAGATATCGTCGCCGGCACCGCCTTCCAGCCTGATCGCAGGTGCAGTGTGATCCGGGCCGACGGCGAACGTGTCGTTGAACGCCGAACCGATGACGGTTTCGATGTTGGTCAGGGTGCTGCCTGCGGCATCGCCACCGGTACCGACCATGCCCGTACCAAAACGGACTTCAACGTTTACTCCGGCGGCCGACGTCGAATAGTCGACCGTATCGGTGCCAACTCCGCCGTCGAAGTCTATGCCCCGGCTATCGCCGACAAAGGTATCGTTGTAGTTCGAACCCTTGATCGCCTCGATGTCGGTGTAGGTATCGCCCGCCGCAATGCCGGTATTCACACCGGTTTTCAGATTGACCGTCACGCCAACCGTACTGTCGGTGTAACCCACAGTATCCAGCCCGGCACCACCAATGAACTGGTCGGCGCCCGCGCCACCGTACAGCGTGTCGGCGCCCGAACCGCCGGTGATGATGTTGTCGCTGGCATTGCCCCAACCGGTGAAGGCCTGACTGCCGGTATAGGTCAATCGCTCGATGTTCGCCGCCAGGACAGTGCCGCTGGGGTTGATCACCGAGACGCGCACTTCATCATTGCCGCCACCCGCCAATTCGACGATGGTCGCTGTAGCAGCGTTGTTGATGTAGTAGATATCGTCGCCGGCACCGCCTTCCAGCCTGATCGCGGGTGCGGTGTGATCGGGCCCGACGGCGAAAGTGTCATTGAACGCCGAACCAATGACGGTTTCGATATTGGTCAGGGTATCCCCCTCCGCATCGCCGCCGGTGCCTGCCATGCCTGTACCAAAGCGGACTTCAACGTTTACTCCAGCGGCCGACGCCGAGTAATCGACCGTATCAGAACCGGTGCCGCCATCCAGCTTGTCCGCACCGGCACTCCCTTTGATCACATCATTGCCACCCAAGGCATAGATCTCGTCATCCCCACTGGTACCTGTCAGCGTATCCACGCCGTTTGTCCCGTTTATCACTGCCATTTCGACTTCTTCCTTGCCATGTTGTTGAACCAGATACCTTTCCCGTAGCGATGTTTAAACCCGCATCGCAGAAGGGTCTTTCATATAAACGAAGCTGTGGTGCCTTTATCGACCCAAACCAATCCGGGCTTGAGCCGGCTACAACAAAAATTCGTGGTGTGTTCGACACAAACAAAACAGGCGGCCCAAGGCCGCCTGCAGATGCACATCCATGTCCGATCAGTTTGGCAACCAGCCCTCGGCCCAGTAGTTGAGGTTGTTGCCCTTGAGCATGTAATCACGCAGCACTTCCTCACGCAGTGCGTCGCCCATGCGATAGCTCGCATCAGGGTCGGACAGGTGCATGCGGATTGCCTCAAGCCATTCCTCGGTGCTGTTGCTCACTACCTTGGTGCAGGGCAGATAGCCGCGGTAGGCCTCGGTGTCGGTGCAGATCACCGGGTAACCGCAGGCACCGTACTCCAGCAGACGCAGGTTGCTCTTGCAGTCGTTGAAGATGTGAAACTCCAGTGGCGCCAGCGCCAGGTCGAGGTTCAGGCTGGCCAGTTTGGCCGGATAAGCCTGCAGGCCGATGCTGGGATGGAACTCATGGACAAACGGGCGCAAAGCTTGCGGACACATGCCGAAGAACACCCATTCGACCTCGTTGGCCAGCAGGCGTACCACGTCCGCAATGATGGCCAGATCTCCATCATGGCTCGTCCCACCGCCCCAACCCACACGAGGCTTGCCAGAGGTGCGGCGCTGACTGGTAAGCCCGCTCCAGAGATGCGGCGCCAGCATGTTCGGAACGACCCGGATATCGTGATGCATGTCACGCAATGCGTCGGCCAAAGGCTGGGTCGAGACCACAACCCGATCACACAACCCTATGCCACGGCGCACTATTTTATCGACCCCGACCTCGGCCTTACGCAAGTGCGCGTTCTTTTTCGGAACATCAATCACATAATCGTCAAGTTCGAAGATGCGCAAAGCGTGCGAGCAGTTTTTGACTCGCTCAACCTCATCGACCGCATTCTGGCTATAGCGCCCCTGCAACACGATCACGTCGGGAGAGCACCGCTCAAGGTCAATGTCTGTCGGCGTGTGATAACTCAAGTGCCCCACTACGCGCCCGGCCGCCTCCAACTCAAGGAACGGCTGAGCGACCCGGTAATGGCCCACTGCGGTGGTATTGATTGGAATCGCCAGGATTTTGGGCAAAAGCTGACGCGAGAACGGGTCCCAGCCATCCTTGAATCCCGGCTCCAGACTGAAGTTGCTGGTGCCCAGGCTCAGATTGGGGTTGTAGGCCGGATCCCTGGCCACCACAGGCAACCATCGCTGGTAAAAACTTTTCTGCTCGGCTTGCAACACCCTTGGAGCGGGATTGAAGGCAGAGGATGGCACCACTCGCATCAATTCGGCGTAGGGAGTCCACACCACCAGGTATCCGTTTTGCTTAACACGCAGGCAAAAGTCAGCGCCATTGAGTGCTTGCGCCAGATTTTGCTCGTCCAGGCCATGCAATTCGTCAAAAACCTTCTTGCGCACAAGCAGGCAATCGATGCCCACTGCACTGAAGTTCTGCACCGTCTGCTGGCGCTGCATGTAACCCGGCGTGTTGAGCGGCTCGCCACGATTGGGAACACCGACGGCCCCCCGTAACCCCAGTACCTGGGCCGTTCCCTCGATACGTCCTTGCGGACTCACCAGACGACCGCCGACCACACCGACTTCCGGACGCTGAGCGTGATTGAGCAACTCGTCGAGCCAATCAGGGCTCACCACGACACTGTAGGAACTGAGAAACAACAGATAGTCGCCACGAGCGTGGCCGGCAGCGAAGTTCTGTACTGCCGCCAGATTGTCACCTTGATCACAGCGCAACACCCGAAGTTTGTCACTGCCCATTTGCTCCATGGCCGACAGCCAGTTGCAGGTATCAACGGCAGTACTGCCGTTGTCGACAATGAGAACTTCATAGCGTTGGCAGGCGGTTTTCTCCAACAGACTTTCGACGCAACGCTCCAGGGAACTCAGTTCGTCGCGGGTCACAATGATGATCGAGACCATGGCCGGCTCATCATGCAGATAATCCACACGATTGATCATCGGCTGGCTGCCGGGGCGAATTCGGTGCGGTGCGCCGAGCCGCTGCAGATGCGCGCCCAGCACGCGAGGGTTCTGCTCGATAATCTGCGGCTGCGTGAGCCACTGGGATAGGCACTGAGCGGACTCCACGAGCACTTCAGCAATGTGCCCGATCGCGTGCGGCCCGTTACTCTCCACCAGTCGCCAGACCAGATCATGCACACCCAGCTCGCCAAAACCGTCTTGCATGCCACCCAGCTCGATCAACCGCTGCCGCTGCAGGGCCAGCACGCGGCCGACATAGGGAAAGCTGCGCATCAGATCCAGGTTGAAGTCCGGCTTGAACACCGGCTCGACCGAGACGTCATCACGCAATCCGCCCTCGTCACTGTAGAGGCAGCGCACATCAGGCATTTCCACCATGCGCTCTGCCAGCAACAGCAAAGCCAGTTCATTCAAGCGGTCACCCGCGCGAACCAGATAGATCCAGTCTGCGTTGTCCAACTGAATGAGCAGGCGATTGAATTGAGCAACCGGCTCATCATCCAGACGCATATAACGCACACCGTCGCATGGTTCGTGCTGCAATTGGGACAGCACTACCACTTGCTCGGCGGCGTAGGTCTGATGACGAATACTCTTGAGTGTCTCTTCCAGCGCCGGAACATCGCCTTCGCTATCGAGAACAATCGGCACGATGCGCGGACGCCAGTGCCAACCTTGCAAACGGGCGTCGAGCAAACGTTGCTGGGCCGGTTTCAAACGACGGCACGACAGCCATTCCCGGTACATGTCGGCAAAGCTGCCGCACTCGACGCCTACCCGGGTGTGCACCATCGTTTGAATGAAGCCCAGTTGCCGGCCCAGCGCGGTTTCTTCCCAGGCATAGGCGTGCCCCTCAACCGCATCGGCCAGTGCCAGATAACGAACCCAGCCCGGCGCAGGCGCCGGCTCACCACTGCGCAAGGCAAGCATTTGCTTGAGCCAGTCAAGCTCTGTCATAACCGCAGCCTTGACTGGCGACTGATCGCTCAGCCGCGCTGGATGCAAACGCTCAAGGCTCAACACCTGCCCCACCACCACCAGATTGCCACGCCGTAGCAGGCAGGCAAACAAGGCGAAGTCCAGACACGCGATAAAACCTTCGCCAATCTGAGTCAGGGCCGGCAAATACTCCAGCGCATGCCGGGTTCGCAACAACGCCCCGCTAAGGCCACTGAGAAAGTTGATCAGACTGCTTTCCAGAACGCCCAGCAGATCCTCACCCTTGAACAAGGTGACACCCGTAGAAAAACAGCAATTTTCCACACGGTCGGAAAGCAGGATGTAATCACCGTCGTAAAACTGCCGCTGGCCGATCACCAGGTTGACGTCTTCGTGGTCGATGAAGCCGACGATCTGCTGAGTGATGCACTCAGGGAGCAGTTGGTCGTCGTCGCACAGCAACTTCAGATAGTCACCGCTGGCCTCTTGCGCACAGGCCATGAGGTTAGCCTGAAAACCCAGGCGCTGCGGATTGCGCACATAGCGCAAGCGAATCGAGACAGGCACCTCACAGGCTTCGACGATCTTGCGGATCTCGTTACCGCCACTGTCATCGCAGACGATCACTTCAAGATTGGCGTAGGTCTGATTCAGCGCGCTTTGCAGCGCCGTCTGGAAGAACTGCGGGTTGAACGCGGGAATGGCGATGGTGACAAGCGGTGCTGGTTTCACGGCGGGAGAACTCGCGAGCGGCGGGAGCTTACTTCAACGAAGTGAAACTCCCCGAACCGCTGAATAAAGACGGTTTGCACTCGGCAGTCGCAAGCCTTCGCGAGATCATCGCGAAGGCCCTGACTCAGACTTTGTTGAACAGCCCCAACTGGGCGATCTTGCTGAACGCCAGTTGCGAAGCTTGCAGCATGGTCTGCTGCAGAGTCAGGCGGGTCATCACTTCAGCCGCATCGGAATCGCGAATGGCCGACTGGGTCTGGGTATTGGCGAGTGCCAGACTCTGGTTGATATCGGTCTGAGTCACCAATGACGCACCGCGACCGCCTACAGAACTGATACTGGAAGCCAGTTGATCGATACCGCTGGACAGGTTGCCAATACCGGCAGTGACTGCAGCGTTCATTTGCTGAATGGCAATCGGATTATTATTGGTTGGCGTCGACAGCGCTGTTTTCAGCTGGCTGACGGTGTCCAGAATGTTTTGGGTCTGGTGCGTGTTGACCGCCACAGAGAACTGATCGCCTGCACCCGGCGTACCGGCCACGGTGAACGAGACACCCGACGCTGTCGCGGTCGTACCGGCCATGGTACCGGTGGACACCGGTTTACTATTGGCGGTCACCGGCGCGGCATAGAGTTCGAAATTCGTGGCACTGGTGAACTTGAGAATCGCCCCGCCGCCCGGAAAACTGGCGTGGTAGTCGGTGCTGTTAGTCACAGAGGCGTCGGTCACCAGTGCGGTCGACGGGTTACCCGGGCTGCGCGAAGTGTTGAAACTGTCCGGCTTGGCTGTCAGTGTGAAGCTGTGCCCGGTGATCACGGTTCCCGGGGCATCCCCCGCTTGCAGGTTGATGTTCAACTTCAGATCAATGCCACGAAAACTGACAGTCTGTGTGGCCGCACCACTGGTGGAACTGAACACGCCGTTCTGACTGGCCTCAGCGGTGACATCATTACCTAACGAGTCAGTAATTTGCAGCTGCGTGCCGCTGAGGAAATTCACGGTGTAAGGCTCACCGCTGCGGAACTTGGCGTTGTAGGTGACATCGGATTCGACCTGACCGTTGGACAACACCACACGACCATCATCGATCGCAGGCGCGTTGAGCGTGGTCTGAGTCCGGGTGGTATTGATTGCCTGCTGGAACACGTCCCAACCGGTGCTGTTGGTAGCCATCGACTGGGTATCGCCGATCGGCAGATCCAGCGTGACCTGATCACCGTTGTAGGTGTAGCTGCCATCAGTGTTACGGGTGAACGGCACCACATCGCCCTTGGAACCGGAGAAGATGTACTTGCCGTTTTCATCCTTGGTGTTCATCAGGCTGAGCAGTTGCTCTTCAATCTGCCCCAGTTCGGAAGCGTTGGCCTGGCGGTCGGCATCGGTATAGCCGGCGTTGCCAGCGCCCAGCGCCAGCTCTTTGGCGCGTTGCAGCACGTTGCCGATGCTGGTCATCACCGCTTCGGTCTGACCGAGAGTGCCTTTGATGGTGGTCATGTTGGCCGAATACTGATCAAGCATCGAAGCCTGCTGACCCAGTTGCAGCAAACGCGAAGCGCCGACCGGATCATCCGCCGCGGTATTCACACGAACCAGGCTGCTGGCCTCTTCGCTGCTCTTGACCACGTTGGCGAAGTTCTTCTGATAGTTGGCGGCAGAGGACTCGTAAAACTGGGCGGTAGAAATGCGCATGGGCTACGACTCCTTAAAGACTGTTGATCAGTGTGCTGAAGATTTCCTGCGCAGCCTTGATGATCTGCGAAGACGCGGTGTAGTACTGCTGATACTTGACCAGGTTGCCGGTTTCCTCATCGAGGTCGACACCGGACAACGAGTCGCGAGCGCCCTTGGCGTTGGCCAGGATCGCTTCGGTGGCAGCGCTGTCGAGCTTGCCTTGGGCCGCCTTGGCGCCAACACCCGAGACCAGTTTGCCGTAGGCATCGTTCAGGGAAATACCGTTACTGGCCGAACCGGTGTCCACGGTCTGCCTGGTCTGCAAGCCGGCCAGTGTGGTGCCGTTACGGTTGTCCAGCGAACCCGGTTGGCTGAGCGAGACGTTGATCCCGGTGCCGTTAGCTGGTGAACCGGCCACGGTCATGTCAAACGACACAGTGCGCTGCACAACTGGCGGTCCCGGGTCATTGATCGCAGCGCCGCTGGCGTCGACCAGTGGAATGGTCAAGCTCAGCGTATTGTTCTGGCCCGGCACGATGGTGCCTGTGCTGAGCGAGTTGCCTTGGGCATCGAGCATTTCATAAGTCTGGGTCGTACCACCCGCCGCGCCGAACACAATCTTGACCGGAGTCGACGTCTTCAGACCGTTCTGGATCGTGGTGGTGGTCGCCGTGTCGTAGATATCGAACTTCGTGGTCAGGGTCGGTTGACCGCTGGCCGGAATCGTCAGTGTGCCGCTGCCGCCCGCAGCAATGGCCGCGCCCAACGGTGCCGCGATGGCCAGACGTTTGGAGTCGGTCATCTCGGTCTTGATGGTGGTCGCCGCGTTGCGGGTCGGGGTGATCTTGAAGGTGTCGCCGGCGGCTGCGGTGCCACCGGTGAGCTTCATCGAGAAACCATCGACCACTGGCGGCGGCGTGGTCAGCGTACTGAACGCGCCCATGGCGGTGCCTTCAGGCAGGCGCTGCACGGTGTAGTTCGTGGCGCTGGTGAAGGTGACCTTGTAATCGTTGATGGTCAGCTTGCCGCTGTCCTCGATGCTCACCTCGAAGTTGCCCGAGCCGGCGCTATTGCCGACCGTGGCGACGCTGCGCTGAGCCATTTGCGCGGCACTGTTGATGCTGTTGAACAGGTTCGAACCGAAGTCACCGTTCTTGTCGATGCCCTGGGCCTGGATGGTATTCATCTGATCGGCGACGACCAGCGCCACACGCCCCAGCTCGTTCATGGCCGGGTCCAGCACGGTGCTGCGATAGCGCAGCAAGCCGCCCATTTCACCACCGGTCATCACCGAAGTGATGTCGATGGTGCTCGAACCACGATTGAGCTGAATGGCCGAGCGCGAAGGGTCGTCTTTGCTCGGCACCACTTCCAGCTTGCTGGCGGTGCTGCCCATGACCAGCGGCTGACCGCTGCCCAGGTAAATGTCGAGGTTACCGTCACGCTCCATCACCTGCGCACCGGTGAAAGTGGACAATTGACGTACGGTCTCGTTGCGCGCATCGAGCAAGTCGTTAGGCTGGCCGCCGGCTTTGGAAACTTCAGAAATCTTCTGGTTCAGCTGGGCCACGGTGGCCGCCAGCTTGTTGATCTGATCGGCCATGTCCGTCAGGTTGCCGTTGATGTTCGCGTTCTGCGTCGTCAATTGGCTGGAGATCGAGTTGAACCGGTTGCTCAGGGCTTGCGCATCGCTGAGCAGCAGTTGCCGGGAAGCATCGTCACCCGGTTTGGCATTGACGTTCTGTACCGAGGCGAAGAACTTGGTCAAGGCGCCATTGAGGCCTGTGCCGCTGTCCGACAGCAAGGCATCGAGCGGGCTGATCTGCCCGGCGTAGGCAGCCGAGTCGCTGTTAAGCGAAGTGGTGGTCTGCAGCTGCGCATCGAGGTAGCTGTTGTACACCCGACGTACATCAGCGAGGGTCGTACCGCTGCCGATAAAGACATTGCCGAACTGATTCGAGGCCTTGGTGCCTTGCACGGTTTGTTGGCGTGAATAACCGGAGGTGTCGGCGTTGGCAATGTTATTACCGGTAACCATCAACGCGGTTTGGCCCGCGGATAAACCCGACATCCCGATATTGAGCAAACTCATGGTTCAGACCTTATGCCTTATGCCTATAAAGGCGTAGTGGAAGCGCCCGCCGCAGCGTAGTTTTGGTAACTCGTCATCTGCTTGGCTATCTGCGAAATCTTGCTTGCGTAATCCGGGTCGGTTGCATACCCGGCTTTTTGCAACTCGCGTACAAACTGTTCTGGGTTATCGGCCGACTTCAGCACATCTTGATAGCGATTATTGCTTTGCAGCAGCGTTACAAGGTCATGGAAGCTGTCTTTGTAAGAGCCGTAGGAACGGAACTCGGCCGTCTCCTTGACCATCTCGCCGTTTCTGAATTCGCTGGTGATCGCCCGCGCCGAATCGCCCTTCCAGTTACTGCTGGCCTTGATGCCGAACAGGTTGTGGCTGCTGCCATCCTGGGCGCGCATGACCGATTTGCCCCAACCGGTTTCCAGGGCAGCCTGAGCCACCAGGTAACGTGGATCGACACCGATACGGTCGGCAGCTTCTTTGGCCATTGGCAGCATGGTGTTGACGAATTCGTCGGCGGAACTGAAGGCTTTCTTCGCCGGCGCCAGGGGTATTTGAGCCATGGAACGCCCATAAATCTGCAGGCGCCCGCTGGCCGCTGTATCCGTTTGCCCAGCCAGCCAATCGCCGTTGTACAGAGGGCCGGAACCGGTCTTGGTGCTCTGCGGCATCTGGATAGTGTTCTGCGCCGTTGTGGCGGTTGTTGCAGCGGTCGATGCCGACGGCACCAGCCCGGCGAGCAAACGATCAGCCAGTTTCGGCGGCAGCGCCAGACGCCGCTGATTGATCAGCGCCATGTCATTGCGATGAGCGCCCTCGCCCGCGCTTGTCGGCGTCTTCACCGAGCGCGAAGCCCACAACGGGCGCTCACCATTGAGACGCGACAGCGGCCCGTTGGTGGCGACCGTACCGGCGGCAATCGGTGTTTCCACGGCGGCTTTCGCGGCAGCTTGCTTGGCGGCAGACGCTGCTGCCGCCTCACCCGGCGCCATCGGTTTGTTCTTCGACATCTGGCGCATCAGTACGTCCGCCAGGCCAATACCGCCGCCTTCGCGGGACAGGGAAACGGCCAACTGCTGGTCGTACATTTCCTGGTATTGCTTGGCTGCCGGCGTGTTGAGCGGGTTGTCCTGGCCCAGCGCTTCGGTGGCCGAACGCATGGACTTGAGCATTTCACCAAGAAATAGCGATTCGAATTCCTGCGCCACTTTGCGCATGTTCGCATCGCTGTTCTTGTCGCCGACCTTGAGCTGGTTCAGGCGATTCAGGTCCGAGTAGGAACCCGAATCGCTGCTGCTGACCAGACCGCTTTTGCGCATATCCATGGTCGCCGCCCTCAGATTACGATCAGATCGGCTTGCAACGCACCGGCCTGCTTCAGCGCTTCGAGGATCGCCATCAAGTCACCCGGTGCCGCGCCGACCTGGTTCACCGCACGGACGATTTCGTCGAGAGTGGTGCCCGGGCCAAACTTGAACATCGGCTTGGCTTCTTGCTGAGCGTTGACCCGCGAGCGCGGCACCACTGCCGTCTGCCCATTGGACAAAGGGCCGGGCTGGCTGACGATCGGGTCTTCGGTGATGGTTACGGTCAGGCTGCCGTGGGTCACGGCGGCCGGGGAAACCTTGACGTTCTGGCCGATCACGATGGTGCCGGTGCGCGAGTTGATGATGACTTTCGCCACCGCCTGGCCCGGGTCGACTTCGAGGTTTTCGAGGATCGACAAATAGTCGACCCGCTGGCTCGGGTCGAGTGGCGCAGTCACGCGAATCGAACCACCGTCGATGGCCTGAGCGACGCCAGGGCCAAGCATGTTGTTGATCTTGTCGACGATGCGCTTGGCGGTAGTGAAGTCCGAACGGTTGAGGTTCAGGGTCAGGCTGTTGCCCTGATTGAAACCGCTTGGCACGGCACGCTCGACCGACGCACCGCCAGGGATGCGACCGGCCGACGGAACGTTGACGGTGATCTTCGAACCGTCACGTCCTTCGGCATCGAAACCGCCAACCACCAGGTTGCCCTGAGCGACGGCGTAGACGTTGCCGTCGATCCCTTTGAGCGGCGTCAGCAACAACGTACCGCCACGCAGGCTCTTGGAGTTACCGATGGACGCAACGGTGATATCTATCTGTTGACCCGGCTTGGCGAACGCCGGCAGATCAGCACTGATCGACACCGCCGCGACGTTCTTCAATTGCACGTTGCCCGAACCTGCCGGCACCTTGATGCCGAACTGCGAAAGCATGTTGTTGAAGGTCTGCAGGGTGAACGGGGTCTGGGTCGTCTGATCGCCGGTGCCGTTAAGCCCGACTACCAGACCGTAGCCGATCAATTGGTTGGAACGCACGCCGGAAATACTGGCGATGTCCTTCAGCCGCTCGGCTTGAGCGTCGAAGGCCGCGGACAGCAAGAGGACGCCCACCATCAGGTGTTTAAGATTCAACATAGCCACCTAGAAAGGGAACAGCGGGCTGAGGAAGAAACGGTCGAACCAGCCTGGCTGACTCGCATCGGCAAACGCACCGGTGCCCGAATAGGTGATGCGTGCATCGGCGACGCGGGTCGACGACACGGTGTTGTCGGTGGCGATGTCATCGGCGCGAACGAGGCCGGCAATCCGCACCAGCTCATCACCGGTATTCAGGGTCAGCCACTTCTCGCCGCGCACGGCGATGATGCCGTTGGGCAACACGTCGGCGACGGTCACGGTGATCGAACCGGTCAGGCTGTTGCTCTGGCCGGACTTGCTGTCGCCCTTGGTGGCGCGGTCACCTTCATAACCGACGTCCAGACTCAGGCTACCGCTGCCCACTGGATCACTGGTGCTCAGGCCGCCCCCGAAAAACGAGCTCAGGCCGATGTCGGTCTTGCTGTTCTTGTCGATCTGCGAGTTGGCGTTCTTGCTCGCCTGGGTGCGCTCGTTCAGGGTGATGGTGATGATGTCACCGACCCGGAACGCCTTGCGGTCGCTGTACAGGTTCTGTTCGAAACCGGCCTGGTAGATCGAGCCGTTATTGGCGGCAGCCGGCAGCGGCGTGCGCGGCAACACCGGGGCGTAGTAAGGGTCATTGGGCTTGGGCGGCGGAGCGACGCAGCCCGCGAGCACGACGACCCCACTCAGTGCCAGAACAGATACAAAGCGATTCATGACCCTACCTCACGGTGTTGCAGGCGGCCTCATGGCCGCCTCATAGACTTGATTACAGATTCTGCGTTACGAACGAGAGCATCTGATCGGCGGTGGAGATCACCTTGGAGTTCATCTCGTAGGCGCGCTGAGTGGTGATCATGTTGACCATCTCTTCTACGGTGCTGACGTTCGAGGTTTCCAGAGTGTTCTGCAGCGTGGTGCCGAAACCGGCGAGGCCCGGGGTGCCGACTTGCGGCGCGCCACTGGCAGCGGTTTCCAGGAACAGGTTGTTACCCACCGCTTGCAGACCGGCCGGGTTGATGAAGTCGGCGGTTTGCAGGTTGCCGATCACCTGAGAGGCCGGGTTGCCGGCGACGGTGATGGACACGGTGCCGTCACGACCGACGGTGAAGGTCTGGGCGTCGTTCGGAATGACAATAGCCGGTTCAAGGGCGAAACCGCTGGCGTTGACGATCTGGCCGTTGGAATCCAGGTGGAACGTACCGTCACGGGTGTAGGACGTGGTGCCGTCCGGCTGCAGGATCTGGAAGAAACCGCGACCGTCGATGGCCATGTCCAACGGTTGCTCGGTGGTTTGCAGGCTGCCGGCGGTGAAGTTTTTCTGGGTGCCGACGATGCGCACACCGGTACCCACTTGCAGACCCGACGGCAATTCGCTGTCCTGGGTCGACTGGGCGCCTGGCTGGCGTTTGATCTGATACAGCAAGTCCTGGAACTCGGCGCGGTCACGTTTGAAACCCGTGGTCGATACGTTCGCCAGGTTGTTGGAAATGGTGGTGAGGTTGGTGTCCTGGGCGGACAGACCTGTTTTGGCAACCCATAGAGCCGGAAGCATTCGATTCTCCTCGTGCGCCTGTTTTACGGCGCGACGTTCTGATAATTAGCTGATCTGCAAGACCCGAGCCATGGCCTGGTCATCGTCTTTGGCGGTGTTCATCATCTTGATGTGCAGCTCGAACTGCTTGGCCAGCGCCAGCACCGAAGTCATTTCTTCCACGGCATTGACGTTGCTCGACTCAAGGAACCCGGACACCAGTTTGACGTTGGCATCGGCCTGCGCCGGCTTGCCGTCCTTGGTGTGGATCGAACCGTCCAGGCCTTTGGTCATGTTCTTGAAGTCCGGGTTGACCAGTTTGATGCGGTCGACTTCGGCCATCACCCGTGGACCTTCGCCCATCGCACGAATACTGATGGTGCCGTCTTCGCCGACTTCGATTTGCTGCTCGGGCGGCACGGCAATCGGCCCGCCATTGCCTACCACCGGCATACCGTTGCCGGCACGCAGCACGCCCAGGGCGTCAACGTTCAAGCTGCCGGTGCGCACGTAGCTTTCACCGCCATCGGGGTTCTGCACGGCGATCCAGCCGTTGCCTTGCACCGCGACATCGAGGTCGCGACCGGTTTCTACCAGCGAGCCAGGGGAGAAGTCGGTGGCCGGACGTTCGCTCATGGCAAACGCACGCGCCGGAAAGCTGTCACCAAACACTGGCATCGAACGAGCCTGTTCCAGGTCCTTCTGAAAACCGTTGGTAGAGATGTTCGCCAGGTTGTTGGCATGAGCCTTCTGCGCCAGTGCATTCTGGCTGGCGCCGGTCATTGCCACATAAAGGTACTTGTCCACACTCTTTCCTCTGCATGCCGGACGTTTGCCGCCCACCGCTGTACTGCTGAGCCATAAGCAATTTGCAGACCAACTTTTTTCTGGCGGCGCAGGGCCCGGCAAACAAAGGACTTGAGGGATTCAGAGGGGATTGGGGGAATGTATCGAAGACGAAAAACCGGCGGTGTTATGCCGCTTCGCGGCAATCCTCAGTTTCCGTCACCTGATCGTTCCCACGCTCTGCGTGGGAATGCAGCCCGGGACGCTCCGCGTCCCAAGAGCGGACGCAGAGCGTCCATTGAGGCATTCCCACGCAGAGCGTGGGAACGATCAGTCAGGTGTTGTCTTTACCAACCTCATACTCACGCAACTTATTGGCAATGGTCGTATGCGAAACCCCCAACCGCTTGCCCAGTTGCCGACTGCTCGGATGCTCGGAATACAAACGCTCCAGCACCGCTTTCTCAAAGCGCCCGACAATCTCGTCCAAACCACCCTCAAGCGAAAAATCGCCGAGGGGCTGACGCACACCGTAATCCGGCAGACGAATATGTTCAGCTTTGACCGTCCCGCCGTCGCACAGGGAAACCGCCTGGAACAGTACGTTTTCCAACTGTCGCACATTGCCCGGCCAGTGATAGTGACTGAGCCGTTCCATGGCCGCTGGCGCCAGTTTCGGCAACGGGCAACCGATCTGCCGACTGGCCTGATCGAGGAAGTGCTCCACCAGCGGCGCCAGTCCGTCGAGGCATTCGCGCAGCGGCGGGATGTGCAGCGAGAGCACGTTCAAACGGTGGTACAAATCCTGGCGAAACTCACCGCGAGCGCACAGCTCGGACAAATCCACTTGCGTTGCGCAGATCACCCGCACATCCAGATAGACCTCTTCATCGCTGCCGACACGACGGAAGCAACCGTCCTGCAGAAAGCGCAGCAATTTCACCTGCAAGCGAGGGCTCATTTCACCGACGCCGTCGAGGAACAACGTACCGCCCGCCGTCAGCTCCAACAGCCCAAGCTTGCCTTCGGCCCGCGCGCCTTCGAAGGCACCAGGACCGTAGCCGAACAATTCGGTCTCGGCCATGGACTCCGGCAGACCGGCACAGTTGAGCGCCATCAACGGTGACTGCCCACGCGGGCTCGCCAAGTGACAGGCCCGCGCCAACAACTCTTTGCCGGTGCCGGTTTCGCCTTCTATCAATAGCGGCGCATCCAGCGGGGCCATGCGCCGCGCTTCGCGCACCACCGCCGCCATCACTTTCGAGCTTTGGAAAATACTGTCGAAGCCGCGCAATTCCTGCTTGCGCACGTTATAGATGCGCTCGCCCACCCGGTCCGCCCGGTGCAACGTCAACACCGCACCGGCCATGGCCTCGCTTTCGTCATGCTCCGATTGCAGCGGCGCGATGTCGGCGAGAAACACATCGCCCTTGACCTTGACCCGCAAGCCGTTGATCCGTGACTTGTTGGCCCGCACCAGTTCCGGCAGATCGAAATCCTCGGCGTACCGCGACAGCGGAATCCCCGGCACCTCGTCCACCCGCACCCCGAGCAACTGCGCAGCCGCACGGTTGGCCGCGACGATGGAGCCGCCCATGTCGATCGACAGCACCGGAAACTCCAAGGCACCAAGCAAGGCATTGAGCTCCATGTGCCGACGCTCGCTGGGCATCAGCCCTACGCGCTTGACGCCGAATACTCCGCCAATCGCCTCAAACTTCGGACGCAACGCCTGAAACTGAATGTTGATCAGGTTCGGGCAGTGCAGGTAGATCGCATTGCCGTGCTCACCGCCCACTTCGCCGCGAGCGACGTTGATCCCGTACTCGACCAGCAGGTTGAGAATGTCGCGCAGAATACCGATGCGGTTCTGGCAGTGAACTTTGATACGCATATAAAGGCCCACAAAACGGTGAGTGAGGTTGATGCCGAGCGCACAACCTGTGGGAGCGGGCCGTGGTGAGGGGGCTTGCCCCCGTTTGAGTGCGCAGCACTCACAAGATCTTTGGCGCATCAGAGATTTTGGGGCTGCTTCGCAGCCCAACGGGGGCAAGCCCCCTCACCACAACCCGCTCCCACAGGGGTACTTGCCAGACCGACGTATTTTTCTGCCGAGGCACTCAAATAGTCGTCAAGATTATGTGACACCTGTGAGCCATTTCAAACCCGCAAATATCAATACTTGCGCCACAGCGATCAATCCGTAACGAATATTTTACGAAAAGTGCAGATTTTTCCTGCATGCAACGACAATCACCTGCTGCAACACCGCACGCCTTGGAGTATTTCTAGGTCCATAGCTGTACACACAACAAGAACGAATCCCCTAGCAGGAGAGCAGCATGAAGCAGACGCAATACGTGGCTCGTGAGCCCGATGCGCAAGGTTTTATCGACTACCCCGCCGAAGAACACGCGGTGTGGAACACGCTGATCACTCGCCAACTGAAAGTGGTCGAGGGCCGTGCGTGCCAGGAATACCTGGACGGTATCGAAAAACTCGGTCTGCCCCACGACCGCATTCCGCAACTCGGTGAAATCAACAAGGTCCTCGGTGAAACCACCGGTTGGCAGGTTGCCCGAGTCCCCGCACTGATTCCCTTCCAGACCTTTTTCGAATTGCTGGCGAACAAGCAGTTCCCGGTGGCGACGTTTATTCGTACCCGCGAAGAGCTGGATTACCTGCAAGAACCGGACATTTTCCACGAGATCTTTGGCCACTGTCCGCTGCTGACCACCCCCTGGTTTGCCGAATTCACCCACACCTACGGCAAACTGGGCCTACAGGCCTCCAAGGAAGAACGCGTGTACCTGGCGCGCCTGTACTGGATGACCATCGAGTTCGGCCTGGTCGACACGCCGCAAGGCCTGCGCATCTATGGCGGCGGCATTCTGTCCTCGCCCAAAGAAACCGTTTACTGCTTGTCGAACGAGCCTGAGCATCAGGCCTTCGACCCGCTGGAATGCATGCGCACGCCGTACCGCATCGACATTCTGCAACCGCTGTACTTTGTCCTGCCGAACCTCAAGCGCCTGTTCGATCTGGCCCACGAAGACATCATGGGCATGGTCAAGCAAGGTATGCAGCTGGGGT
This sequence comes from Pseudomonas sp. TE12508, assembly GCF_056279485.1. Taxonomy (NCBI): domain Bacteria; kingdom Pseudomonadati; phylum Pseudomonadota; class Gammaproteobacteria; order Pseudomonadales; family Pseudomonadaceae; genus Pseudomonas; species Pseudomonas sp. TE12508. Next base: position 4,254 of record NZ_JBWCCN010000002.1, on the reverse strand, counting down.
TGCGCGCGCCGAAATTTCCGCCAAAAGCCGCGTGACCCGCGTCTTTTGGCATCAAGTGAGTCTGTTACGGATCGCCGCTTTGCTTTAGCGTGGTCCCACTGACGACCGTTTTTCAAAACACTCGATTTCAGGAACACATCATGTCCACATTAAACCAAGCCCATTGCGAAGCCTGCCGCGCCGACGCCCCTCAGGTCAGCGACGAAGAATTGCCGATCCTGATCAAGCAGATCCCTGACTGGAACATCGAAGTTCGCGACAGCGTGATGCAGCTGGAAAAAGTTTTCCTGTTCAAGAACTTCAAACACGCGCTGGCGTTCACCAACGCCGTCGGTGAAATTTCCGAGGCCGAAGGTCACCACCCAGGCCTGCTGACCGAGTGGGGCAAAGTCACCGTGACCTGGTGGAGCCACTCCATCAAAGGCCTGCACCGCAACGATTTCATCATGGCCGCGCGCACTGACGAAGTGGCGAAGAACGCCGAGGGCCGCAAATAATGCATTTCGACGCCATCGGTCGAGTACCAGGCGACCCGATTCTCGGCCTGATGGAGGCCTTTGCGCAGGACCCTAACCCGCGCAAATTCGACCTTGGCGTGGGTGTCTACAAAGACGCCCAGGGCCTGACGCCAATCCCCGAAGCGGTGAAGCTCGCCGAGCAGCGCCTGGTGGATCGTCAGCCCACCAAGACCTACATCGGCGGTCACGGCGATGCAGCGTTCGGCAAGGTGATCAACGAGTTGGTGCTTGGCGCTGATTCAGCGCTGATCGCCGAACAACGGGCCGGCGCCACTCAAACGCCGGGCGGCACTGGCGCATTGCGTTTGAGCGCTGACTTCATCGCCCAATGCTTGCCGGGCCGTGGCGTGTGGTTGAGCAACCCGACCTGGCCGATCCACGAAACCATTTTCGCGGCGGCCGGGGTCAAGGTCAGTCATTACCCGTACGTGGGCAGCGACAACCGTCTCGATGTGGAAGCGATGCTGGCGGTGCTCAATCAAGCACCCAAAGGCGATGTGGTGCTGCTGCACGCATGCTGCCACAACCCGACCGGTTTCGATTTGTCCCATGACGATTGGCGTCGGGTGCTGGACGTGGTACGCAGTCGCGATTTGCTACCTCTGATCGACTTCGCCTATCAGGGGTTCGGCGACGGCCTGGAGCAAGATGCCTGGTCGACGCGGTTGTTCGCCGCCGAGTTGCCGGAAGTGCTGATCACCAGTTCCTGCTCGAAGAACTTCGGCCTGTACCGCGACCGCACCGGCGCACTGATTGTCTGCGCGAAAACCGCCGACAAGCTGGTGGATATCCGCAGCCAACTGGCCAACATCGCCCGTAACCTATGGTCGACGCCACCGGATCATGGCGCCGCCGTGGTCGCGACCATCCTCGGCGATCCAGAGCTGAAAAGCCGCTGGGCCGACGAAGTGGAAGCCATGCGTTTGCGTATCGCCCAGTTGCGCAGCGGTCTGGTCGAAGCACTTGAACCCCATGGCTTGCGCGAGCGATTTGCGCACATCGGTGTGCAACGCGGGATGTTTTCCTACACCGGTTTGTCGTCGGAGCAGGTCAAACAGCTGCGTGAACGCCACAGCGTTTACATGGTCAGCTCAGGCCGGGCTAACGTGGCGGGGATTGATGCGACACGCCTGGATCTGCTGGCAGAAGCCATCGCTGACGTCTGCAAATAACCCTCCCCCAATGATCGTTCCCACGCTCCGCGTGGGAATGCAGCCCGGGACGCTCCGCGTCCCAACAGCGGACGCAGAGCGTCCATTGAGGCATTCCCACGCAGAGCGTGGGAACGATCATCGCAGGCTCCACCAGCGCCTACACAGACCTGTCTAGACAATCCCATCCGTCGCAACAAATGGATATAAAAGTCTATTTGTCATTTCTCCTGCTGTATCCTGCGCAGGCTTTTTTAAAAGCGCGGATCTACCAGATCTATCAACAGACTTAGCGAGGAGCGCGACATGCACGAGATCCCTAATCTCCCCTTCCCAAGCCTGCACGAAACTGAGCAGACAACCACGCAACAAGCCGGTGCCCAACAGCCCGAGATGAAAGAAGCACCTGAACGCCGCCAGGCCGACAGCGAAGACTGATCCACCCGCACGACCAGACCGTGTGGAAAGCGCTAATATGCGCTTTCCACACCGCCTGAACCTTGAGCTTTCCCATGACCGACGAATTCAGTGCAACCCAGGCCAGCGTCCTGATCGGCACCGCCGAGAAGATGATCGAGATCTGGAACCGCCTTTCCCCCGAGAAACAAGCCGCGTTGCTGGCCCGCTTCGGCAGCGAAGAAAACGCCCTGGCCGCTCTGGTCACGACGCAACTGGTTGCCCCCGCCAAAACCTGACTCACCCCGCCTGGCAAATAGTTTTACTTTTTCACGCCCCGCGACCGTTCACGCCGCTATCATAAGCAGCCTATCTATCCTGCTGCCCCGTGGACCTTTACCCATGTCAGAAACCCAGCGCCCCATGGCGGTCACGCTGCAAGTCGTTTCCATCGTCCTGTTCACGTTCATCGGTTACCTGAATATCGGCATTCCCCTGGCTGTATTGCCGGGCTACGTCCACAGCGACCTCGGTTTCGGCGCCGTGATCGCCGGGCTGGTGATCAGCGTGCAATACCTGGCCACCCTGCTCAGCCGTCCTTACGCCGGGCGCATCATCGACAACAAGGGCAGCAAACTGGCGGTGATGTACGGCCTCGCCGGCTGTGGTTTGAGCGGTGTGTTCATGTTGATTTCGGCCTGGACGCAAAGCCTGCCGACATTAAGCCTGATCAGCCTGTTGATCGGCCGACTGGTGCTCGGCAGCGCGGAAAGCCTGGTCGGTTCCGGGTCGATCGGCTGGGGCATCGGCCGGGTCGGCGCAGCGAACACCGCCAAGGTCATCTCCTGGAACGGCATCGCCAGTTACGGTGCGCTGGCGGTCGGCGCGCCGCTGGGGGTGTTACTGGTGAGTCAACTGGGTTTGTGGAGCATGGGCGTGAGTATCGTGCTGTTGGCCGTTCTGGGTCTGGCGCTGGCCTGGCCAAAAACCGCCGCACCGATCGTTGTCGGCGAACGCCTGCCGTTCATGCACGTGCTGGGGCGGGTGTTTCCTCACGGTTGCGGTCTGGCCTTGGGTTCCATCGGCTTTGGCACCATCGCCACATTCATTACCCTGTATTACGCCACTCAGCAGTGGTCCAACGCGGTGCTGTGCCTGAGCCTGTTTGGCGCCAGTTTTATCGGTGCGCGATTGTTGTTCGGTAACCTGATCAATCGCCTCGGCGGCTTTCGCGTGGCGATTGCCTGCTTGTCGGTGGAAACCCTCGGACTGTTGCTGCTGTGGCTGGCACCCGATGCCCATTGGGCACTGGCCGGCGCGGCGCTGAGCGGTTTCGGTTTTTCGCTGGTGTTCCCGGCCTTGGGCGTGGAAGCGGTCAACCTGGTGCCCGCCTCCAGCCGTGGCGCGGCAGTCGGGGCGTATTCGTTGTTCATCGATTTGTCGCTGGGGATCACCGGACCGCTGGCGGGTGCGATTGCGGCTGGATTCGGGTTTGCCTCGATCTTCCTGTTTGCTGCGTTGGCCGCTTTGAGCGGATTGATACTAAGCGTTTACTTGTACCGGCAGGCGCCAAAGTATCGCGAAGAAAGAGAAGCGCGTTAAAAGTCGACCTTTCCGCGCCCAGCCTTGATGCTGCCGCGCTTGGTCTTGGATTCGAGCCGACGCTTCTTCGAACCGAGGGTCGGCTTGGTCGGACGGCGCTTCTTCTCGACTTTGGTGGCACTGAGGATCAACTCGGTCAGGCGCTCCAGCGCATCGGCGCGGTTCTGTTCCTGCGTGCGATATTGCTGAGCCTTGATGATCAACACGCCGTCGCTGGTGATGCGACTGTCACGCAGCGCCAGCAGCCGTTCCTTGTAGAACTCGGGCAAGGACGAGGCCGGAATGTCGAAGCGCAGGTGCATGGCGCTGGAAACCTTATTTACGTTCTGCCCACCGGCGCCTTGGGCGCGAATGGCCGTCAACTCGATCTCGGCATCCGGCAGATGCACGTTGTTGGAAATCACCAGCATGGAAAAAAATCCGTATTCAGAACAAGCAGGATACCGCGAATAGACAGAAGGAATGCGGCCCCTGTGGGAGCGGGGGGGGGGGGGGGGGGGGGCGAAAACCGGGTGGCCGGGTGGACCCCCCCGCCCCCAAGCCGGCCCCCCCCCCCCCCCCCCCCAATTTTTAAGGACACCCAAAAA